>CAZBIF010000047.1:10621-17199 GCA_964492055.1 uncultured Flavobacteriales bacterium
AGTGTAATATCGATTCCTTCCAATAGCAATACTGCCGCCGCCCCCGAAAGTACATTTACGGATTGTCCCATCACCTCCAGCAGTGAATTGGTTTTTCCGTAATGATGCCGCTCGCTGATCTCCTGCCCGAAGGCATATAAGGTAGGGTAGTGGATGTTGTAGTTGAATACGGTGAAACAAAATACCAGTGCCACCCCCCACATGGGCACCGTGCCCTGCTGGAAACCAAGCGCAGAGATGGTAAGCAAAACCACAGCGCTGACAGCACAAATACCGAGAAAGATCTGCTTGCGGGGGAAACGGTCGATGATGGTGCCGGCATACAATCCCCAGAAGAGGGTAGCAAAGGTGGCAATAGAATAAATGCTGGCAAAGGTGGCCGAAGCATTCAGAAAGCGCGCAAAATACCAGGGGATGGCCAGCATGCTGATGCCCTGCGCAAAATGGGAAATGGCGTTGGCGCCGAGTAATAAATAGAGGGCTTTCTTATTTTTCAAAAGGCCAGGCTTAATTTCGTCTGCCGGAGGCAAAGGTCAGGAAAAAGTAACCGATGACAGAGGATAAGGTTTGGGAAAAATTGATACGCTACTGCGCTTATCAGGAGCGTTGCCGCAAGGACGTTCAGAACAAGCTGACTGAGCTTAAAGTACCAACCGAAAAGCAGCCCAGCTTAATTGAGAAACTGGAAGAAGAAAACTGGCTGGATGAAAAACGATTTGCGGAAAGTTTTGTCCGGAATAAAGTAGTCAGTAAAAAGTGGGGCCCTATAAAAATCTCCTACGCTCTTGCAGAACGGAAAATACCTCCTGGGGTGGGGAGAAAGATTCTCGATAGTTATGAGGAAGAACTATTCCGGGCAAACCTGCAAGACCTTATGAAGCGGAAGGGTACCGGTAAAGAACTGGAGGAAAAAGAAAAACAATCCCTGTTTAATAGCCTGTTACAAAGGGGATATAGCTGGGAGATGATCCTTGAAGTGTACGAAGCGAATTCTTAATGCAATTGCTTTTTTTCAATTACCCGGATGCCAAATAACCCATCTGAAAAATAGATACTCAGGTATTTATTATTCGTGCGTTCAATTTCTTCGTTATCAGCAATGGTTCGCAGGTATTCAGCCTGCTGGTACTGATCATCCTTCAGATGGTAAATGGTTTTTCGTTCCAGCCGCTCGATCGAGGCAATACGGTAAGTTTCGCTGTACATATCCCCCCGCAGATTATAATTGAGGCTGAGCATGAGGGCAAGCAAGGCGGGAGTAATAGCTAAAAAATTCAGCAAAATATATTCATAGATGCTCATGGTGAATTTTATGCGGTACAATTTGATTGGAATGAGAAAGGATACCGCCAGAAATAAAGCGGCCAGGCGGGTAAGGCCGAAGAGGCTAAGGTCAATTTGCAGAAACATATTGAAAATGTAAAACAGACTGATAAAATAAGTAAGCACCATCAGCAGGTGTACATTGTCCATATTGTCCTTCCTGGGGACTTTTATATCCGGCTTCCCCCCGGGGTATGCGGTCTTCCTCCTTTGTAATTTTTGATTTCGTCTTTTGGGTCTCATGGGCTTAACTCACGAACCAGGTATTGGTACATGTTGAACATGGCTGCTGCATCGTCTACGTGAACCTGCTCATTGGGTTGGTGAACATGATCTTCTGCCGCCCCGATAAAGCACCAGTCAAAAGGGTAAGGTGCCCTTTGCAGCGCATTACCGTCACTACCTCCGGAGCTTTCCACCTCCAGTTGATAGGGAATTCCTGACCCTTCTGCCAGCCTGACTATCTTTTTGATATAAGACCGTCGTGGAATTCCTGAATCCCGCAGGGAAATAGCCACCCCTTTTCCTGCTTTTACCCCTTCGGTGACCCAGGTAATGTCAGAAATCAAAGCCTGCCTGATGCGGTACTTATCGTACAAGTACCGTGAGAGATAGCCCACGCTGCCTCCCCCGGTCTCCTCCCAGCAGGAAAATACCAGAGCGAGGTTCTCTGCATGAAAAGCAAGTTTCAAAGCATTAAGTACCCCCAGGCGGTTATCCAGATAAGTGGAGGTAAGCAATTTATCCTGTAAGTCGGTATGGGGTTTATAAGTAAGGGTAGTGCCGCGCTCGATTTCCCTTTCAAATTCAACCATGGTCTTGACGATGCGCTGTTCATCCCCATCATCTTCTATGGCATAGTGCAATTTGCCTTCAATCTTTCCTAACCGGTCCTCACCCGTGAGTAGCGTGCCTCCCTCGGCTTTTGGCCCTCCTATTTTTATCAATTCATTTTGGTAGCCTGCGGTATAGCCTACCGAATCCATATGGGCAAAAACGGCTAGCTTAGGTTGCCCAAACACTACGATCAGGCAATCCTGAAAATCCTCTCCATAGATCAGTTCCGGAGGGGAGGCAAATTCTGATTTGTTTTCTTTAAACCAGCGGATCAGGAATTGTTGCATGGCATATTCCTCACCGGATGGAGCATGAATGTTAACCAGTTGTTTAAGTAAGTTGAGATCTGCTTCCTCCATGCCACAAAAATAGGGCAGACCAATGAATTGAGGATGACCTTGCAAACCCTTCCCACTTTTGACTGTTTTCTCTTTGCTTATGCCAACGGAGATCAAATATAGTCAGGAGGAACATTTTGATATTAGCCGGCAGCGGGAGAAAGAGTCCTTCTATTACCGCTGGGTACAGAATGGGGGGATGGTTAAGAACAAACACGTACTTGATCACATTGAGAACCTGGTGATACCACCAAACTGGAAGGAGGTGCGGATCTGTTCCGAGGATTGCATGCACATCCTTGCCTACGGTTATGATGACAAAGGGCGAAAACAATACATCTACCATCCGCAATGGCATGAGCAGCGGAATAAGGAGAAGTTTGATGAACTGAAGGAGTTTGCCGTATTCCTGCCCCGCATTCGCAGAAGGGTGAATAAAGATCTTCGCAAAAGGGATTGGGTAAAAGACAAGGTGCTGGCCTTGATGGTGATGACCCTGGATGAAACCTACATTCGGATCGGCAACACCTTTTATCAGCGGCAGAATGCCACCCACGGCCTTTCCACTTTGCGCAGAAAGCATGTGGATTTTGCCGGCGATCGGGTCATGTTTGAGTTCAAGGGAAAGAGCAACAAGATCAGGAATGTGACCCTGGCCAATAAGCGCCTTGCACGCCTGATAAAAAAAAGTGCTGAACTGCCTGGCTACGAGTTGTTCCGCTACAAACACAACGGTTCTTTCAGAAATGTCAGCTCTTCTGATGTGAACGATTATCTTTATCGCATCACGGGCAAAGAATATTTTACGGCCAAGGATTTTCGCACCTGGGGGGGCACCACTTTGGCGGTGGAATACTATCCGGAAGCGGTGAAAATGTGTGCGGAAAACAAACGGATCAAGCTGGATACTACCCTGGTAAAGCTGGTGGCCGAAAAGTTAGGCAATACCATCAGTATCTGTAGGGACTATTACATTCATCCCAACGTTTTTAAACTTATCGAAACAGGGGAAGGGGACAGGTTGCGGTACCGCAATCACCGCAAGGGGAAATACACCCTTTCCGCAGCGGAAAAAAAAGTAAAAGAGATCGTGACTATGAGTTAAGCATCACCGGCATCACCAGCATCAGCACCTGCTCTTCCGCATCATTCCCGGTAGCCGGGGTAAGGATGCCGGCCCGGTTGGGGGCAGACATTTCCAATACTACCTCTTCGGTATCCAGATTGCTCAGCATTTCGATCAGGAAACGGGAGTTAAAACCGATCTCCATGTCTTCCCCATCGTACTGACAGGTCAGTCTTTCTTTGGCATCGTTATTAAAATCGGGATCTTCCGCAGAAATGTTTAATTCACTGCCGCTGATCTTCAAACGTACCTGATGGGTAGTCTTGCTGGAGAAAATACTTACCCGCTTGATGGAATTCAGGAAGGCATTGCGCTCTATGGTAAGTTTATTAGGGTTCTCTTTGGGGATCACCGCATCGTAGTTCGGGTATTTGCCATCGATCAGGCGGCAGATCAGGCGGGTGTCCCCGAACTGAAAGCTGGCGTTGGTTTCGTTGAATTCCACTTCTATAGTCTCATCTATACTGCTCAGGGTATTTTTCAGGAGGTTCAGAGGCTTTTTGGGCATAATGAAAGAAGCGCTCTTGGAAGCTTTGGCGTCAGAACGCACGTATTTTACCAGTTTGTGGGCATCGGTGGCCACAAAGGTGATCTCTTCCTTCGATAGCTGAAAAAACACGCCTGACATTACCGGACGCAGGTCGTCATTGCCGCTGGCAAAAATGGTTTTCTCAATGGCATTGTAGATCAGTTCCCCGGAAACGCTCAGTTTGGTAGGCGATTCCACTTCCGGTGATTTTGGAAATTCATTGCCATCCTGACCGCTGAGGCGGTACTTACCGTAATCCGAAGAGATCTCAATGGCAAAACCTTCCTGCTTGATGGTAAAGGTCAGCGGTTGTTCAGGCAGTGATTTTAAAATATCAAGCAGCAACTTGGCGGGAATGGCGATGATGCCTTCTTCTTTGGCATCCACCTGTAATTTGGTGCTCATGGTAGTTTCCAGATCAGAAGCAGTAACGGTGATCTCCTTCTTTTTGATCTCAAACAGGAAATGGTCCAGTATCGGCAGCGAATTGTTGCTGTTCAGCACCCCGCTGATCAATTGCAATTGTTTGAGCAATGAAGAACTGGAAACGATAAATTTCATATCACATTTATTAATGGAGTGAAAAACAAATTTATAGTAAATGAATCCGAAAAGGGAGGCTTAAAATAATTTACTTATTAACATTTGTTGATCCCTTAATGTCTTTGAAATCAGGAACTAAAGGGTCAAAAGTGAGATTTTGAACAACCGGGAATTCATTCTCATCCATTTCTGAACTAAAAGCATACATACGCTCGGGGTGGTAATTGATAGGTTTGCCCCCCAGCTCAGCGCCTTCCCGCACCGGCATAAAATGGGAAAGTATTTGGATGTTCTTGCCCCCTTGCAACTGAATAGTGATCCGGTGTCGAGGCGGGGAATTCCGAATGCTGTCAAGTAGGGTAGGTTTGGTATTTACATCCAAGTATTCGTAATAAATTCCGGAGAACTGGTTCAGGTATTGCTTTACGTAAATGGCTGGTAACACAAGTGTATCCTTACTATCATAACCTAGCAGCTCATAGGATGCCTTGGAGATTCTGCTCAGCTTAAATGATTCCAGGGAGTCTACCCCATGGATCACTTCTATAGAGGTGATCTTGGAAGGAGGGGCTTTTATCATAATCCGATCCCGCCAGAGAATGGAATCGGTAAAAAAGCGGGAACCCAGGTAACCCATTTCCATCAGCAAATGGGTAATGTAGGGAATGGAAGATTTCTCACCGTCCTTTTCCAGCAGCATATAAGTGCCCACCCGGCTCCCCGTCATGTCGCCGATGTACCAGGTTTTTTCCGGTTTTTTACCTCCGGTGTAGAATTCCACCTTGGTGCCGGTGGTGGCCATGCGTTTCAACACATTGGGCATGGTGGTTTTACTCACATTCTGTTGCACCTTAATATCACGCAGGGTTTTGAGGATCAGCTTTATGGCATCCGGACGGGCCTCGAAGCTGTTGTTCACCATCCATTGATCATGGCCGCGCCGGCTAAGCAACACTTTCCCCCCGCTGCGGTCCGTGATAAAGATCTGGTCTACGGCGGCAGTGTCTTCTATGGCAAAATCGCTTAAGGCTTCTTTGGGCTTACCGCTACCCCCTTCATGAAAAAAGGTAAAATAAGCGATCACTGCCAAAAACAATAAAATCAATAAACCTATGAGGTTCTTCATCAGCGGGCAAATTTTTTCTTTCTTATAAAATGGGTGATCAGCCCGACCACAAGGATCAGCAACACCGGCAAGAGCAAGTTCAGCCACTGAATGGCAGCCTTATGTGCTTTCACCTGGCTACCGTCAAGTAAGCGGATGCGGTAATTCTTGCTATTAGACAACATAATATTGGAATCGTCCACCATATAATTGATCAGGCGGAGAAAAAATTCCTTGTTGCCATATTGTTGCTGGGTAAAGCGGTCGAAGCCGAGCGCAAAATACTCATTACTGTTGGGACGCACTTCGTTTTCCAGCATCTCCCCGTCGGAGATAAATACCTGCCGGAGGCTCGGGCTGCTTTCCCGGAACTGAATTTCCCCGGCATTCATGATATTCGGCGGGAGACGATTGGCATAGAGGGAAGAAAATTTTCCTTCTACCATCACCGCTACCGGCACGTGCTGTTTGGTGAATTGTTGCACTGGCGGTTCAAAATTCACCATGCGCAGGCTCACCCGGGTGGGGGTTTTTACCAGCTTGGTCTTTTCGGAGGAAGCCAGCAAGACCGTCTTTTTCAATCCTTCATCACCCACCAGGTCAATGCTGCTGGCAAATCTGGCCTGTACCACCTCCAGGTTTTTATTGATGGGGTGATTGTTCCGGGAATAAAGCAGGGGGTAGTACAACCAGGGGAACAACTGCGTTTTCACCTGGGTGCCATACTGCCCGCTGACGATGGGGATGAGCGAAGCCCGCAAGTCCTGGATCAGGTCG
>CAZBIF010000048.1:0-10635 GCA_964492055.1 uncultured Flavobacteriales bacterium
TGATCCATCCCACAGGCGGTTGTTACACGCAAATGCAAGATTCCGCCCTGCTGCAAATAGAGAATGCCGGTAAGGAGGCCATGAGTGGTTTTACGGTAACTGTTTTTTCAACTTTGTTTAATTACACCGATACCATCAACGACACCTTGCCACCTACCGCAACCCTTATGTATCGTATGAAAAACCTGATCCCACTTAAAGATTCCCTCAATAGTATTCACATTGATATCAATCATCCCAGGGATACTACGCATGCAAATGATTCCAACACATTTGCTATAATCATTGAACAATCCATTAAAGTTCCCTATCTGGAAAGCTTTGAGCAAAGCGATCATAAATGGATTTCATATGGGACCAATAATAGTTGGGCCTGGGGAGTGCCCACGGCTGCCAAACTCAATACAGCCTATGATGGTAGCAGGGTCTTTGCCACCAATTTATCCGGCAACTACAATGCACAGGAAAAAAGTTATCTGGAGTCACCCTGTATGGATTTTTCTTCCCTGATTTACGATCCTCATTTTTCTTTCAGAAGCACTTTCCAAACGGAAAAATCCCATGATAATTTCTGGGTGGAACTAAGTCTGGACAATGGGATAAGCTGGAATAAATTGCTGGCGGATACGACCTTTCCCGTTTTCAACTGGTACAACAATCCATTTCCGTTGAGCTGGAGCGGAAACCGTCCCTGGAACTTATCTACCAACCTGCTGAGCCAGGTGGCCGGAAAATCCAATGTGAAAATTCGCTTTGTGTTTCAGTCGGATATATCTACCCAATATGAAGGTGTCCTCCTGGATCAGATCAAGATCGATGAACGGTTCGGCCGGGATGTTACTATTAAAGAAATCCTTACGCCTCATAATGATAACCAAAAATGCAGCTACCAGAAGGGGCGGATCCTGGCCGTAATACAAAACCTTGGAGCCTTGCCCCTCGACACCTTTTATTCTGCCTATTCACATTCTCTAAACCCCCAGCAGATTATCAGAGATACCATCATCCACCATTTAAAGGCGGGGGAGATTCGCACCATTGAGATCCCAACCGCATACTCCTTTCCCCAGTCTAAGCAGCTGGTCTTATCGCTTAGCCTAACCACCCCTCAGGATGCCAACCAGAGTAATGACACCCTCCTGTCTGATACCTTGTTTTTTAATAACCCCTCGATAAAACACGTCCGCTCCGGTCAAATATTTACTGAAAATTTTGATGGTTGTAAATCCGATCCGGCTCCTAGTAAAAATGGGGCTTTTGTATGCAATGATTGGGAAAGAGGCAATACTGACTACAACTGGCTTCTTTTTCAGGGACCATCTTTTAGTAAAAGTTCCGGCCCTGCAAAAGATCATACCGGAGGAAATTACATTTATACAGAATCCTACTTGACCAAAATCAATGAGGTGGCCACCCTCACCTCTCCTTGTATTTACCTGGATTCAAACCTGCAGCAGGCAGAATTGCGTTTTTTTTATCATCGGTATGGAGATTCTACTTATATGGGACCTCTGCAAGTGGAAATCAACGAGCGGGAAAGATGGGACTTGTTGCATAGTATTGACAGTCTAACCCATGATTCTGCCCGTCAAAGTTTTACCCCGGCAACCCTGGATCTCTCTCCGGTGATTGGCAAGGCTTTCAAGTTCCGTTTCAAAGCTACCAATCAAGGGTGCTGCAAGGGAGTAATGGCATTGGATGACATTGCCATTTCAGAAAAAGGAGTAAAAGACATTGAGCTGAAGGCCTTGCTTACTCCGGCGGTAAGCTGCTATGGAGGAGCATCCGACACGGTCACTATTCAACTAGTAAACAGAGGGGACCGCTCTATTTTTCCGGGTGAAGTAACTGCCTATTACCAGCATAATTCCAATACGCTTGTAAGTGAAATCATCAACGATACCTTGAATAAAGGGGAATTATACCATTATTCGTTCAAGCAAACCATCGATCGTTCCTTGCAAACAATTCCCCACAATTTGTATAGTTATCTGAAGTACACTCCGGATAATAATCGGCTGAATGACAGCCTGGAGCTAACGCCACTAAATGACCTTTATCCGGCACCCTCCCTGATCGACTTTGACAAGGAGTTTGACTTCTGTAGAGACCCGGCCTATTACTATAAGGCTCCGGAATTGAAGGGAATAACCTACAACCGAAACCGCTGGCGAATCGGCAGCAATAGCTGCGGTACCTTCTATAACCACAGTGGGCCTGCACGAGCGCATTCCGATACCAATTTCCTTTATTATACCTCTGCGCACGTAAATAATCAGCCGGAGTATATCCAATTCAACTGCATCAGCACGGCAGGTTTTGGAAAATTAAATTTTGACTTTTGGTACCATAAATTCGGCAGTCATTGCGGAGATATTTATATTGAGGTGATGGATAACAACCAGTGGAAAACCCTTGATTCTATCATGGGACAGACCCAATTTTCCCCTACCGCACCCTGGGATTCCATTTCCGTGAGCCTGGATAGTTTTTTAAACCGGGTAATTCAGCTAAGGCTGCTTATAGAAGGGTATTCCAATAGCAGTGCACTTTACAATGGCATGATCGCTTTTGATGATTTCGAATTTTACGATCCTACCATTATCGATGTGGCCGCTCAGGAGGAAGTGAAAGAAGCGCTTACCCTTTACCCCAACCCCAATGAGGGCAGATTTACCATGGAAGTGCCGACCTCCCTTTTTAACCGCAGTTATCAAATCATCGATATCCGTGGAGCCAGGGTATATGAAAACCGTTTTACTACTTCCAGGGAAACCCTGGATTTACGTAATTTGGAAAGCGGAATTTATTTCATCAATATCCATGGAGAAGTCAGGCAGCAAAAGATCATTATATATTAGTGTTTCAGTAGGTTTACTGCATTTATTCAGTCTGCAGTTACCTACCCTTCTTACCGCCCAATCCCTCACCCTTTGCAAAAATGCGGCGCATGCCTCGAAAAAATGGGAACTTTATCAGAAGTCTTCTGCTGATAAGGCGCTGAAGCGAAAATTTGATATTCACTTCTACCGTCTGGAGCTTACCATTGATCCGGAAGTAAATTACCTGAACGGGCAACTCACAACCTACTTTCATCATGTCTCTGATACCGCCATGCACCTCCTGTTTGATCTGGATAACAACATGCAGGTGGATTCCGTGCTTTTCAGATCTCAGGCCCTTAATTTCAAACACAGCAATAACAAAATACTTATCTCCCTGCCGGTGGATCCGCGGTTTCCCCTTGTCGATTCTGTACATATTTTTTATCAGGGCATGCCTCAATCTTCCGGACTGGGTTCTTTTGTACAGGATTCCTATAACGGGCAGGATAGTGTAATCTGGACCCTCAGCCAACCCTACGGGGCTCCCAAATGGTGGCCTTGCAAAAACACCCTTACCGATAAAGCTGATTCGGTGGAGATTGTGGTCACCACTACCCTGCCCAATCAGGTAGCTTCCAATGGTTTGTTACAACGTATAGACACCAACGGTACCCATACAACTTATTTCTGGAAAACCACTTATCCTATCGCCGACTACCTAGTGGCCATAGCCATTGCGCCCTACGAACGCTATGATTTAAAATATTCCCTGGGCAACGACAGCTTGCTGATGCAACATTTCTTATTTCCCGGTCAAGATCTCAGTAATTCCAATAACGCAGTTTTACCCTTCCTTCATTTATTTGACTCCTTATTCGGCACCTACCCTTTCATTAAAGAAAAATATGGCCATGCCTCTTTTACTGCCGGAGGAGGCATGGAGCATCAAACCATGAGTTTTATGGGTAGTTATGGTGGAGAACTGGTAGTACATGAGCTGGCTCATCAGTGGTTTGGGGATAAAGTTACTTGTGCCAGCTGGCAGGATCTATGGCTTAATGAGGGTTTCGCTACTTACCTGGAGGCCATTACCTATGAATTTGATGTAATCCACAGTAATCTTTATTATCAGCGTAAACTGGAGCTGCAAAAAGCAGCGGCTTTTAGCTTTCCACATGGTAGTGTATATAAATACGATACCACTCAGCTGGCCGATTTATTTAATGGGTTAGTATACCATAAAGGGGCAGCGGTGTTGCACCAGTTGCGCTGGCTGGTGGGAGATAGCATATTTTTCCGGGCATGCCGGAATTACCTGAATGACCCTCAATTGGCGTATGGTTTTGCCAGCACCGAAGATTTTAAACGCCATATGGAAAAAGCCTCCTCCCGAAAGCTGGATGAATACTATAAAGACTGGGTATATGGTAAAGGGTATCCTGAGATCACTACTTTCTGGAGCCAGAATGGAGATCAGCTGCAAATTCAGATTGAACAGGATCAAACTGACCCATCGGTCTATTTTTTCAATGTTCCCCTTCCCTATCGTTTGCTGGGCCCGCAACTGGATTCCACTATTGTTATCAAGCCGGATTTTTCCAATCAATTATTTAATCTGGCTGTTAGCAAGCAAGTAGATAGCATTATTTTCGATCCTGAGGGATGGGTTCTGGCTAAACATACCATGGTAACTTCCCTTGTTAATTTTCCTCTTGCCGACCAGGCCGTAAAGTTACAACCGAATCCGGCCACCACTCATTTAACCCTCATTCTACCTGAAGATGTGCAACTAAAACGAGTACACATTTACACCCTGAACGGTAAACTACTGAATACTTATAAGGAGAAGCAATTAAGTATTTCTACTTACCCCATTCTAAAAATTGAGGTTGATTCCGGAACAATCAGTACCTCATTTGTAAAAAAATAACTGCCATTATGGCTTTGTTTTTAAAATATACTGCCATATTTACTGACAAATAACTGTATTTTAAATTGGAAACTAGTTTGCTAAGTTGTTGAAAATTTAAGAACAAAATCAAACTATATAGATCATGAATTTCAAGAATTACACCATCAAATCCCAGGAGGCCGTTCAACAGGCGCAGCAGCTTGCTATGGAGCAACAAAATCAGGCCATAGAGACCGGCCACATACTGAAAGGGATCTTTAAAGTAGACGAATCCGTCACCCCTTTTTTGTTAAAGAAACTGGGGATCAATTTAAACTCTGTTACCCAGGCAGTTGACAAAATAATTGAGAATTATCCCAAGGTAAGCGGAGGCGATCATTACCTCTCTCGACAGGCCAATGAAGCCCTCAACCAGGCTACTAAATACCTAAAGGAATTCGGAGATGAATATGTCAGCATAGAGCACTTACTGCTTGGCATTTTAAAAGGTAACGACTCCATCGCTCAGTTACTTAAGGATGCCGGGGTGAATGAAAAAGGACTGAAGAGTGCCATACAGGAATTACGAAAAGGGGAAAAGGTGACCTCCCAGACCGCGGAGGACACTTACAATGCCTTGAATAAATACGCCAAAAACCTGAACAAACTGGCCAATGAGAACAAGCTGGATCCGGTGATCGGGCGGGATGAGGAGATCCGCAGGGTATTGCAGATACTCTCCCGTCGAACAAAAAACAATCCCATATTAATAGGAGAACCAGGCGTAGGTAAAACCGCCATTGCCGAAGGACTGGCCCACCGTATCATAGGTGGAGATGTGCCGGAAAACCTGAAAAGCAAGCAGATCTATTCCCTTGACATGGGAGCACTTGTAGCCGGGGCTAAGTACAAAGGAGAGTTTGAAGAAAGGCTTAAATCGGTGGTCAAGGAAGTCACATCAGCCGAGGGGGATATTGTACTTTTTATTGACGAGATCCACGTCCTGGTAGGTGCCGGAGGTGGCGAAGGGGCCATGGATGCGGCCAATATCCTCAAACCTGCCCTTGCCCGGGGGGAACTGAGAGCTATTGGTGCTACAACCCTGAATGAATATCAAAAATACTTCGAAAAAGACAAGGCCCTGGAGCGCAGGTTCCAGAAAGTAATGATCAACGAACCGAGTACGGAAGATGCCATCTCCATCCTGCGGGGTATCAAGGAAAAGTATGAAACCCACCACAAGGTGCAGATAAAGGATGAAGCGATCATCTCAGCCGTAGAACTTTCGCAGCGCTATATCACCGACCGCTTTTTACCGGACAAAGCCATTGACCTGATCGATGAGGCCGCCTCCAAACTCCGTATGGAGATCAATTCCAAGCCGGAAGAACTGGATGAACTGGACCGCAAAGTAATGCAACTGGAGATTGAGCGGGAGGCCATAAAAAGGGAAAAAGACCAGGCTAAACTCAAAGTACTGAACGAAGACATCGCCAACCTGAACGAAAAACGCAAAGAACTCAACGCCAGATGGCAGGCCGAGCGGGAGATTGTGGAAGGTATACAGAAAGCCAAAGAGCAAATAGAGAACTTTAAGCACGAAGCAGAACAAGCCGAACGTAGCGGAAATTATGAAAAAGTGGCGGAATTGCGTTACGGTAAGATCAAGGAAGAAGAAGGTAAACTGGAAGAACTAAAAGGAAAGCTGGCCGAACTGAAAAGTAAATCCACCCTCATTAAGGAGGAAGTGGATGCAGAGGAAATTGCCGATGTAGTCAGCCGGTGGACAGGAATACCCATCTCCAAGATGTTGCAATCCGAGCGTGAAAAGCTGTTGAAACTCGAGGATGAATTACATAAACGGGTGGTTGGTCAGGAAGAAGCTATTGCCGCAGTTTCAGATGCGGTGCGTAGAAGCCGGGCCGGCATGCAGGATGAAAAAAAGCCTATCGGGAGCTTTATATTCCTGGGAACTACCGGGGTGGGTAAAACCGAACTAGCGAAATCACTGAGTGAATACCTGTTTAATGATGAGAATGCTATGACCCGCATTGATATGAGTGAATACCAGGAACGGCATGCGGTTAGCCGCTTAGTAGGTGCCCCTCCCGGATACGTAGGCTATGATGAAGGTGGGCAATTGACCGAAGCAGTACGCAGAAAGCCTTATTCCGTTGTGCTGTTGGATGAGATTGAGAAAGCCCATCCCGATGTATTCAACATTTTGTTGCAGGTATTGGATGATGGTCGCCTGACCGATAACAAAGGGCGGGTGGTAAACTTTAAGAATTCCATCATCATTATGACTTCCAACCTGGGATCGCAGATCATTCAGGAAAACTTTGAAAACCTGAATGATAAAAATGCGGAGTCGGTGATCGAAGCTACGAAGCATGAAGTATTGGGGCTGTTGCGAAAAACCATTCGCCCTGAATTCCTCAACCGCATTGATGAGACTATTATGTTTACTCCCCTGAATAAAAAAGAGATCAAACAAATTGTTAAGCTGCAATTGAAAGGGGTGGAAAAACTAGCAAAAAAGAATAACATAGACCTATCCGCCTCCGATGAAGTAGTGGATTACCTTGCAAATGCAGGCTATGACCCACAATTCGGGGCACGGCCCATCAAGCGTTTGATACAGAAAGAAGTGTTGAATAATCTTTCCAGGCAGATACTGGCCGGCAAAATTACAGCCGGTGATGTAGTTGTAATGGACGTTTTTGAAGATCAGGTGGTTTTCAGGCAACCCTTGGAGGATGAAATTGCCGAAGCCGTAGAATCACGCAAATAAAGCACATCCCTTAATACTTACGAGCTTGCCCCCGGCAGGCTCGTATTATTTTAATAATATCCTTTTTATTTTAAGGCCAATTGCTGAAAATTGCTAACGGTTTAAAATGGATTTCAACATCTTTTAAGTATTACTGTTCCATTCATTTATGAGGGCTAAGAAAACAGGTAAAGTAATTCTGATCATCGTAGGCGTGCTGGCCATTTTATTGGTAATTGCTGCCTTGATAGCCAACCCCATACTGGAAGATAGGATCGCTAAGTTGTTGCGGCATGACCTGGGGAAAAACTACAGTATTGAATTTGAAGAACTTCAGGTAAATGTCTTTTCAGAAAAAATAGACTTGAAAGGGGTGAGTTTGCATGATGGGGAAGAACTTTTACAGATGGAACTGTCCCATCTGGAAATAGATAATATTGGTATTTTTCACTATCTGTTTAATCCCGAGGAATTGCGGATCGGGGAGATTTTACTGGAAAATGGGGAAGTAAGATTGTATAAAAGCTTTACTCCCCCTTCAGATTCTACAAAATCTCCTACCTCCAAAATCAAATCAGCGCTGATCAAAAACCTCAAAATCAAAAATACAGATTTTACCTATCTCAGCCCCAAAGACAGTATGGCCCTTATAAAGGTAAAAAACTTCACATTCAGCGGGGAAAAGATCCTGCTCGACCTTCACCAACAAGACAGCTTAAGGCACTTTTTATCCTTCGAAGGATTTGATGGTCATTTTGAGGAAGCCATTGTGAATACTATTGAAAACCATGACCTATCCATTGACAGTTTGTATTTCAGCCATGATGGATCCTTGGATCTTAAGGGGGTCACCCTGGCCAGTAAAGCTTCTGTTAAAGAAAGTAAATACCGGGATACCGAAAAAGACATCAGGGTAAATGCCATTCGCCTGCCTATTGACTGGGATCGGATGGTGTATGATAATTACCTGCATATAGATCACGCTTTTGTATACGGTGTAGAGGCAGAATTCTACCTGAATAAGCGCAAACCCAACCCCCCGGATCATGCACCTAAACTTTTGCATGAAATATTGATGGCGGTCAATTATCCCTATGCCATTGACAGCGTATCGGTAAGGAACATGGATGTAACCTATCGGGAACTGGCTCACAAAACCGATCAGGCAGGCCGGGTTTTCTTTACGGACATGGATATTTTCGCTGCAAATATTACCAATGACACCTCTCTTTTAAAAGAAAGATCAAATGCCCTGATCGATATAGATGCTATGTTGATGGGCGCGGCTGAAGTGAATATTCACGTGAACTATGATCTGTTAGCGGCAGCGGGAAACCACCACATTACCGGGCATTTGGAAAATTTTGACATCACCCGGCTAAATCAAGCCTTTCAACCATTGGAAAAAATTAAGTTTGAAAAAGGCGATGTAAAAAAATTGACGTTCGATATGCATTTTACCGAAGAAAAGGCCAGCGGGGAAGTGGTTTTTCTTTATCGCCAGCTGAAACTAAATCTCAAAGAGATGGACTCAGCAAACTCTATGGCCGGAGAAGCATTAGGGGAAATAGCCTCTTTCTTTGCCAATACCTTCGCGATACGCCACAATAACTGGGAAGGTAGTAATCCGATTAAAGGTGAGGTGGACTTTGAGCGCCATCCTCAGAAATCTTTTCTCAACTTCTGGTGGAAAGCTTTATTTACCGGCATGAAGGATACCATGCTGAGGATCAGTTGATAGTAATGACCCTCTCCTTAGCTCTCGCTGAGTGGAGGTTAATGGAGAAATAAACCACTAATTCTATTTATCGCTATTGAGGATGATTGGCAAACCATCACCTCCCCCGCCGATCACTATTATCTTAGTATTGGTAGATTTCGCCAGTTCCTCAGTGGCAGAAATACCCTTTTCCTTGAGAATATTATCTGTAATACTAGCGCTCAATATTCGGTTAGCCGTAGCTTTCCCCTCCGCATCAATCTTCCGGCGCTCGGCTTCGCGATTGCCTCCGCAATCATATTTCTGCGCCTCCTGCTCAGCAGCTAGTTTTTGCTCTATAGATGTTTTAATGGTTTGAGGCAATTTAATGGATCTGAATAAAAGGGCTTTTAGCTGAATGTGATTAGCGGCCAAAATATCTCTGGTCTTCTCCTCAATTTTGGTCTCAATTTCCTGACGTTTACTAGCATACAATTCTTCAGGAGTGTATTGCCCGATAATTTGTCTAACAGCCGAACGTAATTCCGGGCGGATCAGTCTATCTATGTAACTTTTCTGAAAAGAGCGGTACAGGAAGCCAATCTCATCCGGCACCGGGCGAAACCGCAGGGAGACATCTATGCTGATGGAAAGACCGTCGCGAGACAACACATCCATGGTTTCCTCAATCTGTTGCTCAGCGATGTCAAATACGATCACGTCATTCCAGGGGGCGATGATGTTAAGCCCCTCCCCTTTGATGTTATCCACATCCAGGCCGGTAGTGTATTTTTTAAATACCACTCCCCTTTCCGTTGGTTGCAGGATTACAAAGATATTAGCCAGCACGATCAGTAGCACCACGATGGCTATCCCTATCAGGATAAAAGGTTTTAGTTTATTGGGATCGAAAGATGGTTGTTCGTACTGGCTCATGAGTTGATTGTTTGATTGAGCTGCAAAAGTAGTTGTTTAAAAACTATTCTTCCTCTTCCTGCGGGTCAATCTGCCCGATGATCTCAAATTCAGTGCGGCGGTTCAGTCTTCTGCCCTCCGGATTATCAGAACCATCCGGGTAGGTATTGGGGGCAATGGGTTTGCTCTCGCCGTAGCCTTGCGGTTTCAAGCGATTTTTTTCAATTCCCTTGGCGGTTAAGTAGTGTACCACCGAATTTGCTCGTTTCTCTGACAGACTGAGATTATACGATTCAGAACCTTTGCTGTCGGTATGGGCCATTACTTTAACCACAATCCCGGGATTATTGATCATGATGGCATATAAGCCTTCATCGATGGCCTTTTCCGCCTCCGGGGTTAGTTGATGACTATTCAATTCATAATTGATATCCTTCATCACCAAAGGTGCCTGAGGTACTTTAGTAACAGCAATATCTTTTTCTATGGTAGTAGATTCCGTGATCTCTTTGATGTTTACCGGTAAAGCAGA
>CAZBIF010000048.1:10679-16381 GCA_964492055.1 uncultured Flavobacteriales bacterium
TTTTTTATTTCGAGAATATAATTATTGCCAGGTTCCAGCTTTACCATATAATCGCACCCCCTGCCTTTGATTGTACGTGTCAGATAACGGTCATCCTCCGCCTTATTTTGTATGTAAACATTGATCAGGTAATCATCCAGGCAATCCAGAGAGTCTGACACCTTACCTTTTACACTAACTTCAATAAATTCATTGTAGGCAAAATGGTACACATCATCACAGCAGGTTGAATTAAACATGGAATTACCTTCCTTTCGGTTGGAGACAAAAAAACCTCCCTTGCGGCTATGGTCCAGTTGAAAGCCCAGTTCATCCACCGAAGAATTTAATTCACCGCTCATATGCACCGGTTCTTCCCATTTGCTTTTTTCCCCATCGGCATGATAAACATCCAGGCCTCCGAAACCAATATGCCCGTCGGAACTAAAATACAGTTTATGTGTAGGAATATCGTAATACGGGGTATACTCGTCCCCCTCCGTGTTAATCTTGCTGCCCAGGTTTCGGGGACTCTTGAATTGACCCCGTTTGCGGTTGTATTCAGCATACCAGACATCCAGTCCGCCTTTTCCTCCCGGCCTGTCGGAGACGAAATACAAAACCGGGTTATTGCGCTTGGATTCCTTACCCAGGGAAGGTTGAGTGGAAGTAAACCCTTTTAGGTTGATCTCTGCATTTAGCTTTTCAGCTGCACTCCAGTTGTTTCCCTGTTTTTCGGTATGAAACAATTCACAGATCATTTTACCATCCCACCTCTTCTGGCAGAGTGACATATAAATTTCGGTCCTTTCCTCATTAAAAGTAATACTTCCCAGTTCATACCCTTCAGGAATTGCTTGAAAAGGGATAAGGTATTCTCCCCGGGCTATCCATTTACCATTTTCTTTTTGGGCCACATAATAACCCCTTTTCGGCAGATTTAAACTATCCAGTTCATTGGTATTATAATACTTAAGCTGATCTTCCCTATAAGAGCCATAAACCAAGGTAGTACTATCATAGGCAATGGGCGAAAATTCAATGTGTGGATAATTTACCGTCTTCCCTAAACTTCTAACTGAGGTTTTGTTGGCTGTGGAATCATAGTTCATGGCATATGCACAACTTTCCAAGGCAATTTTGGAGAGTTTTCGCAGGTTATTATCCTTCATGCCCCTTGACAGATCCTTGAATTTATCCAATGGGGAAATGGCCTCCTTGTATTTTCCCTGGGCCATCAGCATTTTACCTAAGTGGTAATAGGCCATGGGGAAGTCCTCAGACCCCTCTTCAGTTACTTTCTTATACCACATTTCAGCCTGGTTATAATCCCTTGTTTGCCGGTACATTTCCGCCACTGAAAAAATCACTTTTTTATTATCGGTGTCACGACTGGCCCATTCCTTATAGTATTGCAAGGCAGTATAACTATCCCCCGCCCTGGCGGATTCGCGGGAAAGGCTTTTTAATTGGCGGGTGTTGAGCTTGTCCATGTTCTCAATCGTTTGCGACACCCCGGCAACAGAGCTGATAAGTAGTAAGAAAAAAAAATAAGACCCTTTAGTAAACATGGAAGTAATTTAATACCTTGAACAAGGAACGGTTAGCTTATCAGGTGAATAGAATGGAGCTATGTAGCGTATGCCTATTTCCAATGTACTTTTCTGACTACCATAATCACTGAGTTCGCCAATATTAAAATCATAACTCAGCCCGGCTTCCACATTCTTGAACTTCATCCCGATCATGGGAATAAGGGCATCGCGGATGCGGTTAAATCCGCTACGATAAAAAAGGCCTGCAGATACTGCCTGTAGTTTTTTACCCTGATATTGTTTGATTGTCCGGGCACCGAATAAACCATTTTTCACCTGGGTGGTCCAGCTGTAATAAATCTGGGGGTTTACAGCCAGGCTGGAAGTAAGTTGATAAGTCACCCCCGCATTGATCAGGGGACGCATATTCATCGCTTCCCTATCATTGTCAAAGTAGGAATGATTAGGATGATTAATGTGCATAAAAGCCACCCCCCCTTCAGCAATCAATTTATTAAAGCTTTTTTTCCAGTTAATACCGATATTGGCATCAGGATAAAAAATCTGTTCATCAAGTTCCGATTCCCCACTGGCTACCGCCGGATTAAACTCCCCCTGCTGGTAAATCCATTGGTTGGGAAATGTTTGCCGGCTCAGGTCATTGCTCATCAGCCCCGCGCCAACTTGCAGCCCGGCCCTCAATTGATGACCATTGAGATACCGTTGGACAGCAAGATTAAAGAGGATCTTGTCGGAATTTATGCCATAAGTGCTAAACTGATCGCGGAGAATGATCATTCCTCCATTTACTTTATAAGACCTGAAATAAAAGTTCTGGTCGTAAGCCAGCACAAAGGTGGCAATCGGGGCCTGCCCGATTTGGCTCCATTGATTGCGGTAATTGGCGGAAATGGCATAACTCCCTTCATGGGTGCCGGCAAGGGCGGGATTGGTCAACTGGGGATTTAAATGATTCTGGGATAAATGTAAATATTGGGCAAAGCCGTTCAATCCCCATAACATCAATATGGCTATAAATATTGATCCACAAAACTGCTTTACCATGACACTTTAGAGGAATTAAGGTAAGTACTGGCCATCAGACGATATTGATCATCTGTAAAGTTCCCGCAATAACAATTATAATAGGACATAATATTGGCTACATCTGGATCGTAGAAATCACCATTTGCATCCTTTATTTTAACATCAAACATACAATCCGTAACATACAGGGAGGGATCCTGTGTTTCATCATAAGGGTCAGCAGGAGTGTCACAAATCTTATCCCCTGCGGTCAGGCAGTTAGAACCATCTACCAATTCATCCCCCACAGCAAAGGTATGAACCAGCCCAAAATAATGGCCAAGCTCATGGCTTAAGGAGTACTCCCCCCCCCCTATACAACTATTTTTCATATAAATATCCGCCCCATTCTTCACTCCTTCCAGGCGGGCCACCCCACAACGGTCCATATCCGCAAAATCGTTGACAAAAAATATATTTAAACGGAAGTTCTCGAGTTCAGCAGTATTGAGATTTTCTCTTTGCTTCTCATAATCTATCCTGAAATATTGGTAGTTTTCTACATAGTTGAATTCACAAATTTCGAAACTCACTCCGATAGGCTCAAAATGCTGATTGGCAAATTCAAGGTTTTGTTGAATAGCTAAGGGGTCAATTAGTGTATCTCCGGCCTTATCAAGTATGATATGAGCTACGACTAAAAACTTTTTATTCACTTGGGGCAGTGGCGTTTTAACCTGGGCTTGAACCACTAAATGAAGGGAAGCTATGAGAAGAAAAAACGAAAGGCAGTAGCTTAGTTTTCGATGCATAACAATTCAGGAATGTAATTACAAATATGACCAATTTTATCGTGTCGAAATATAACTTTATAATTTTCACGTAAATTCGCAAGTGTAAAAATAAAAATATATCAACTTATTTCCTTTCGACAATGCTGTTGAGACTACTACTAGCCAATGTATGCTGCTTCTTTACCTTTTTCACCTTGGGTCAAAGCAGTAATGTTAACAATGGATGTGTCCCTTTATCTGTAAATTTTCAAGCTCCGGTAAGCAGTTCTACCTATTATTGGGATTTTAAGGACGGTTCAAGCAGCACGCTTGCTAATCCCACAAATATTTTTCTTAATCCGGGAACCTATCAGGTGGAATTTAAAGAGTCCGCTTCCGGACCGGTAATTAATACGATTACCATTACGGTTTCCCCAAAACCTACGATTGCATTTACCTTTGATAAAAATAAAGGTTGTGCCCCCCTGACCGTCAACTTTACGGATCAAACCGTAGTTAGCTCCTCCGTCACCATCACTGAATACACCTGGGTATTTACGGGAGGAGGTATCGCGAAGGGTGCAAACCCATCTTATACATTTAATGAAGGAAATCACGATGTTTCTCTTGAAATAAAAACCACTTCACCCAGTTGTAATTCTTCAAAGAAATTCAATAAGCTAGTTACAGCCACCAATCGGCCTCAGGTAGGGTTTTCAGGCACCCCGGCTTCTTTCAATGCCTGTAATCCTCCTTTAAATTTAAGCCTGACCAATACTTCCACTTCTTCAGCCGGACCTCTTACCTATACCTGGCATATTGATGGCAAAACTTTTAATGGAACCAACCCTCCCTCCCAGACATTTAATAATGAAGGTACTTTTGATATAAAATTGATCGCTACAGACACCAACAGTTGTACAGATAGTGCCAGTAGAAAAGCCTCAGTAGGCGCCCCAAAAGCTAATTTTGAGGTAGAAGATACAGTATGCAAGGGGGAAACTTTTCAGCTGGTCAATATCTCCTCAGGAGGTACTCCGGTCTGGAATTTTCCAACTGGTGTGCAATTGGTGCGGTATTATCAGAATGGTAATATCGCAGAAGTATTTTTTTCTAAGGCAGGGACTTTTGATCTTAAGTTGACGGTGCTTTCCGGCAACTGTTCTGATGATACTACCATTAGTGTGGTAGTGGATGACCCTAAAGCTAGTTTTACCTCTACCCCTACCTATTTATGTGACTACCCTGCTAGTTTTTCATTTACAAATACCAGCACCAATGCTTCATCCTACAACTGGTATGTTTATAATAAGTTATTTTCTAATGAGAAAGACCCAACCCTAATATTAAAGAACCCGGATTCCCTGAAGTACGACACCAATAAACTTCATGTTTTTAATATCTCCCTTCGGGCCATTACCTCAAGCGGCTGCCAGAGTGTTTTTCAATTTCAGGATACTGTAGATAAACCAAATGCACTTTTTTTTCCTTCTGTTAGCAAAGGCTGCTTGCCCCTTAAGGTTAGCTTTGCCGATTCCAGCCGTCATCCGGTAAAGGATAGCATAAATCAATGGAAGTTCTTTTTCGGGGATGGCAATTCTTTGTCTACCACCAAACCGGATACAGTTACATACACCTATAACACAGAAGGTACATTTGAACCCTATATGGTGGTGTACACCTCCGGAGGTTGTACAGATACTTCCTTTGCACATTTGATAGAGGTGGGAGATAAACTAAGCCCGGATTTTGCAATTAATAAGACTACGGCCTGTTTAGGGGATACTGTTCAATTTACTGACCTCACACCCTCTGCTGACAAAGCTAAAATTGATGCCTGGCATTATTATGCGGATGACGGACATTTTTTTCATTGTGATGACAATGCCAATCCGGCCTGGATAGTTGATGAAAAACTGGGCAGCCAGTCTATAAAAATGACCGTGGAATACAACGGTTGTTTCAGTGATATTACCAAATCCAATATCCTTCAGGTAGACGGGGCCAAAGCTGATATTTTTTATACCTACGATTGTTCAAAACCATACGAAGTCAATTTTGTGGATAATAGCACAAACCATGATATAACCTCCTGGGATTTTGGGAATGGCGTTACTGCCACTGTGCAGGATACAACCATCACTTATAACGCAAAAGGGAATTATAAAGTAAAGCTATCCGTAGAGAATAGTCTTTCAGCTTGTGGAGTATATGAAGATACTATAACCGTACGTATTCAGGATATAAAGGCAGATTTTACAATTGACTCTTTAATCTGCCGGCGAGATACAGTTGTATTGGATGCCCAATCATCGGAAGACGTTGGGGCAAAGTGTTATAAAGGATACAGATGGTTGTTTAGTGATGACAAGATGAAACCTGTAACGAC
>CAZBIF010000048.1:16459-16754 GCA_964492055.1 uncultured Flavobacteriales bacterium
AGAGAGGGCGGCTATTGAAAATGCCTTCCTGACTTCAGGCGTTAATTATGTAACATTAATTACTACTGATGTTAATGGATGTAAGGACTCCATCAGTAAATTAGTCAGGGTATACGGCATTGATCTAAAATATGCAGTAACCGATAGCTTGATTTGCGCTCCAACTACAGTGGGATTTATTAATAACTCCACCCACGATACCACCATATCGGCTTATATCTGGAATTTTTCAGGCTACGGATCCGATACCTCCCTTGTGGAAGACACCACTCAATTTACATTTGACAAATACAAT
>CAZBIF010000049.1:0-1489 GCA_964492055.1 uncultured Flavobacteriales bacterium
ATGCTTCTTCGGCTGCGGTAACCTACTACTGAGTTGATCTTTTTAGGGGGTTTCTTCCTGGTGAAGTAGCCGGTGATTAGAAAGATGAGACCGCAAATTCCTAAAATGATAAACAAGGGGGAATTGAGGTAAACCTGCATTATTCTTCTATGAGGTCTCCTACTTCCTCCAATACATCACGACTGTAACGGCCTTCCGCGGTATAAATGATCTTGCCTTCTTTGTCCAGTACAAAGAAATACGGTTTTTTCCGGTCCTTCATATCCAGTACCTTGCGGTAATCTTCCATTTTACCTTTGTACATCACCACATTGTCTTTCAGGGTAGGGTCGGTGCCTTCCTCAATCTGCTTGCGGGCCTTGTTATATACCAATTGGTTGGCACCGGTGAACATCAGGATCAAATGCACATGTGGGTCGTATACCAGACTGGAAAGGTTGTTATCGTCCATGAATTCACTAAAAACCGGCTGACTCCAGGTATACAGGTCTTCCTGGGCATCTTCGGAAAATGCTACCCCGATCAGGGTAAATTTATCTTTGGTATCTTCCGGTATACTGATCTCCTGATCATTGAGGTCTACCACTTCTATGGTAGGAAAAACTTCGCCTTCCTGAGCGTGAGTGTAACTGAACAGTCCAAGCAAGGCTGCTATTAGTAGTGTTTTTTTCATTTTTCTAAAAAATATTGTATTGCATAAACATAGGATTTTAAACCCAATCCTGAGATGGTTCCTATACAAAAGGGTGCCAGAATTGACTTCTGCCTGAATACTTCCCGGGCGGGAGGGTGGGAGATGTGCACTTCAATCACCGGTGTGCCTATGGCGACCACCGCATCAGCAAGGGCCACCGAGGTGTGGGTATAGCCCCCGGCATTTAAAATTCCCCCTCAATATTGGATTGAAAATAGGTTAATTCCATTTGCGGGAAAGTAGTCTGCAGGCTGGAAATAAAATCATCCATCGATTGATTTCCGTAAATGGCAGGTTCCCGTTTACCTACCAGATTTAAGTTCGGTCCGTTTACGATGGCGATTTTTTTCATCAGGCGTTCAAAATTATACATTTGCAGGCATGAAGCTGGCTAATTACCTCAAAGGTTTTGAATCATTCCTGCGCCTGGAAAAAGGATTGGCCCAAACTTCCACTCAGGCATACCTGCAGGATGTGCAAAAACTGATGAATTACCTTGAGTTGATCCAGTCCAACCCGGCCCCGGCTGAAATTTCCCATCACACCATTTCCGATTTTATCAATTGGTTAAATGAGTTTGGGGTAGCTGCCCGCACCCAGGCCCGCATTATTTCCGGTTTGAAAGCCTTCTATGGCTACCTGATCATGGAAAAGTTAGTGGAGGAGAATCCCCTGGAACTTATAGAAGGGCCCAAGCTGGGCATGAAATTACCGGAAGTACTTAGTATACAGGAAATAGATGCCATGATATCTGCCATCGATCTGAGCAAGCCCGAAGGCGAACGCAACCGGGCC
>CAZBIF010000049.1:1499-2140 GCA_964492055.1 uncultured Flavobacteriales bacterium
GTACAGTTGCGGTCTGAGGGTCTCTGAATTGATCAATCTGAAACTTTCCAATGTATTGCATGAAGAGGGTTTCATCAAAGTAATTGGCAAAGGCAATAAAGAGCGGCTGGTGCCGGTAGGGGCAATAGCTTTAAAATACCTTTCTTTTTATAAAGCACAGTACCGCAATCATCTGGAAATCCAGTCAGCTTCTTCCGATATTTTGTTCCTTAACCGAAGGGGAAATAAACTCAGCCGGGTGATGGTATTCACCATTGTGAAAAACCTGGCGGAGAAGGCCGTGATCAAAAAAAATGTAAGTCCCCATACCTTCAGGCATTCCTTTGCCACCCATTTGGTAGAAGGGGGGGCAGACCTGCGGGCAGTACAGGAAATGCTGGGACATCAATCCATTGTTACCACAGAAATTTACACCCACCTGGACAGCCGCTATTTAAGTGAAGCCATTGCCCGTTTTCATCCCCGTTCAAAATAATATTCTACATTTTGCTACTATTTTTCTACAGGGATTTATACCGTTAATTCCTCAAAGCTAATAAAACCGTTTTGGTATATGCTTTGTCCTGAGGAAAATAAATTAGAAACATGCAGAAAGAAGAGAGTTATCAAAAATTACTGGAATTGATCAAAGAACAGGACGT
>CAZBIF010000049.1:2150-12621 GCA_964492055.1 uncultured Flavobacteriales bacterium
AGCCATGTTGACTACCTTGCAGGCGGATGGGAATCTGAAGTCAAGGCCAATGGCGGTTAGCGAACTGGATGAAAGCGGTAACCTGTGGTTTTTTAATAATGAAAACAGTTGCAAGGCCAATGAGATAAAGAAACATCCCGAAGTTAACCTTGCTTTCAGCGATAGTAAAAAACAGTCCTATATCAGTATTTCCGGTGCTGCTGAAATCTCCCATGAGCGGGAAAAAATGGACGAATTGATGACCCCCTGGGTCAAAGCCTGGTTTCCCGAAGGATTGGACGATCCGACCATTTCACTTTTAAAGATAAATATCAATAAGGCCGCTTACTGGACCAATGATAAAAATA
This sequence comes from uncultured Flavobacteriales bacterium, assembly GCA_964492055.1. Lineage (GTDB taxonomy): Bacteria > Bacteroidota > Bacteroidia > Flavobacteriales_E > Vicingaceae > CAZBIF01. The sequence goes on from CAZBIF010000049.1 coordinate 2,498, forward strand.
AGCTGGTTCAGGCATTTGAATATGCCCGGGCGCTCGCTACCGGCGAACGCGCTGATATCGGCAAGCACGAAACATTAAAACACTGAAGAAAGTAGTAGTTGGTTAGTAGTAGTTTGAGGAAGAGCATTTTACCGCCCGGTAGAATGCTCTTTCACTTTTTATTATTTTTATCTTATGAGATAAGAAGTTTTGCAATGACCAATGCAGGAATACGTATAACAATCGCCAACGGCGTGCCCCTTCCCAGGCAGTGCGCAAAGTCAATAAGATTTTATTGGAAAACAGGGCCATCCTCGAAAAACTGGTGCCGGACAATACGGCCAACGTCCACCGTGACAAACTGCTAAAAGAAGGGTTTGATTTCAATTACTTTACCAATACCCTGACGACCAGGGAAGGGAAAAAATACTATTTCTGTTACGACTATGGTTATTTGCAATCAGATGGCGATTGGCTGCTACTGGTAAAAAGGCTGGAAGAATTTTAAAGCTGGTCAAAGAATTTATCAAGGCTGATATTTCCTCCGCTGAGGATGATGCCTACACGCTTTCCTTTGAAAAAATCCTGCTTTTCCAGCAGGCATCCCAGGGGCACCGCCGCTGACGGTTCCACAATAATTTTCATCCGCATAGCCTGTTTGATTGATGCTTCACTACAGGTAAAAATACCGGCTACATATGTTTTTATCAGTTCGTAATTCAATTCTCCCAAGGTGGTTAGCAATCCGTCAGCTAGGGTGTGGGGGAGATGGGAGGAGATCAGTTTACCTGACCGCAGGGAACGTAAAGCATCATCGGCACCTGCTGGTTCCGCTCCGTAAATTTTGCAATGGGGATTTTGAAACCTGCTTACCAGGGCCGTACCACTTAACAGTCCGCCACCACCCACAGGGGCAAGAAGCATATCAAGATCTTCAACCTCATCATGCAATTCAAGGGCAGCAGTAGCCTGTCCTTTGATGATATTTTTATCCTCGTAGGGGGGAATAAATGTCGCATTATTTTGTTTTTTTATCCGTTCCATGGTTTGCTTCCGCGCTTCCTGATTTGCTTCACAGAAAGTGATTTGCCCACCATAGGATCTTACGGCTTCTACTTTTACGGAAGGGGCATTCTCCGGCATCACGATGTAAGCTGGAATATTTTTCTGAAGGGCCGCAGCAGCTAGTGCCTGGGCATGATTTCCGGAGGAGTGGGTAACAACCCCATTGGTTTTTTCCTGTTCGGAAAGTTGCTGAATGGCATAGGATGCGCCCCGCATTTTGAAAGCGCCCACTTTTTGCAGGTTTTCACATTTAAAATACAATTTGCAATCCATCATCCGGTCAAGGGAGGCAGAAGTAAGCACGGGCGTATGATGGATGAATGGGTCGATAGCCTCCCGGATTGCACGAAAGTCATTTAACCTCAATTCACTTAATTCCTTAAAATCATTCATCTATGAAGCGGTAAGCTAATCCGAAAGTAAGGTTAATGATCTCATAACTAAATTCAGAGGGGCGGATGGATTGATTCTGGGTATCGATCAGTTCTTCAAAATTACGCTGAAAAACAATGTAGGAAAGCTGATTATTAAGATCGAGGTAGGGGGTAAGATGGATGCGCAGGCCCAGGTTCAAACCCACCCCGGCTCCGCCCTTTTTCTGCGAAGGGATTTCATAATTCCAGCTTTCAAGGGTTAGGGTGTTGGTTTCTTTAATGGTGAATGCAGGTACAAAAGTATTGCCGTATCCTGCCAGAAAACGTAAATCCAGGTCAAGGGAATTACTGCTCTTGCTGATCCCTATTCCCAGCAATACCGCTTTCAGTTCATAGCTGGTAGTTTCCATTTCATAGGAATAATCATTTTTATACCCCAGGGCGCGGGCGTAGAGATTTTCATTTATGGGGTTGGTGGCGTTGAGATAAAATCCCCCGGCGATGAGCACGTCCTTCAGCCGGTAACCCACATCTACAATATGCATACTGAAACCGTTTTCTGCATAGGCTGACACCAGCTCAAAATCATCATTACTGCGAAATAAACCCATGGGGATGGCCATGCCCAGGCCGAAACCGGCATATGCCCGTTTATGATATGGATTTTTTACCTTTTCAGGCCGTTCCATCTCTTCAATTACCTGCCCGGCCAATAGCTGAGGCAGCAAGAGGAGGAAAAGGCATTTAAGCCTCACGGTTCAATTCCCGGTTCATTTGGGTAACCTTTTCTTTCAGGCTTTCTTTGTATTGTTGCAACTGCCTGCCGATGTGCTCATTCTGGCTACCGATGATCTGCAAAGCAAGGATGGCCGCATTTTTAGCTCCGTCGAGAGCCACAGTAGCCACCGGAACGCCTGCCGGCATTTGCAGAATCGATAAAACGGAATCCCATCCGTCCATGGAATTACTCGATTTTATGGGCACGCCGATCACGGGCAAGGTAGTAACGGAAGCCACCATCCCCGGCAAATGGGCTGCCCCTCCGGCTGCGGCAATGATCACCGAAAATCCTTTGTCCTTAGCCGTTTTGGCAAAATCCATCATTTTTTCCGGGGTTCTGTGGGCGGAAACGATCTCCAGCTGGTAATCCACCTCCCAATCCTTTAAAAAGTCTACGGCAGCTTGCATTACTTTCAGGTCGGAAATGCTGCCCATAATTATGGCAATCCTATTCATGTGCTCTGGCAATTACGGTTACTTTTTCTTTAATCTTTCTGGCGAGCTTTTTAGCTTCTTCCAGCTCGGGATGCGTGATTGTAATATGGCCCATCTTCCGGAAAGATTTTACTTTTTCCTTTCCGTAAAAGTGCGGATAAACTCCCCTTTGGGCAAGTACTTCCCTCAATCCTACATATTCTGCCACCCCGGCTTCCCCTTCCTTGCCCAGCAAATTGATCATCACCGACGGCATTTTAATGGAAGCATCCCCCAATGGCAGATTGAGGATGGCGCGTAAATGTTGGGCAAATTGTGAAGTGTAGTTGCCCTCAATGCTTTGATGGCCACTGTTGTGGGCACGCGGGGCAATTTCATTTACCAGTAATTTGCCCTCTTTGGTAAGGAACATTTCAACCGCCAGGATACCCACCATGTTTAATTTTTCAATCACTGTCCTGCCTAATTTGATGGCTTCTTTTTCATGGTCCTTCGAAAGTCCGGCAGGGGAATATAAAAACTCCACCATGTTGGCTTTGGGGTTGAATTCCATAGCTACAGGCGGAAAGTGTACCGTTTGTCCGTCTTCATTTCTGGCCACGATCACGGAAATTTCCTTTTCCATATCCACCAGCCTTTCCAACACAGAGGGTGCAGCAAAAGCTTTATCAAGATCGCTTTCATTTTTCAATTTTTGAACCCCGTAACCATCATAGCCGGAACGCCGTAATTTTTGAAAACAGGGAAAGGAAAAGGGAGCCTCAGCAATTTCTGACTTGCCATCAACTAATACAAATTCCGCGGTAGGGATATCATGCTTTTTATAGAACTGCTTTTGTTCACCTTTATCCTGAATAAGCTTGAGTACAGCAGGTTGGGGAAAAACTTTAATCCCTTCTTTTTCCAGTTTCTCCAGGGCATCGGCATTTACATCTTCAAATTCTATGGTAAGTACATCTTTGTCCTTGCCGAAGTGATACACCGTATCAAAATCCTTAAAATCCCCGCAGACAAAATCGTAGGCCAGGGGTTTGCAGGGGGCGTTGGAGGCCGGGTCCAGTACTGAAATATGCAGGTTCAGGTTGTAGGCTTCCTGCAGGGTCATTCTTCCCAACTGACCACCTCCCAGTAATCCGATCTTAAAGTCAGGGGAATGGATGTTCTTCATTTTTCTACAATTTGGTGTGTGGACAAAGATAAATTAAATGGAAGGAAAATTAGCGGAGGGCGGCTGAAAGCTATCCTTATATAATTCCTACATTTGCCGACCTTAAAAAGCACCTCCATAGTGAAGAAAATTAAAATTCACAATAAGATATTCGAACCCTATAAGTCAGCAGACGAAATTCAGGAAGCTATCCGCAAGGTAGCAGAGAAGATCAAGGATCAATATTTTGGTAAGCGACCCATTTTCATTGGTGTATTAAATGGTTGTTTTTACTTTGCGGCAGACCTTCTTAAATCCATTGATTTTGATTGCGAAATTTCCTTTGTAAAGGTGGCTTCTTATCAGGGAACCCAGAGTACAGGTAGTGTCAGGCAATTACTGGGCATGGATCAGAAAGTCAACGGGCGGCATGTAATAATTCTTGAAGATATTGTAGATACAGGTAACACCGTAGAAGCGGTTATCGAAAACCTTCAGCATCTGAACCCGGCCTCAATCGCCATCGCTACTTTTCTCTTCAAGGAGGATGTTTATGAAAAGGAAATTCCTATCGATTATGTTGCCCTGAAGATCGAACCTGAGTTTGTAGTCGGTTTTGGCCTGGACTACGATGGTTTGGGACGTAACCTGAACGATCTTTATGTACTTTCGGGCGAGCAAAAATTAAGAAAAGACGATGCCATGATGAATATTGTATTGTTTGGCCCTCCTGGTGCCGGAAAAGGTACACAGGCGGAAAAATTAAAAGAAAAATACAATCTAGTGCACCTCTCCACAGGGGACATATTACGCAATGAAATTAAAGAAGAAAGTCAGCTGGGGGCCAAAGCCAAATCCTATATGGATAAAGGTGAACTGGTACCGGATGACCTGGTGATCGATATGATTGAGAACCGCCTGAAACAGGAAAAGAACGCCGGTGGTTTTATTTTCGATGGCTTTCCCCGTACTGTGGAACAGGCACGTGCCCTGGATATCTTGCTGCAAAAGCACGATACCCAGATCGATGTAATGCTTTCACTGGAAGTGGATGATGAGGAACTGGTAGCGCGTATTATTAAACGCGGCAAAGAACACGGGCGTTCTGATGACAAAAACGAGTCCGTTATATTTAACCGCATCATTACCTACAATAAGAAAACCGCTCCTTTAAAGAATTACTACGACTCACAGGGAAAATACCAATCTGTACACGGAATTGGTTCTATAGAAGATGTTTTTAAAAGGCTGGACGAAAAGGTAGAACACTTTTAAAGTCGGATCCCACTGATCAGGATATCATCCACCTGATCATCGTTCTTCATCCAGTCCTGTATAGTTGATTTTATGATCTTTCCCTGTTCTACCATAGGAAGGTGAGCAATTCGCAATACCATTTCCCCCACGTTCCTGGTCATGAATTTTTTGCCCCTGGGACCCCCAAACTGATCGGGGTATCCATCTGAAAATAAATAGAAGCAATCTCCTGCCTTGTAATTTATGCGATGTGTTCGAAAATTTTTCCGGTGTTGTGAAAAACCTCCTATAGAGAATTTATCCCCTTTTATTACGTAGAGATCATTGTCCTTAACATAATACAACGGACGCATAGCCCCGGCAAATTCTATTTTCTGTTGCTCGGGATTAATGGAAATAATGGCCAGCTCCATCCCGTCCTTACTGTTCTTGTCCGTGGCTTTATTCTGATTCAGTGCAATACGTACCCGTTTATCCAGTTCCCTAAGGATCACCCCCGGATCGGTGATCTTCTGATCGGAAACGATTTCGTTAAGTTGGGTGTACCCAATGATACTCATAAATGCCCCCGGTACTCCGTGCCCCGTACAATCAACCACCGCAAACATGGGTTTATTATTACTGAATTCATACCAGTAAAAATCCCCGCTAACTATATCCTTTGGCTCATAGTATATAAAGCTATCCGGTAATTTTTCCTTTACTTTTTGAATAGGAGGTAAAATGGATGCCTGTATGCGCTTTGCGTAATTAATGCTCTCCGTGATCTCCTTATTTTGATTCTCTACAATTTCTTTTTCCCTCAACAACTGTTCGGTACGTTGCATTACCTTTTCTTCCAGGGTATTGTTCAGGTCTTGCAATTCCTTATTCGCTACATCCAATTCCCTTAAGCTCTCGATCAGGGCATTTTCCGCCATTTTCTTTTCGGTAGTATCCCGTATGATCCCCTGGTAGCCGATCACTTCCCCATTATTATTTCGGATCACCAGGGAAGAAAGCAAGCATTCCAGGCAGGTTTCCCCGTCTTTTTTTCGTAAGATCACTTCATAATCACTTACTTCGCCCTTCTCTTCCATTTCGGCGATCAATTTCTGCCGGTCTTTTTCATTAACGTACAAATCATGTACTTTCAAACGGGTGATATCCTCTTGCTTATAGCCAAAAAGTTTCAGGCCCGCCGGATTGATATCGATAAAATCCCCCTGCAAGGTGGACATGTAGATGGCATCTTTTGAACGCATAAAAAGCTCCCGGTATTTTTCCTCGCTTTTGCGCAATTCGTCCTCGGTATGCTTTCGCTCAATGGCATAGGTAATGGATTTGGTAAGGCGGTCCCGGTCCATTTCCCCTTTAATGAGGTAATCCTGTGCCCCTTTTTTCACCGCATTTACACCGATCATATCATCTTCCAGTTCGGTTAACACGATAAAGGGCATTTTCGGAAATTGACGGAATAAGTTATTGAATGTATGGATACCAAAACTGTCAGGGAGGAAGAGGTTTAGCAAGACAATGTCAATATTTTCCTGCTCTATGAGCTTCACAGCATCCTTTAGATTACTTTCATGAAAGATCTCATAATCATAGAGGGAAGAGGCTGATAAAAGTTCACCGATAACCAGTGCATCAGCCTCGGAGTTCTCGATTATTAATACAGTGAGTTGATCAAGAATTACCACGGAAAAAATTCAGTTGCATATTAGTAGTCCAATTAAATATACTTGGATTAAGGGAGTAAGGTTTCATTTATTCAGGGTATTAGCCCAATGCTATTTTTTGGGTGACAATATAGAAAAATATCAGGATGAATTTTCACTCTCTACCGCTTAAGTTTCCATACCTTTACCCGCTTACAGCATGAACAGCCCAAATTTCATTGATTACGTTAAAATTCATTGCCGCTCTGGCAAAGGTGGTGCAGGATCAGCGCATTTGCATCGCGATCGCATGACCGCTAAAGGCGGCCCTGATGGCGGGGATGGGGGCCGGGGCGGTCATGTGATCTTGCGGGGAAATGCCCAATTGTGGACACTGCTGCATTTGAAATACCAGAAACATGTGATTGCCAGTGCAGGTGAGCCGGGAGGACCCAGCCGCAGTACCGGCAAAGATGGTGAAGACCGCATTCTGGAAGTTCCTATCGGTACGGTAGCTAAGGATGCAGAAAGCGGAAATGTGGAGGTAGAGATCATGGAAGACGGACAGGAGTTTATCCTATTGCCTGGAGGCAGGGGAGGACTCGGTAATTCACATTTCAAATCCTCCACTAATCAAACCCCTCGTTTCGCCCAGCCCGGTGAAGAGGGACAGCAGGAATGGAAGGTGCTTGAGTTAAAAGTACTGGCGGATGTAGGCCTGGTAGGATTTCCCAATGCGGGAAAATCCACTTTACTTTCCGTTCTCTCGGCCGCTAAACCTGAAATTGCCAACTATCCTTTTACCACCCTTACCCCTAACCTGGGTATGGTAAGCTACCGGGATGAACGTTCTTTTGTGATGGCCGATATACCGGGAATCATAGAAGGGGCCCATGCAGGGAAGGGTTTGGGTACCCGGTTCCTGCGGCATATTGAAAGGAATGCAGCCCTGCTTTTTTTGATTCCCGCCGATGCAAAAGATATCCGAAAGGAATACGAGATTTTACTGAACGAGCTCAAAGAATACAATCCTGAATTACTGGATAAAAAACGCATGATCGCCATTTCCAAAAGTGATCTCCTCGACGAAGAACTGATGACAGAGATGAGGAAAGAACTGAAAGAGATGGAAGTCATTTTTATCTCCGCCGTTAGCCAGTATAATCTGGAATTACTGAAAGATAAACTTTGGCAAGCCCTGAACTGATGTGGGAGTACCTTGAGCAGATCGACCGGGAGCTTTTTCTATGGATCAATGGTATGCACAGCCCCTTCCTCGATACCCTCATGTGGCATATTTCCGGTAAGTGGGAATGGATCCCTTTGTACCTTCTCTTATTGATCTTTTTAATAAGGAAATACCGGCAGAAAATAATGTACATCCTACTGGGTGTAGGTTTTCTGATCACGCTCAGCGATCAGACTGCGGTGCAGTTATTTAAGGAACCTATAGCCCGTTATCGCCCCTGTCATAATCTTGAAATACAGGAACAGGTTCACCGCGTAAATAATAAATGTGGGGGTAAATTCGGTTTTATTTCCAACCATGCTACCAACTCTTTTGCCCTGGCGGTTTTTGTTGGCCTGTTATTAGGGAGACAGTGGTTGGCGGCCTTGCTTGCCTGGGCAAGTCTGGTGGCTTTTTCGAGAATTTATCTTGGGGTTCATTACCCGGCAGATGTAATGGCGGGTGCGCTCTGGGGGAGTTTGTTTGCTATTATTTTATTCAGCGTCCTTAATCAATTGATATATAAAAAGCATGTTTAAAAATCTACTGCTGATCTTTATAGGCGGAGGCCTGGGTTGTGTAGTGCGCTATCTTATTGGAGTGGGGGTGGGTAGTCTGCAAGCGTTTAATCTTCCCTGGCATACTTTCCTGGCCAATATGCTCGCCTGTTTACTACTCGCCCTGCTCGTAGGGGGAATAAGATCAACGGATGCTCTTACTACGATGAACTTATTTTTAGTTGTAGGTTTCTGTGGAGGGCTCAGCACCTTCTCCACCTTCAGTTATGAAAATTTTCTTCTCCTCAGGCAAGGGTTGATAATGGCTGCTATTCTTAACATTGCCTTAAGCGTGCTCTTGGGAATAGCCCTTATGTTTGTGATCATTTCCAGTCAAAAAACATGAAGTATTACGCATTTAACATATTGTTCTTTTTTATTTACAGTTTTTCGTATGCCCAGGTGGAAAGGCCGAAAGTGGTAATTGGCATAGTGGTGGATCAGATGCGGGCTGATTATTTGTCTAAATTTTATCCGCACTTCGGGGAAGGTGGGTTTAAACGATTGATGGAACAAGGATATTGGTGCCAGAATACCTATTACAACTACAAACCTACCTATACCGGTCCCGGACATGCCTCCATATTTACCGGTACTGTGCCGGCGGTACATGGCATCGTAGCCAATCACTGGTATTCACGGGAAGAGGAAAGAGAGGTTTATTGCGTAAGCCGTGTGGTAAATGAACAGATCAGCCATTCTCCCGATCGCTTGCTAAGCCGGACCCTGGCAGATGAGTTGAAGATGGCGCAGAATTTCCGCTCACAATCGATTGGCATTAGCCTGAAAGACCGGGGAGCTATCCTTCCGCTTATTGGTTTGAAGGAAGCGGAAAGGGGTGGAGAAGCGATACCTATTATAAAGATGCCGATCTGGCATTGCTTGACCGTTTTAATGACGGCGACCTGTATAAAACTTATTTATCTGACGGATGGAAACTTAGCTTGCCGGCTGATGAGTACCTGCATGCCTCCCCCTTGCATGCAGAAGTGGAAAACCCATTTGTGGAAGGGCAACCTACGGAATTCCCCTATGAACTGAAGGAGGCGTACCATAAACTGGGAGCCGATATTTTAAAAACCCTTCCCATGGGAAATCAGATGCTGGCAGATTTTGCCAAAGAAGTAATTCGCAGCGCCAAAGTGGGTAAATCGGCTCTCTGCGATTTTTTATCCCTGAGTTTTTCCGCCACCGACTATGTAGGTCACCGTTTTGGGGTCAACTCTCAGGAAGTGGAAGACACTTACATTAAACTGGACCGCACCCTGGCTGATCTGTTCACCTTTTTCGACCAGCAGTTTGGGGAAGGGCAATATTTGCTTTTTTTAACCGCCGACCATGGGGCAGGGGAGGCGCGGAAGTTCATTAATGCGAAGGGCGCCCCGGGCGGCTTTATCAATGAAAAAGCCTTGCTTATCGCCCTGGAGGATAGTCTGGATCAGGTATTCGGGGAAAAAGACTGGCTTATAGGCATGATGAACCTGAACGTGTATTTTCACCCGGAAGCTTTACCTAAAAAGAGTGATCAGCGGAAGCTCTTGCTGGATTATAGCCGTACCTTTCTGGTGCAGCAGGAAGGAATTGCCGATGTCTATTCCCTTGACGATATTGATCAGCAGGTATCGGCTTATGGTCAACTATGTGCCCGCGGCGTGATGTCTG
>CAZBIF010000049.1:12631-16598 GCA_964492055.1 uncultured Flavobacteriales bacterium
TATCGCGGCCGGCCGGTCGACGTGGGCGACGACGGGGAGCTGGTGCTGCTGGAGAAACCCAACTGGACCTATTATCCCGACTACGGTTCCGGACACGGTAGCCCGTATACTTATGATACGCACGTGCCTTTGTTATTTTATGGGTGGCAAGTCAGGAGCGGGGAGGATAAGCAGCGGTATGTAATTACGGATCTGGTACCTTCTGTAGCCGGCATCTTGCAGATCACTCCTCCTGATGGGAGCCTTCCGGCTACATTCATACTGTTTTCAGGAAAAAAATAAAGGCCGGTGCACCATCTCAACACCGACCTCTAAAAGAGAACCCTTGTATAACCAATTTAATTAAAGATGAGAAAGATGGGTTCTACCATAATTGTTTCCTATTAATGCGTACCGGATCGCTTCCGGTATGCGAATGTTTTTCAAATTAAATGGCCACGCCTTGCTTATTACTTCTTCGGAAGCTTTCAGGGAGATGGTTTTGCGGTGGCTTTCTCTATTTACCTCCATTAAGCTATTGGGGAAACCATAATTAAAGGCCTCAGCCAGCCCTTTGGCAGAAGCCTGCGACATCAAGCGGGATTTCTGCTCCTCGTTTTCCATTTCCAGTCCGTCCACCAGGTAAAGCTCCAGGTGGTCAATGATATTTTTCAGGTAAAACTTCTTCATGCCGAAAGACAGTTTGTCTATTCCTTCACGGCAGTCAGAGATCAATTCATCTATGGAGGTTTTATCCTGTAACAGCAATTGCTCCTGCTTGCAAATGACCACTAAGGTAAGTCGGGCAATGTTTTTTACATTCTGCAAGGTGTAGGACTCCGGTTCCCGCTCTGCAAGGCTGCGGATCTTTTTGTATTCATTGATCATGGAGCGGATAAGCGTTGCCTCACCTTCCATCAGATAGCGGCCAAGCATGTAGTTCATCTGGGAGAAATACTGTGCCCCTTTGTCGGACAGCATCGCCATGCCACGGTACTTTTCATACAAATGGAAATACACGGTTTCCATTTGAGTTTCCTTATTACATAGATACAATGCTTTTAAAAGGTCAATGGATTCCTCCTGAATATGGTGGCGTTTCATATCCAGGAATAATTTTTCAAGATCAGAAGAACGTTCTTCGGCACACTTCTGATTTATACCATAAATAGCGTAAAAAACGGTTGTTGGCAGAATGTCTTTTACGCTTTTGTCCTCCACTTCAAAATAGCTGAGAATATTGCGGTAAATGATTCTTTCAAACACCTTGTAGGAATGATCATTCAGTTGCATGCGCTCGGCGATCTCCTCGGGATGTTTGTCCTGTAACAATTGCTCAAGAATAGGAAGGGTATAGACAGCATAGGTTTTATCTTCCTTCAACTGCGTTTGAATGGCAGACAGTTGTTCCTGAGTAAGGTGGTCGATTAAGGTTGAAACTGCGATCATAACTGCGTTTTTTCGAATGACGATGTAAAAGTCTGATCATTCCTTTTATATATAATGGACAATTAAAATTCATATTCCTCATAAAAACGAGGTTAAAAAACGCAAGTTAAGCCCATATCTATGTGGATATGAGCTACTTGTGTTGAAATAAAATCTTCAACTAATTTTTAAAGAAAATCTTCTGAGAAAGACTTAAATTCTTAATTTTTGAAAAGATTGATCATGGCCAATCTAAATCTCCTGCCCCACCGTCAAGATTTGTTTCTTGCTCTGCGATGGTGATTTCTTGTTGCAGTTCGGCTTCGTTATAACCTTCGTAATCTGCGGGAGTTCCGTAACCTAAAAGGGAAATTAAGAGGGTGATTAATGCTGTCATGATCGTGTGTTTTATTAGTGGTTTTGATTAATTATTGAGCAAATGTATCTGCCTGCATTCGCTCAATTCAGGACATATTTAGTCGGTTTTCATCAACTAAAGTTAGTTAAAAAATCAATAGGTTGGTTTTTAGGCTTGTATAGAGAGGGAAAGAAAGCTATTTTTACTCCTCAACTAAGTGATGAGTAAGCAAAATTTCCAGAACCTGAAGGAACTGATCGGCAGCCTGAAAAAAGAGGAGCAAACTTTAGCCAGGAAGCACCTGACCGCCTTTGAATCCTATCATACGCAATCCCCCAACAAAATGTTGCGGGTGTACAAAACTATCTTAAAACATCCTGATATTGAGTATCTTCAATTGAAAAAAAAAGCTGCCGGTAAAAATACCCTCAAATCATATAATCAATTAATCAATAGAACCAAGGAACGAATTTTAGAATCCTTGATCCTTGATATTAATTTATTGAGAAATGAATTATATAGTTTAGTTTTTCAGAAAAGGTTTAAGATCAGGAAATTAATTATTCAAGCTTATATATTACAAGGGAGGGGATTAACCAATATTGCTTTATCTAAATTCAACTGGATAGAAAAAACGGCTAAAAAATTTGAGCTCTATGATGAATTGATAGAAACCTTGTATTACAAGCAAGCTATCTTGTTCAATCGTCAGGGAAGAAAGGCATTTGAAAAAATTGGTCAGGAAATAGCTTTTTACGAGTTATGTAGATCGAAATTACTGGAAACAAAGGATATTTATAGAGATTACTTTGCAGATGTAAACTTTAAAATAAGGGGGTCAGGAAAAGAAGAAGAATATTTAAAAAGTAAATCTTTTGTTATTGGTGAATTTTATAATGATACAAATTCTGCAAATATTGCTATGTACAAATTTCTTATAGATATTGAAGTGGCATCAATAAAAAAAGATTATGATGAGGGATTAAAACTTGGATTAAAATTTATTGAAAAACTCAAATCAAATAAAGCAATTTATTCAAAACCAAGAATTGGATACTATTATTTTACTTTAGCTGAAAATGAAATTTTTGCTTTGAGATTTAAGTCTGCAATTAATTATTCAAATCAGGCAGTTTCTTACTTTCAAAATAGTCAAACTATCAATTATCTCTTTTCTGCAGAATATTGGTTCATAGGTCACTATTACAGTCAAAACCTAAAAGATTGTATTTTAATATTGAAAGAGATTGAATCTTCTGAAATTATAAATAAATATCCAATTCATAAAAGCAAATTGTTCTATCAAAAAGCCCTCTGCTATTTTGCCATGGATCAGTTCCGGGATGCGAATGTATTGCTGAACAACATGCCGGAGATAGAAAAGGACAAGGAAGGCTGGAATGTATGGATCCGCATCATGCGTATACTTTGCTCTATTGAACTGATGCGGCTGAACATGATCGACTACGATGTGGAAAGCTTCCGCAAGTACATGCAGCGACTGGGCAAGCAAAAGGACATTCGACCCAGGGATAAACTGGTATTAAAAATGTTGCTGGAGCTGGACCGCAGCAACTACGATTTCAAGCTGGCTGCTGAAAAAAGACCGGAACTGCTTGCCCAATTGTCTTCAGTGGAAGAGGGCATCAGCTGGGAACCCAAATCACCGGAACTGATCCTTTTCCACGACTGGTTCAAATCTAAAATGGAAAACCGTCCTTACAAACCCGATTTTGAACCCTACCGACTGGAACTCGCCCGGCGGGCAGCCGAACGGGAAAAGAAGAACGAAAAGCCTTTAGCAGAGGAGCAATCCGCAATGAAGCCCACGGAGGAGGAAACAAAAAAACCACCAAAATCAACTAACAGCAAACCAAAAACCGCCCCCGCAAAAACCAGCGTCCCTGGAGGGGAAGCTCAGCAACAGGTAAGTCAGTTGTCGATTGATTTTTAGTTAGAAAAAGTAGAATGGCCCATAAGTCATTTCAGTAGCTTATACGATTAATAGTCCTCTTGGATAAAGAAGAGATCGAAAACTTTACCCCTATACAGCATATTGCTTATCAGTTAAGAGTTAGCTAACTTTTTCAAAAACTACGTTTTTATACTGATTTTTTTATTAAAATATTTTTCTATTTTGGGGGATGAAAAAAAGAAAGCGATCCGAAGACCGCTCTAAGTGTTTTCACAACAGAATTTTTC
>CAZBIF010000050.1:0-7094 GCA_964492055.1 uncultured Flavobacteriales bacterium
CGCCGGCTGGTAATCGCCTACGAGCCCGTCTGTGCGATCGGCACCGGCAAGACTGCCACGCCTGAACAGGCGCAGGAGGTGCACCGTTATATCCGGGAAACGGTTACAGAAAAGTTTGATCAGACGACTGCAGATCAACTTACCATTTTATATGGAGGAAGCTGCAAACCCGATAATGCGGCCGATTTGTTTTCCCAGCCTGATATTGACGGTGGCCTGATTGGAGGCGCATCCCTGAAGGCCAGTGATTTTGCTGCCATCGTAAACGCTTTGTAAGTTGGACTATTATTGTTATTGCTTTACCCTTGATCCATACGAACCTTATGCAGAAATACTGAGCGCCGAGCTGGCGGAGATGGGATTCGAAAGCTTTGCTGAAGAAGATCCGCAGTTAAAAGCCTATGTGCCGGTACAAAATTTCGAGGAGAAGCTATTGGAAAATGTTGCCATCCTTAAAAATCCTGAGCTTAAAAGCAAGTATGTCAAAGAGCTGATCAAACAGGAAAACTGGAACCGCAAATGGGAGGAAAGTTTTGATCCCATCACAATTGATAATTATTGTATTATCCGGGCACCTTTTCATGCTCAAAAGGATGGTTTTACCCACGAATTGATCATAGAACCGAAAATGTCCTTCGGCACCGGCCACCACGCTACCACCAGACTCATGATCCGTTTGATGCAAACCATTGAGTTGGAAGGAAAACAGATTGTGGATATGGGAAGTGGCACAGGCATTCTTGCAATTCTGGCCCGTAAAGAGAAAGCAGCAAGGGTGACGGCTATTGAAATTGAAGAATGGGCCTTTAAAAATATCATTGAAAATACTGCACGCAATCAGGTGGAGGTTAATGTAATGCACGGAGGTGCGGAAAAACTGGCTTTAATTGAACAGAAAGCGGATATAATTCTTGCAAACATCAACCTCAATGTAATTCAGGAACAACTTCCTCTGTACCTGAACTTACTCAAGAAGAATGGTCATCTGTTGCTCAGCGGATTTTATGTTTCTGATAAGCAAAAATTGCTTGCTTTCCCGGGCATGAATACTTTAAAAGTGAATGTGGAAAGGGAGGAAGATCAATGGTGCGCAATTCACTTTCGAAAGTGAATAAACTGCTGGCGCAGCTTTTGATACACGCTTTAAAAATTGCTTTATTTACATCTTCAACCGACTAATGATCAATCGCTTTAAATTCATAAAAGCATTTCTTCTGTGTGCCTTCATTTTTTCAGGAATAAGTAAAGGCCAGGCACAGACTCCAAGCGAATTCCCCAGGGATTCCATTGCCTTCTTTGAAACCATGGAAGCCTTTCTGAGTTCCGCCCGAAAGGAGGGAAAGGATTTTATGAAGCAGTTTGAAGAGGTTTGGTATGGAGGTTATTTTTCTGAGACAGAACGGGAGGGGGTGTATGCCACTACCAACCTAATGCTGAAAAAGAAATTACGGGCTTTTCCTGATTTTCGTAATTACCTCTTTACGGTGGGCAGTTTTGTGGTGGATGAAGACCAGACTGAAGAAAGTTTTGAAGCATGGCAAGGGATTGTATTTAAGTTACTTGAAGACAGAAGAAAGAAAAATTTTACTGACTTTCTTGACTTTTGCAACGACCTTTTCCGGGAAAATGCCCTGTATTATTCCGCATCTGTGACCTGGGCGGCCAGCAACAACAACTATCTGTTTGACTACGACAGTTTACCTAAGATCACCTTTGAATCCCTGGATCTCATTTGTTTTGCGAAGCGGGATAGTATGAAGATCAACAATACCAAAGGGGTTTATTATCCTACCACCGAAACCTGGATAGGAAATGGAGGGACTGTGAACTGGAAGCGCGCAGGATTACTTGAAGATGAAGTCTTTGCCGAACTAACCCATTATCAAATCAATACCTCATCGTATACCTATACCGTAGATTCCGTATTATTTTACAATTCTTTTTATCTGGATAAGCCCTTACTGGGTCAATTGACCGATAAATTGCTAGCTAATATGGAAGCGGACAGAACTACTTATCCTCGCTTCGATTCCTATGACAAGAGGATCCGTATTGAAAATATTTTCCCGGGCGTAAATTTCGATGGGGGGTTCGCAATGGTCGGTTCCAAGTTCCTGGGGCAGGGTGATGAAGAACAAGATGCCTTGGTGGAGTTTATGCGCAAGGATACCCTTTTTCTTAAAGCAGCCTCGGAAAGTTTCTCCATCCGTACTGATGCTATTGTTTCAACAGTGGCTTCCATTCGCATTTACTTCGGACATGATTCCATTTCCCATCCAGGCTTGAATTTCAAGTACCTGCACGAGAAGAAATTAGTTACTTTATACAAAGAAGGCAAAGGCCTTTCCAGTGCTCCTTACTACAACTCTTTTCATCAACTGGATATGAATTTTGAGGTACTGAACTGGAAGATCGATGAGCCAATCATTACCTTAGAAAACCTGGTGGGGGGAACCAAAACCGATGCTTTGTTTACATCAGCGAATTATTTCAAGGAAGAGTATTTTGACAAGATAGGAGGGGGGGATGATATTAATCCCCTTTTCAAAGTGCGTGATTATGTAAATCGCATGGATACTAACATCGTGAGCATTGAGCAACTCGGTTATTCCATGCAACTGGATCATAATTCAGCCAAAAATTTAGTTATGTACCTTGCTGCCCTCGGATTGGTGGATTTTAATATGGATGAAGACCTGGTGATGATCAAGCAAAAACTGCTCGACTATACCCTGGCAAGGTCTAAAAAGATAGACTACGACGTGATCAACATCTATTCGGATATTGACGGAACGGAGAATGCCAAGATCAATTTGCTCAACAGGGACCTTACCATCAACGGGATTCGTGGTATAGTGCTTTCCGATTCCCAGCAAGTGGTGATCCTGCCAAGCAACGGACAGATCCGCATGAAACGCAACCGCTATTTTTATTTTGGCGGGCAGGTGAAAGCAGGGCGACTGGATTTTTACGGAAAGCAGTTCAGTTTTGACTATGATAATTTTAAGATCAACCTCACCAATGTGGATTCTTTACAGATTAAAGCCGTCTCCGGCGAAAAAGACCGGGATGGAAATCAGATCTTAAAGCCTGTAAAGACGGTATTACAGAATATCAACGGTGATCTCCTGATTGATAACTTCGCCAATAAGTCCGGTCTAAAGGATTATCCTGAATACCCTATTTTCAACAGTTTTGATAATAGTTATGCTTATTATGATAAGGCTGAGGTGCTTGATGGGGTTTATAAAAGGGATAATTTCTTTTTTGAGCTGGAACCATTTACCATCGATAGCCTGGACAACTTTACCAACGAGCAGCTTCGATTTAAGGGCCGTTTCGCTTCAGCGAATATTTTCCCTGAATTTAATGAGGTGCTAACCTTACAGGAGGATTTTTCTTTGGGATTTATTCGCCAAACCCCAGCCGAGGGGTATCCAATGTATGGGGGCAAGGGTCAGTTTTACGATGATGTCAAGTTGAGCCATAAGGGCCTCAGAGGTGATGGTAAACTGGAATACGTTACTTCTACTACTTATTCAGATGATTTTGTCTTTTATCCTGATTCCATGCTTACTAACGCACAGCAGTACTTTGTGGAAGAGCAGAAGGAAGGTATAGAATATCCTCCGGTGAAGGCCGAAGGTACGGATATGCGTTGGCTGCCCTATGAAGATGTTATGTATGCTACCACCACCGATCAGGCCATGTACTTCTACGATGGAAAATCAACCTTTGAAGGTACTACCTCCATTACTCCATCTACTTATACGGGTGACGGGATTTTTCATTTTGAACGTGCAGACCTTACTTCAAATCAATTTGTCTTCCAGTTCAATACTTTCGATGCCGATACTTCTGATTTTCAGCTGAGGGATGAGGCTGCGGGTGCATTTGCCCTGAAAACCAATAATGTAAAGGCTCATGTGGACTACAAAGGGCGGTTTGCAGAATTCAAAGCCAATGGAAAAGCAGACCCGATCGAATTTCCTGTGAACGAATATATCTGTTTTATGGAGGAATTCAAGTGGTACATGGATGATGGGGCTATTGAACTTACTTCCTCCAAAGCCAAAAGTGTTGCAGCCGATGTAAAATTGGAAGGTTCCAAATTCATTTCCACTAACCCCGAACAAGACAGCCTGTTTTTTTATGCTCCCAAAGCGCGATATGATTCCCGACGTCATATCATCGAAGCCACAGACGTTTTGTACATCAACTCAGCAGATGCCCGTATTTATCCGGATAGCGGGGATGTGACCATTCGAAAAAAGGCAAAGATGGATCCCTTGCCTAACTCGGAGATCATAGCCAACAGTGTTACGGAATACCATAAGATATACCAGGCAAATGCCCGTATAAACGGGAAAAAGAGCTATACCGCAAGCGGTTATATCGATTATCAGGATGAGGACAATAACATTCAGCCTATTTATTTTCAAAATATCCGGGTAGATACCACAGGGCAAACCATTGGAGAGGGAGCCATTGCCGACACGGCTGATTTTGCATTAAGCCGGTATTTTGCTTTTGATGGAGGGGTAAAATTATATGCCAGCAGACAATACCTGGTTTTTGATGGGGCTACACGCCTCAATCACGATTGTGAAGCCCTGGGACGCCCATGGATCAAATTTGAATCGGAGATCAATCCACACGAGATCTATATCCCTGTGGATACCGCCATGCGGGATACCGGAGGTGCGTTTCTTACCTCCAGTATGAACCTGAATGTGGATTCCATATTTTTTTATTCCGGATTTCTTACCCAACGTTCCAACTATAGCGATATAAATGTATTGCCTGCTTACGGTTTTGTTTTTTACGATAAGCCTTCCCGCGAGTACCGCATATCCTCCCAGGAAAAGATCGAAGAAATTTCCCTGCCCGGTAATTATTTCAGCTTAAATACCAAAGATTGTAAAACGCATGGAGAAGGCCTGGTAGATCTTGGCATGCAAGGAGGTAATGTAAAATTCAATTCGGCAGGAAATATTAACCATACGCTCATTGACAATTCGGTGGTCATCGACCTGATGATGACCATTGACTTCTTTTTTGATGACAACCTGATGAAAAAGATGGCCGATAAGATCAATGAGAATATCACCCTACAGGGAGTGGATTTTACCCGCGCGACTTACGAAAAAGGCTTACGGGAGGTAGTAGGGGTTGAAACCGCCGATGAAATCATCTCCCAGTTAAGCCTCAACGGAAGGATTAAAAGATTGCCGGATCAATTAAATAAGCGTATCGTATTCAGTGATGTAAAATTCAAATGGATCGATTCCGAAAACATGTACAAGTCTTTTGGTAAATTGGGAATTACCAACATTAATAAGGAGGAAGTAAATAAATACGTAGAAGGTGGTATAATGCTAACCAAGAAGAGAAGTGGTGACATTATTGAGATTTACCTTGAAATTGACCCCCAGAACTGGTTTTTCTTCAGTTACCGCAGGGGATTAATGAAAGTAATTTCTTCTGATGAAGAATTCAATACCCAGGTTATGGAAATGAAAAGGGACAAGCGAAAATACCAGAATGCAAAAGGAGAAGAACCCTTCACCTACATGTATGGAAGTGAGAGGGATGTCAGGGATTTTAAACGGGCATTTGAATGAGGATTTTACCACTGAGCTTCGAATGTCGAATACGCTGATTTACACAACCTTTTGTTAATGAATTAAAAAAATTGACAACCAATCAGACATATAACTCTCAACCTTTGTGTTATGAGTGGTTTTATAACCAATTGATTCGCATGGGGTATAAATATCTGATAGCTTTTTCCCTGTTGATCTTTTTCACCCTTACCACCGGTGCGCAAGAAGGTTTTAAATCTGAAGAAGATCTAAAAGAAAAGGCAGAGCAACTTTTTGAAGAAAAAAAGCTTGCAGAGGCTGAGCCCTTATTTGCTCAGCTTTTAAGCCTGTACCCCCAGGACCCTAATTATAATTACAAATATGGTGCGTGTTTGCTGGCTTCCTCGGCAGATAAGGAAAAGCCATTGAAGTATTTGAATTTTGCCATTGGGAAAGGGGGCGAAGTAGAACCTCTTGCTTATTATTACTTAGGCAGGGCACATCATCTCAATTACAATTTTGGCCAGGCAGTTAAATTTTATAGCCGGTTCAAAAGCAAAGTATCCTCTGATGAACAGGAAGAATACATGGTTGACCGCCAGATAGAAATGTGCAAAAACGGCAACCAATTACTTTCAAAATTCAATGAAGTTAAAGTACTGGAAAGGCAGACCATTAATGAAAAGGATTTTTTCCGCATTTATGAACTCGAAGGAATAGATGGGAAAATCATCACCAAACCGGCAGAATTTCAAACCAAATACGATACGAAAATTGGCGAAAGTTCCATCATTTATCTCCCTGCGAATGCAAATGAGGTTTATTTTTCATCCTATGGAAAGCGGGGGGAAGCAGGCAGGGATATTTTTAAGACCGTTAAACTGGGCAACCGAAGCTGGTCTGACCCGGTAAACCTTGGCCCTTCTATCAACACTCCCTATGATGAAAATTATGCTTTCATTCACCCTGATGGTCGTACCTTGTATTTCGCTTCCAAGGGTCACAGTAGCATGGGGGGGTACGATCTATTTAAAAGTACCTATGATGCCAGTATAGGTAACTGGACAGCGCCGGTAAACCTGGATTTTGCCTTTAGTAGTGCGGATGATGATATCATGTTCGTGACAGATAAAGATCAGGTGCTTGCTTATTTTGCCTCTAACCGCACAAATGAATCAAGGAAAATTACAGTGTACAAGGTGCTGGTGGAAAAAGCCCCGGCTGATCTAACCGTCATTAAAGGAAAGTTCATAGCTGAAAACCAACCGGAGTTTAAAAAGGCCAAGATCACAGTGGTAAATCAGTCTACTAACCAAACGGTGGGTGTTTATGAAACAGATGAGAATGGCAATTATCAGGTGGAAATTCCTAGCAATGGGGGAGTATATAAGTTCAATATTGAAACTACTGATGATGCACCCATCCATGCCGGCATTGTAGATATTCCAAGGCAAGATGAGTTTGAGGTGCTGGGCCAGGAACTGCGTCTGGTAGGCAGCGGACAGGATC
>CAZBIF010000050.1:7104-11270 GCA_964492055.1 uncultured Flavobacteriales bacterium
CGCTTGCAGGGTTTCGTGGCCAGCGCCTTTCTGATGCCGGTGCTGATGGAGCAGTTGCTGCTGGATCAGCAACTGGTGATCAAAAATATCTTTGACGGCACCACTTCTACTGCCCTGGCAGGAAACGGCCCCCAAATCAGTGCCCAGACTTTAAGAAAGAAAGCCAGCCTGGAAGTAAATACTTCGGAGGCTCAGTTAGAATCCCTCGCTTCTACAACGGAGTTGGCGGATAACCCCAAAGATCCTCTTCCGGAAAATACTAGCAGTAAGGAGGATACTGATGCAGGGGCTGGGAATGTGAAAGATAGGGCCGGGGAGGTGCAGAATGAATCGGGCTCCGCCGAGGAAATAAAGACTGCGGGGAGCGAAGACAAACCTGCCGGGAATAAGGAATCAGCTATTTCCAATGCCAATGCGCAGAACCTCAAAGCCAGGCTGAATGAGGTGAATAATCAATATTATGCTGAAATCGAGCGTGAGGAACAGTTTGTAAACGCTCAATACCAGCGTGTGGATTCGCTTATGAATGAGGCGAAGGCAATCTTTAACGAAGTGGAAAACACTGGGGAGACTTCACGAAACGCAAGCGAAAGACGTCGGGAAGCCCAGTTGCTTGCCACTGAGGCAGCCTTACAATTAAAACTAGCCCGCGAACTGGAAAGCGAGATCAATCAAAAACCCGATAAAACCGAATTTGCAAAGCAAAAGCAAACCATAGAATCTAGCATAGAGAACGATGATCTGGCTGAAGCAGAGTTAAAAATAGCTGATTTGCAAAATCAGCTGGATAAGTCGGTGAAGCCTGAAAGATGGCTGCAAAGGGAAAAAACAAA
Organism: uncultured Flavobacteriales bacterium; assembly: GCA_964492055.1. GTDB lineage: Bacteria > Bacteroidota > Bacteroidia > Flavobacteriales_E > Vicingaceae > CAZBIF01. The sequence goes on from CAZBIF010000050.1 coordinate 7,938, forward strand.
AGTAGAAACGACCCTTACAGGTAGTGCCTCCCGTTTGACTGAAGCGGAACAGCGAAACAAGAATTTTCAAGCAGAGAAACAACGATTACATGCCCGTATTCAACAACTGGATGACAGCCTTACCAATGCCGAAGAGCCGGTAAGATCAGAAATCCAGACCAGTTTAACTGAGCTGCAGCTCGATCTTAAAGACATGGAGTTCCAGTTGCAAAAAGCGAGTAGTGATTACCAGGAATTACTCAACGAAAATGAGGCACTAGCCATGGAAGCCCAACTGCTAACCCAAATGGAGCAAACCCTGGCCAACCCTGACAGATATATTGCTGCAGAGGATATGGGAAGCGTTCAAAAAGAACAACTGTTGACAGCGGTTAAAAATTTCCAGGATAATGAGCAGTTACTCTATCAGCAAGAGTCAGAAATTTCGAGGCAACCCTCCACTGAACTACTTAGCCTTAACCAAATTGAAGAAAGATATGCGTTAAGACCAGCTGAGGGGACTGCTACTGCGAAATTGTCTGCCCTGGATGAACAGCTGAATACTATTGACCGGCAATTGAGCTTACGGCAGCAGGAAATCGTTGCTGCCCCACCGGAGCGAAAAGCGGTATTAAATCAGGAGATCGCACAACTGCAGGCCAGGCGAAATGAGGTTCAATCAAAAAGATCAGCTTTAGCAGATGATTTGGTTGTTGAACAGTTGGCAGATACACCGGTAGTAGAAGATAAGCCTGATGCGGAGAGGAAAGATGAGAAGCCAAAAAGCTCGGCCCCTTCCGAAAGCACAGCTGTGGAAAAAGAGGAGGAAACAGAAGATGTCGCCAGCAGTGTAGACCCAGAACCAATTGCCACCGTAGATATTGAACAGGTGACTTTCAACACTCCCATCCCTGCCAACCTCAATACCTTTAATTTCCAAAAAGAGTTTGAATACGCCAATCAGGAAAACCTGGAGTTGATCACCGATGCAAAAAAAGACCTGATCTTAGCTTCAGATTATCGCAACCAAGCAGAAGCGGCTCGTCAGGCCGCATACACCCTTCCTACAGTAGAAGAACGTTCGGAAGCATTTACTTTAGCTAATAAACTGGAACAGCAGGCCGAGGAATTGCAGGTGGATGCCATTTATAAGTATACTGAGATCAATCAGAAGGAATTTGAACGGAATGCCAACATCCTGAATAACCTGGATGAATACGATGAAAGTTTTGAATCCAGCAATCTGGATATCGCGGAATTACTGGAAGCGGAGGCAGAGAATTATTTTGCCCAGGCGCAAAAGATCAAGGATGAGGAAATAAAACCGGGTGATTATTCTGAAATTACAGAAAGCACCTTACAGGAAATTTATGATTTGGAGATGCTGGCCCTGCAAAAGCAAAAGCAGGCCAAGGACCTGTTGAAGATCATCGATAAGGAATTCACCGTGCAACCTACCTCAGCCGCTAGGGCTTCCACAGGCCGAAACCGCGATATTCAGACCATTACCGATGCCGAAGTGATCGCTGTGGCCAATCCGGATATTGCAAAAGAAAGAGGGGATTCACTTACTGCCTTAGTAGTTGATATTAACCGGCAGGCGGATAGTATAAAAGCAGAAGCGGAAGCTCAGGAAGTGGGCGCAAGCCGCGACAGCCTGATGGCCACCTATCAGACTCTCCAAAAGCAATCAAGGGAAGCTGCTGTTAAAGCAGAAGTTTATTATCAACGGGAACAACAGATCCGTACCGGCTTTGAACCGACGGCAGGTTTAGGGGCAGGCATTACGCAGCCGGCCGAGGTTTATACCTTATCAGCTACCATCGATACAGTTAACATTGATGAAGAAGGTAAAAAAGGGATCTTAAATTCCCGCCCCTACAAACAATTCCTTGAACAAGCCATAAACCGGCAAAGGCTGGTAAAATCGGCGGAAGTAGAGTACCAGAAAGCCATTGAAATTCAAAAGCAGCAAATCGCCCTGGACAGGGAGGCGGAAGTATTGACACAGGCGGCAAAAACTGAAAAAGAAGAGACGGAAAAAGAAAGGATGATCAAGGAGGCGAGGGTTATTGAGCAGCGAGCCGATCGCATGGATGAGAGCCTGGATTCCCTGAATAAGATCTTAAAAGTAAAAAACTACCTGATCATCTCCGCAGACCGAAAAATGAAACAAACGCTTGCTGAATTACCGGATTCACAACGTACATTAATAGAGCAATTTGCCTTTGAACAGGTAAAAGAAACTCAAAGACCGGCATCAAAACCGGATGCTAGCCTGCTTGCAGCCAAAGCAGATGCAACAGATACTAAAGAGGAAGAAGAGAGGGAAGGTGCTCAAACTGAAGAATTAGCTGAAGCCCCTCAAGAAATAATTCCAGATACAGAACCTGCGAGCGAGGAAACAGAAATTGAAGATGCCAACGAAATTACTGAGGGTATCGAGGAGGTGGAAGGTTTGATCGCAGAAAGTTCAGAAGATATTGAAGATATTAAGGAAGAACAGTCGGAAGAAAGATTAGAGGAAGGCCGGGAAGAAAATAAAGCAGAAGAAATCACACCCTCCGTGGAAGCTGAGCCGGACACTAAATTGCCGGAACGACCTGCTGACAAAATTGCTCCTGAATCAACCGATAACCAATCAACTATAAAAAAACCCGCTTCCAACGAAGGGCGGGTTGATCCTATGGAGATCATTCGCAGTAAGCCGACTTCGAAAATCAATACCAGTGGTGAAGATATCAATCGCATTCCCAGGACGCTGGAACAGCCTATATTTATGAAGTTAGGTTTGGAAGAATCGTTCTATAACAGCAACAAACCAATTCCTTTGGAAAAGGAACTGCCTACCGGTATAGTTTATAAAGTACAGGTGGGAGCTTTTCGTAACCCCATTCCCCAGGATCATTTCAAAGGGTTTGCCCCTCTTATGGGTGAAAAGGGCCCCAATGGAATCACCCGCTTCACGGCCGGTTTGTTTACTAACGAAAGGCAAGCGATCAACGCACGTGATCAGATCCGCAAAGTAGGTTATCCCGATGCGTTTGTAGTAGCATTCCTGAATGGAAAACGCATTTCCCTTGCGGAAGCAAGAGGTCAGCAATCAACTTCTCCTGCTGAGCTGGCCGACGTAAGCCTACCAACCAGTTCTACTCAAACCGCCGGGGGCTCCGGTTCCACGAATAAACCGGCTAATGAAAATCTGCCTGCAGAATTCTCAGATCCCGAGGTGGCGGAAGTAATAGATGCAAATTCCATAGAAGATGTTTATTTTACCGTTCAGATCGGTGTATATAGTAAGCCGGTGAAGAAAGGTACCTTTGACCAATACGAACAATTGAACGTTTTGGCACT
>CAZBIF010000050.1:11280-12038 GCA_964492055.1 uncultured Flavobacteriales bacterium
ACCCAATGGACTTATCCGTTATAATACCGGCATTTATAAATCGCCTATGGAAGCTAATAATACTAAAAACCTTATTGTACAGGATATTCCCGATGCTTTTGTGACTGCCTATTATAAAGGAAAACGCATTTCAATGGATGAAGCCGCAAGAATTATGAACCAGTAAGTTATGAGCACACAACCACAAATAACCCCCAAAACTTCGGTAGCCAAAGTAGAGATCAGGAATCTGATCCTCATCAATGATGACATCAATACTTTTCAGCATGTGATCGATTGTCTGATGTCTATTTGTGATCATTCTGAACTGCAGGCAGAACAATGTGCCTACATTGTGCATTATAAGGGGGAATGTGCAGTGAAAAGTGGGACCATTCAAAAGCTGGAACCATTATTAGTTGCACTTCAACTACAGAATCTTTCAGCGAAGATCAGGTAGGTTGAATTAACATAAACTAAATTTTAAAAACGGTTCTAAGATGAAAAAGATCCTACTAGTAATGTTTTCGGCATTTTTTATGTCGCAATGTGCTACTGTACCTATTACCGGCAGGAAACAATTGAAACTGGTTCCCACCTCTCAATTGACTTCCATGAGTTATTCCCAGTATTCGCAGGTAAAAAATGAAGTAGATTTATTACCGGATTCCGATCCGCGAACCCAGAATGTAAAAGAAGTAGGCAGAAAAATAGCCGATGCCGTAGAAAAATTTATGCGCAAAAATGATATGGCGGATCGCCTATCAGAGTTTTAATGG
>CAZBIF010000050.1:12077-12480 GCA_964492055.1 uncultured Flavobacteriales bacterium
TATTCTTGATATTTGTCAGGGAAAGGATGGCATTGCCGTAGTAATGGGACATGAGGTCGCCCACGCTGTTGCCCGCCATGGTAACGAGCGTATGAGCCAGGGGCTTGCTACTCAATTAGGCGGTATGGGCTTATCAGTGGCTTTGTCCGAAAAACCGGCAGCTACTCAAAGTCTGTTTATGGCAGCTTATGGTGTAGGATCCCAGCTGGGTATGCTTAAATATTCCAGGCAGCATGAATCCGAAGCGGATAAAATGGGACTGGTATTCATGGAGATGGCAGGTTACAATGCTGCTGAAGCAATAGAGTTCTGGCAACGCATGTCAGCTAATAAGGGAGGGGCTGCCCCACCGGAGTTTCTGAGTACCCACCCCCATGATGATACCCGGATCAATGCCATAAAA
>CAZBIF010000050.1:12508-15393 GCA_964492055.1 uncultured Flavobacteriales bacterium
TGGCCGCTAAATACAAATAAAAAAAGGGCAAAAAAAACCTCCCGCTTTTTGCATAGTCAAAGGCCGGGAGGTTTTTTTATCAGGTAGTTTAAAGATCCCTATTTATCGTCCGCTTTCTTTTTGGAAGTACTGCTTTTCTTGGCAGCAGCGGTTTTGGTGGTCGATTTCTTTGCCGTGCTTTTTTTAGCAGTGCTACTGGATTTAGTAGCTGCTGCTTTCTTGGCAGTAGCTTTCTTTTCAGTGGTTTTACTGGCGGCTGGTTTTGCAGCAGTGGTTTTTTTAGCCGTCGTTTTTTTCGTGGATTTAGTCTTCGAGCTTTCTTCTGGTACTGTTCCGGCAGTAGTGCTTTTTTTCTTTTGAGGGCGGGTCTTTCCATAGGAGCCCGCAGCCCTTTTACCTTTTTTCGTTTTTATATCTCCTTTTCCCATAATAACTAGTTTTCAATGTATAGAGCAAATATATCAAAATGCGATGCTTATAAAAAGAAGAAATAAAAAAGGCGCCCTGAGGCGCCCGTTAAATTTTTTCGTTAGTGGTTTATTACTTCACTTTTGAAGATAACTCACTTCCTGCTTTGAACTTAACTACATTCTTAGCTGCAATTTTAATTTCCTTGCCAGTCTGAGGGTTTCTACCTTTTCTGGCGGCTCTTTTAGATACTGAAAAAGTACCGAAACCTACTAAAGCTACTTTATCGCCTTTTTTCAGGGCTTTTCCGGTAGCATCCAGGAAAGCATCAAGTGCTCTTTTTGCGTCAGCTTTTGAAAGGTTAGCATTATCAGCCATTGAATCAATTAATTCTGCTTTGTTCATTGTTTTGAATTTTTGGTTTAAACTAAATTATTACTTCAGTGAAGCGTGTACAAATATATATTAAAAGTCAAGCGGTGCAAGGATTTCCAATAAAAACAAGCATTTTTGTTGAAAAATATAACAGAATGTTAATAAAGCTGGCTTTATAAATGGGCTGTAGCTCCCATTATCACTATAAACACAGCTCCCCGGAGTAAATCATGGTACCCCGAACACCTGTTATCAAAAGTTGTTATAAATAATCGTTACCACCTAAATTACACGTATTAACTCAACTAAATATGGCTAAGAAGGCTGAAAACAAAGCGGAAGAGGAGGAGAAAAAAACCTCTGACACAAACAAAACCACAAACACAAAGAGGAAAACCACCAAAGGCCGATCAACTTCAAGTTCACGAAGCAGCAGCCGGACTACTGGCAAAACGGAAAAAACGCGCAAGGTTCCCCGCAATAAAATGTTCGATGATATCGAATATTCCCACGATCAATTGGATCGTTTGATATTTGCCTTAAAAGCCTTCCGGGAAGGAGATATTTCAGTGCGTCTGGCGAAGGAACGTAACGATAAATTCGCCGAACTAGCGGAAGCATATAATACCATGGTTGAGATGATCGGTGGGGTAAGTACGGAAGTATCCCGGATCTCCAAAGTGGGTGGTATTGAAGGTAACCTCGATGCACGAGCCGAATTTAAGGCGGCCAAAGGGGTATGGAAAGACCTGATCGACAACATTAATATCCTGATTGAGGCGATCGCTAAGCCGGTACTCGAGGTAAGCCGCATTTTGAACAGTATCGCTGCCGGTAAACTGGAAGATAAGTTCAGCCTTACGGTAACCGGAGACTTCCGGGCGATGGCAGATGTTATTAACCGTACGCTTGACAGCTTGAATATCTTTGCCGAGCAGGTAACCCAGGTGGCCCGCGAAGTGGGCGTAGAAGGTAAACTGGGTGGACAAGCCAGCGTACCGAACGTTTCCGGAACCTGGAAAGACCTTACCGACAACGTAAACCACATGGCCAGTAACCTTACGACCCAGGTGAGGGAAATTGCCGCAGTAACTACAGCCGTTGCAAACGGGGACCTTTCGAGAAAGATATCAGAAGAAGAGAAAGGAGGGGAGGTACTTGAACTCTCTACCACTATCAACCGGATGGTGGATTCCCTGAAAATATTCTCTGCGGAGGTAAACAACGTATCCCGCGAGGTGGGTGTGGAAGGTAAGCTGGGAGGCCAGGCAGAAGTGCCGGATGTTGCCGGCATCTGGAAAGACCTGACCGATAACGTAAACACCATGGCCAACAACCTCACCAATCAGGTGCGGGATATTGCCAATGTTGCCACAGCCGTGGCAAACGGTGACCTTTCCCAGAAAATTACCATTGATGTAAAAGGAGAGATCGCCCAGTTAAAAACCACCATTAACCAGATGGTGGACTCGCTCAACATTTTTGCCTCAGAGGTAACCAGGGTATCCCGCGAAGTGGGTACCGAAGGTAAACTGGGAGTGCAGGCTGTGGTGCCCAACGTTGCCGGAACATGGAAAGGATTGACCGACAATGTGAACACCATGGCCCAGAACATTACCGATCAATGGAGGGCGGTGGGAAATGTGGCCATTGCCTTGTCCAAAGGGGACCTTACCCAGAAGATCACCCTGGAAGTAGGTGGGGAAATCCGCACCTTTGCCGACTCCCTGAACCGCATGGTAGATGACCTGAACGTATTTGCCGGGGAGGTAACCCGGGTGGCCCGCGAGGTGGGTACCGAAGGGAAACTAGGGGGCGAAGCCAAAGTGCCCAACGTAGCCGGAACCTGGAAAGAACTGACCGACAACGTAAATATCATGGCCAACAACCTTACCGGACAGGTAAGGGAGATTGCCAATGTAGCTACGGCGGTGGCAAACGGGGATCTGTCCCAGAAAATTACCATTGATGTACAAGGCGAGATCGCCGAATTAAAAGACACTATCAACCAGATGGTGGACTCCCTTAACATCTTCTCGGATGAGGTAACAAGGGTAGCCCGGGAGGTGGGTACCGAAGGTATTCTCGGGGGTCAGGCTGAA
>CAZBIF010000050.1:15496-16312 GCA_964492055.1 uncultured Flavobacteriales bacterium
TTACCGGGCAGGTGAGGGAAATTGCCGGGGTGGCCACGGCCGTGGCGAAAGGGGACTTATCCCAGAAAATTTCCATTGAAGCCAAAGGGGAAATTGCCGAATTGGTGGAAACCATTAACCAGATGGTGGACTCCCTGAACATATTCTCCGACGAGGTAACCCGGGTGGCCCGTGAGGTAGGTACCGAAGGTATTCTGGGGGGACAGGCACAGGTACCGAATGTAGCAGGTGCCTGGCTGGAGCTTACTGACAATGTGAACACCATGGCGAGCAACCTGACCAATCAGGTACGGGAAATTGCTACGGTAACCACCGCGGTGGCGAACGGTGATCTTTCACAAAAGATATCTGAAGAAGAGAAAGGGGGAGAGGTACTTGAACTTTCCCGTACGATCAATACCATGGTGGATTCCCTCACCTTGTTCTCACACGAGGTAACCAGGGTAGCCAAGGAAGTAGGTACCGACGGTATACTCGGAGGACAGGCAAAAGTGCCGAATGTGGCGGGTGCCTGGCTGGACCTGACCAATAATGTGAACACCATGGCCTCTAACCTGACGGCCCAGGTACGGGAAATTGCCGAAGTAGCTACGGCAGTGGCAAATGGAGACCTGTCAAAGCAAATTAATATTGATGTAAAAGGAGAGATCGCGGAGTTGAAGGAAACCATCAATGGGATGGTGGAATCCCTGAACATATTTGCGGCGGAAGTAACCAGGGTAGCCCGCGAAGTGGGTACCGAAGGAAAACTGGGAGGCGAGGCCAATGTGCCCAACGTTGCGGGAACCTGGAAAGGCCTGACAGATAACGTAAATT
>CAZBIF010000051.1:0-3419 GCA_964492055.1 uncultured Flavobacteriales bacterium
AAAAATTAGTATCGTAGGGCACCAGATTAAGGGTTCCCATGGCATCAGGGGCAATCTCCCAGCTTTTATTAAAGGATTGGGAAACAACTAAGCCGGCCGTGCCCAGGCACAGCCAGCTTATTATTATAGTTATTTTCCAGTTCATTAGTGCATGATCAGCAGCTTTTGCCTCTGCAATTGGCCGTTTTCTTCTGTTAAAGTTAACAAATAAATGCCTAGCCGCAATTGAGTATATCATATTCTATGATAACTGAGAAGTTAAGAATATTGGTAAATTCAATTTGGATAGGGCTAGAGTATTTTTTTTTTTCTCCTTCATCCCTTCCGTACTGAATACCTCAAACTTTTCCCCTTCCCCGGCATAGATCAGGTAGGCCTGAAACTCTTTATTCTCTTTCAGGAATTGCTTTGTTTTTTCCAGGCCCATTACCATAAAAGCCGTGGCCAATGCGTCTGCTTTATAGCATTTGTCGGCAATAACGGTGGCGCTCAATAACTGTTGTTCCGCCGGATAACCCGTTTCCGGATCCAGGGTATGGGAAAAGCGTTTGCCCTCTTTTTCATAAAATTTCCGGTAATTCCCGGAGGTGGCCATGGCTGCATCTGTAAGGGAAATGATGGCATTCAGTTCCCGCTGCAGGTTTTCCCCGGAAGGACGGTCGATGCCGATCTGCCAGGCAGCTCCATCCGGGTTGTTTCCTTTTACTTTCAATTCTCCCCCCAGTTCCACGTAATAATCAGTGATCCCCTGCCGTTGCAGCAATTCGGCCATCAGGTCCACTGCATAGCCCTGCGCAATGGCATTGAAGTTCAGGTAGGCCTCAGGATAGGTTTTGAAAATGCTGTCCTCGGTAATCCGGAAGTGCTCAAACCCTTTCAAACGCAACATGCGGTCCACCTCATTGCTGTCAAGCCATTGCGCTTCGGCATAATCGAACCCCCAGGCTTTGATCAATGGCCCCATGGTGGGATCGAAAGCCCCCGCGGTGAGTTCATGCAGGTAGGCAGACTCCAGAAACATGTACCGAAAAGGTTTATCTAGTTTAGCCTTGCCCTCCCGGTTTAATTGGGAAATTTTCGAGGTCGGCAGGTAGGTACTGAGTGACTGATCAAAATCGGCCAGCAGTTGAGTTACACTATCCTGCAACTGATCTATCTCTCGTCCGGCATACTGAATGGTATAAGTTGTCCCTTGTGCCTCCCCGCTGAATTTCTGATAATGAGTGGTGGTTTCACAAGCAATAAAAGAAAAGAGGCTAATAAATAGAATAAATATCCTCATGCTTCCTTTATAATTTCCCAGGTGTGGTCCCCCATCAACCTGGCCGTGGCCAGGAACTTCTCGTATTTGCAGCCCCTCGCCCATTCATCCGGCCCTACCATGGACAGCACTTTTTCCCCATCGGCTTTTTCATACAGGTGGTACGTATGGCCGGTGAGCGGTTTGAAACCCATTTCTGCCCCATAGATCTGTTCCGAAACGGAAACCCGCTCCCGCAGGTGGTTCGCTTGTTTTACCAGCAGTTCCATCTGTTCATAGATCTGTTTCATCTGCACATTGGTCTGCTCCACCATGGCAGCCATGGCTTTGGTCTTGATGCGGTCTTTGTCTTCCGGAAAAATGATGGCGCTCCCCACATTATGGGCGTAAGGAAGGTTATGGGGGTTTTCTGTTACCTTATCCTTATCTATGGGGTTTTTCTTTCCTTCATCAGCCATAGGGCAAAGTTACTAGCTTTGGTTTTCTTCACGGGTAAAGACCGGTTGTCCGGGACTGCTCATCTCATGATTGTAGCGATACCCTTCCAGGTCAAAGGCCTGCAGGTCTTCCACCCTGCTTATGCGGTTTTTGATGATAAAGCGGCTCATCAGGCCCCGTGCTTTCTTGGCAAAGAAGGAAATGATCTTGTACTCCCCGTTTTTTGCATCTTTGAATTCAGGACTGACAATTTCTGCCTTTAACTTCTTCGTATTGACTGCCTTGAAATACTCCTTAGACGCCAGGTTAAGCAACACCTTTTCTTCATGACCTTTCAAGGCTTCGTTGAGCATTTTTACCGGTTCATCCCTCCAGAAATCATACAGGTTCTTTCTTCTGCCTACTTTTAGCTCGGTGCCCATCTCCAGGCGGTAGGGTTCAATCACATCCAGGGGTTTCAAAACCCCGTACAAACCGGAAAGGATTCGCAAGTGCGACTGCGCATACTCCAGATCGGCCTGGCTAAGGTCATAAGCCTGAAGACCCTGGTAGACATCTCCTTTAAAGGCAAAGATCGCTTGCCTGCTGTCTTTATCTATAGCTTCTCTTCCTTCCCACTGCCGGTAGCGTTGCAAGTTTAATTCCGCCAGATCGGTACTGATGGACATCAGCGACTTTAGTTTGGGTTTGCTGTAGTTCCTTAACTTATTGATCAGCTTTCCAGAAGCGGCTAATTGTTCCGGCACCGTAGCTTTATCGTAAGGAAGCTCTGATTCATAATCCAGGGTTTTGGCCGGGGATAAAATATGGATCATAAGTGTATTTTAAAGGGTAACAGCATACAGTTAAGCGGGTTCAAAAAAAAAGGGCATGAAAATCACACCCTTCTTTTGTAGTGAACGTAGTTGTTATTTACTCCACTTCTCTATGTTCTCTTTATTCATTTTTACGTAAGGCTGGTAATTGTCTTTCTCAGCCAGTTCCATGGATTTTTTAGCAGTAGCGATGGCTTCTTTTTTCTTGCCCATTTTCGCCTGGATCAGGCTCAGGGTGTAAACGTTCCAGAAACGCTCTTCAATCTCCACTGATTTTTGTGCCCATTTTAAGGCTTGCTCCAGGTCTTTATCATTATCATAATAATAGCGGGCACTGCTGTTGTAGGCACGGTAGTTCTTTTCGATCTCATCCATTTTCTCACGGATGTTCTTCTCAGCCATTTCCTCTACTTCAACTTTGATGGGTACCATCCATTTTACTTTCTCCCATTCAAATACCAGCTCTGCCTGATCATTTTTTACGTTCTCAAAGTAAAAAAGCATGGTTTCATTCATGTCGGAAGAACTTGCTTTTACCTCTATCTCCGCTACGTTGTTTTCCGCTTTATAGCTTCCTTCACTGGCCTGGGTATCGCTGTTCAGCATCACCTTCCATTGCTCTTTTCCGGGTATGGTGAACAGGGAATAGGTACCTGCTTTTACTTCCTTACCTCCGATTGTGGCATCTGTGCTAAGTTCAATTTTAGTGGCTGCATTCGCGCCGGTGCGCCACACTTCATCATATGCTTCCAGCTCACCGAAAATGGTTCGGTCTTTTACACCGGGGCGGGAATACATGATTTTTACATCGGTAAGGCCAATGCGTTGCATCACTTCTGCGTACGGACTGGGCACCGGTAATTCCTGCGCCTGCAGGCCTGGCATGATCATTATCAGGGATAAAA
>CAZBIF010000051.1:3464-16062 GCA_964492055.1 uncultured Flavobacteriales bacterium
GATTTTTATGGTGACAAAACTAAAGCAATTGAGGTAATCATCAAGCTTTTATGTAAATGAGTTTTTTGGTTTCGAAAAAATCTTCTTCAAAGTATGACTTTAATTCATACTCCCGGTAAGGCCTTCCCGCCTCTTTAAGTTCCTCTGCCAACTCCCCTCCTTTTAAAAATAGAAAGCCATTCGGAAGTTCATTTTTATTTCCTTTTTTCACTTTCACCTCCACCCAGGGAAGAAATCTGCTAGTTCGGGTAACCGCCCGGCTGACTACAAAATCGAACTGCCCCTTAACTTCTTCAGCACGTTGGTGGTAGCTCTTTACGTTCTTTAAGTCCAATTCATCAGATACCGCCTGTACTACCTTTATTTTTTTTCCTATGGAATCTACCAGGGTAAAACTGACCTCGGGAAAATAAATGGCCAGCGGGATGCCGGGAAACCCTCCACCGGTTCCTACATCTAGTATTTTAGTATCGGGAACAAACTGAATGATCCTAGCAATGGCGAGGGAGTGCAATACATGTTTGAGGTAAAATTCATCCATGTCCTTGCGGGAAATGACATTGATCCTGGCATTCCATGCTTCGTAAATAGCTTTTAAGCTGGAAAATTGCTGAAGTTGATGGGAGGTAAGATCAGGAAAATACTTTTCGATGAGCATTCCCTCTCAGATACTCTTTTTACTCCGGCGGATCAGTTCCGCCAGCAGGGCACGGGCGCGGAAAAGTTGAGCCTTTACGGTTCCCAGGGGAATATCCTTTTCGCTGGCAATTTCATCGTAGCTCAATTCATCAAAATACCGCATGCGTACCAGGGATTGATAAGGCTCTTCCAGTTTGGTGACCAGTTCCCGCATCAGATTGATCTTTTGCTTTTCTATAAATTTCTCTTCCGGGTCTTTTGACTTCCCTTCCACCTGAATGTTCCACTTATTGCCTTTGTGGTCTTTCATGGCTTCGTCAATGGAAGTGGTATTGAGTTTTCGTTTGCGGATAAAATCAATGCAGTGATTGGTGGCTATGCGAAACAGCCAGGTACTGAAAGCAAATTGTGGGGTATACTGATCCAGTTTATTGAAAGCTTTGGAAAAAGTCTCAATGGCCAGGTCTTCTGCATCGCTTTCGTTCTTGATCATTTTCAGAACGAGATAATAGATCGGTTCCCGGTACCGGCTCATGATGGCAGTATAAGCAGCCTCCTCCCCGTTCTTGGCAGATTTTACCAGCTCCAGGTCTTCCAGGGCCTTGGCCGAAAAATTCTTTCCTACTTCCACCGATTCACCTTCCATATCCAGGTTGTAATGCCTATAAAACTAATGATGATTAAATATACTATTTCCAGTAGTGGCATCCAAGGCAGTAAATAAGCTTCTTTGAATTTTTTATTCACTTTGGCGTAAACCCTATACTGAATGAGCAACTTAGCTGCAAAGATGACCAAAATAATAAAAATGGAATAATCGTAAATGAATAAACCGATGGCCAGAAAAGGAAATAACAATTGGGAAGCCCCCAGAATGGCGAGTTTGCGTTTGTCGCGCTTGCGGTAATACTTCCCTGCCTGCAATTGCCTTCTTTTCTGATGAAAAAACCGGCTCCAGCTTTCTTCTGTTTCGCTAATGGTATGAGCTTCAGGAAATGGATTAATGGCAGTATTCAATTGATCCGCAACGGCATTTACCAACAGGTCGTCATCCCCGCTGATGATCTTCGGATTGTGAAAGATGGATTGACCGTTTTCAGCCGCCTGCTGATTATAGGCCAGGTTTCTCCCTACCCCCATATAGGGGCTCCCCTTAAGGCTGAATGAAAAATACTGGGTGGCGTTTATCATACATTCGTACCTGGCCAGGAGATTCAGCAAAGTGGGTTTATCGACAAACTTTCCGTATCCCAATACAATTTCTTTCAGGGCATTGAATTTAGATGCCATTTTGAGGGCCCAGACTTCCGTGGCCGGTACGCAATCAGCATCAGTAAATAAGTAGTGCTTGTAAGTAGCCTGGGATATCCCGTAGCGCACAGCCGCTTTTTTTCCCTCCCCCTCAGTCAGTTCAAGATAGCGGACCGGTACCGTTTCGGTATGGTATTGCTCAACGATTTTATCCATGGGTTCCGCAGAGTGGTCATCCACTATAATGATCTCGAATTTTGGGTAATTCTGTTTGCACAACTCCGGCAATAGCCGTTGAAGGTTGTCCGCCTCGTTTTTGGCAGCCACAATTATGGATAAGGGGGGGAGGTCTTCAATAGAGATTTCTGCACTGCGTTCATAATTGCCAAAGGGCAAGAAATAATGCAGGTAGTACCAGGCCTGTATGGCAAACAGCAAGCAATAGAACAGCATCAGCAGATTGGAAAAATGCCAGCTATATTGGAGAAGTTCATCGGGGTTCACAGGCAGCTAAATTAAATCGCTTTTGGCATTTGCCTAAATTTGGGCCTCTTTTTCGTTGATGAATTTTAAACTACAGGCAAAAGATCCACAAAGCAAGGCCAGGGCCGGGGAACTCACCACTGCCCATGGCCTCATCCAAACCCCTATTTTCATGCCGGTAGGTACCGCAGCTACAGTGAAGGCGGTCCATCAAACGGAATTAAAAAGTGATATAGGCGCAGAGATCATTCTGGGCAATACCTATCATTTATATCTCAGACCAGGTCTGGAAGTAATGGAAAAGGCCGGAGGCATCCATCGCTTCAATAGCTGGAATGGCCCCATCCTTACCGACAGTGGGGGGTATCAGGTGTATTCATTGGCCCATCGCAGGAAAATTAAAGAAGAAGGAGTGAAATTTGCTTCCCACATTGATGGTTCCCGCCATTTCTTTACGCCGGAAAATGTGATGGACATACAGCGGACCATCGGGGCGGATATTATCATGGCCTTTGATGAATGCACCCCCTACCCTTGTGATTACCGCTATGCAAAAAACAGCATGGATATGACCCACCGCTGGTTGAAACGCTGTTGTGAACGTTTTGACAACACAAAGCCAAAATACGGTTATGAGCAAACCCTTTTTCCCATAGTGCAGGGTAGTACTTACAAAGACCTCCGCGAAAAATCTGCTGAAGCCATCGCGAGCTTTGAACGGGAAGGTAATGCGATCGGAGGCTTGTCTGTAGGTGAACCGGCAGAGGAAATGTATGCCATGACAGAGGTGGTTTGCAACATCCTGCCTGAAGATAAGCCCCGCTACCTCATGGGGGTAGGTACCCCGGTCAATATCCTGGAAAACATTGCCCTGGGTATTGATATGTTTGATTGCGTAATGCCTACCCGCAATGCCAGAAATGGCATGTTGTTTACCAAAAACGGCATCCTGAACATGCGCAACCGCAAATGGAGCGAAGATTTTTCACCTATTGAAGAAGAGGGCGAAAGTTTTGTAGATACCCTGTATTCCAAAGCTTACCTGCGCCACCTATTGATTTCCAAAGAAATTCTCGGTGCACAAATAGCCACCCTGCATAACCTGGCCTTTTACCTTTGGCTGGTGAAAACTGCCCGTCAAAAGATCATGGCCGAGGAGTTTTATGAATGGAAGGAAAAGATGGTGAAAATACTGGGAAGTCGTTTATAAATCAGATGAGAAGCAAATTAAATATTTTATTCATTGCCTTATTGCTTTTCTCCTCCTGTAAAGTAGGCCGGTTCTTCATCTACAATTTCGCCGATATAAAGGATTATAAGAAATTCCCAGAACGCGATTTAGTGCGTGCAACTGAACCTTTCTTTTTCGCAGAAAAAGATTCGGCTAAAAAACCCACATCCCTGACCTTAAACGGGGAAAAAGTAGATTTTGAAGAATACCTTGAAAATAATGAGACAGTTGCCTTCATTATCATAAAAAATGACACTATCCAATATGAAAAATACCTAAACGGCTATAGCCGAAATTCTATAGTCCCTTCCTTTTCCATGGCAAAGTCCTTCACTTCACTTTTAGTGGGTTTTGCGATTCAGGATGGGTTGATTGAATCGGTCAAGGAGCCTGTTACAAATTACATCCCCGAGATGAAGGTAAATGGATTTGATCAGGTAACCATTGAGCATGTGTTGCAGATGACCTCAGGAATCGAGTTCAATGAAAGTTATACCAATCCATTTGGGCATGCTGCAACCTTTTACTATGGAAGAAAACTAGAAAGCGCAGTACAAAAATTGAAACTGCAACAGGCTCCGGGAACAGTATTTGACTATCAAAGTGGACAAACCCAGATCCTTGGATTAATTCTGCACCGGGTGCTGGCAAAAGAAGATAAAACCATCACTTCTTATTTTCAAGAAAAAATATGGACACCATTAGGAATGGAGTATGATGGTAGCTGGAGCCTGGACAAGAAAGGAGGCCTGGAAAAAACATTCTGTTGTGTAAATGCCCGTGCCATAGATTTTGCGAAAATCGGTCGTTTGATGCTACATAAAGGGAACTGGAATGGCAAGCAACTTTTAAATGAAGCATGGATTGACCGCTCCCTGGCTATTGACACCACAGCCGGAAGCGTATGGTATTACCAATACCAATGGTGGCTGGAGGATAAGGAAGGGAATTTTTCCGCTCAGGGAATTTTGGGACAGCATATTTTTGTTAATCCATCTACCGGGGTGATCATAGTGAGATTAGGAGAAAGTAGGTAAAACTGCGGCCTGGGGGGTCATCTTCAATAGTTTATCAGAAGTGTATTGATAAATTTTGGCCGTGACGCCTATCCTACTAAGAATCTATTTCCTTAGCTAATATTCCTCGCCTCCGGCTTTCTCGACTTATATACCAGGTAAATTATGATAGCCGCCAGGGCTACCAACAGCAGGTAAAACCAGGTTCTCTGATAAAAAGGTTTAACGATTACTTCATTATTCCCGGACTGATAAGCTTCTTCTTCATCAAAGTCGCTTGCACCTAACCCCTTATTATTATCTGCGGTAGCAGTCATAGCGGAATCTTCTCCCTTTTCGCTTGCCAGGCCTGCCTTCTGATCTGAATTAGAAAGCTCATTACTTTGGGAAGAAACCTTATTATTTTCCTGAGCCCTTTCCTTAGTCGCTACCAAGTCCTGGGAAGTATTTTTATTATTTACTGTTTCTGCATTGCTGCGATTGGTTTGCTTTGCATTATTAATAGTACCAGTCTTTCTTGCGTTTTTGGATTGGACAACTGCATTATTATTTTTATCACTCTTGTCCGAGGTATTGTTTATCTGCTTCTTAGCCATGGAAGTATTATCAGTTAACTGATTCGCCTGCGCAGAGTCTTTCTGCTTGTTTGTCTGGGAAGCTACCGCTGTGGTTGGCTTCTCCTCATTTCTGTTAGATTCCACTCTATTTGAAGTATCAGTTATTGGCGCTGTATTTACAGCCATGGATTCTTCTTTCTCTTTGGTATCCTCCGCTGGCATCTCCCGGGGTTTATCATGCAGTTCGTGGGTGGTATGGGTCAGCATTAATTCTTCCCTGATCAGGGAGTCTTCTTTTAAGAGAAATTCTACCAGATCTATGCGTTTCATTTCCCCTTCGGTTGGGTTCGCAACCAGTTTAGTTTGCTTGTTCTCCAATTTATCGGTTTCATCCATTAAACGCTCAAAGCGATCGCGGATAGCTGCAAGATAGGAGGTGTCGTTTACCACGGCATTCTGTTTCTCATCATACTGTAATATCATCACCGGATAGTTCATGATGGAACCATCCAATCCTTCATAGCGGGGGATCAAATCGGTTTCCACCTCGAAGGATTCATACATGCCTTCAGTATCTATATGGTCGGGGAAGCGGGTACTGATGGCCAGACGGGTGGTGAAATTGTAGGGTTTGGAAATCTCCAGCATAAAATCGTGACCGATTGGCAGACTGACTTCAAATTTTCCTTTATTATTGGTCTCCAGTTCTTTAAAAGGAAGGTTATCCTTCAAAACTTTGACCGTGGGATGAGGACCTCCGTCTTCATCGTAATATACTTTTCCTTCTACCTTCATTTGAGCCCTCAGTTGGAAGGCCATTAAAATGCAGGCAAAAAGCGCGATCAGGGATTTATGGTTTTTAAATGCAGTGGTTTTCATAGATTATAACTTTAAAGAAATCGTTAAATCAAATTATTGACCAGCAGTAATACGGCAAGTAAATTTAATGAATTATCATGTATAATTAAATGATTTTGAACATCTTGTATAATTGAATAATCCTGTTTAAACCAAAAATTAATAAAACAAAAATTGGTAGGTAATCCACCCATTGTAGAGATTTTCCTACATTGCTTGATTAAAAGTGAAACATCATAATGCAGCACTAAATGCTACCGGAAAATACATACAACCTATCTGCTTATTCCATTTACCTAAGGTGGGTTCATGATCAAATAATCCAAAAAAAGCAGATCCGCTGCCGCTCATACTTACATAGTAGGCCCCCTGATCTACTAGTTGCTGTTGGATAGGTTTCAATTCCGGGAATTCCCGGAGCATGGGATCCTCAAAATCATTGGTAATAAGTTCCTGCCATTCTTCCTTTGGCTTGCTGATCAAATCGGCAAGGGAGATTGCAGGGAATTTGGGTCTCACTTTGCTGTATGCCAAAGCTGTACTGATATGTAAATTTGGATAAACGATCAGGCCATATCCCAATGAGGGTAACTGTATGGAAAAGTCCAACTGTTCCCCTTTTCCGCTAACTAATGCCGCTTGATTACGAATAAAGAAAACACAGTCACTACCAAGTTCAGCAGCATATTCTTCAAGTTTGCCGGTTGAAAGTCCCAGCTCAAAAAGTTCATTCAATCCTTTTAGTACAAAAGCAGCATCCGAAGAGCCACCTCCCAGGCCTGCGCCTATAGGAATATGCTTTTGCAAATGAATGGCAACCGGGGGCAAGCTGAAGCCCGCCTGTAGTAAATGGTAAGCCCGTAAGCATAAATTCCCGCCTTCATCAGGGGGAATCGGTATCCCTTCAGCAATAAATTGCACTTTATTTGCCTTCTCGATCCGCAGTTCATCATAGAGGGGAACAGGGATAAAAATACTTTCGATATCGTGGTAACCGTCCGCTCGTTTGCGCAACACCCTCAAACCCAGATTAATCTTGGCATTTGCCCTTAACTGCATGCCGCAAAGATAAAATTTGTGATAAAACCCCGACTTGGCGCTCTGGCAATTAATTGTATTTTTGAACCAGAATTAAGGCAAAGACTATGGCGAACTACCTGGATTTTGAAGAACCGATCAAAGAAATTGTAGAACAGCTTGAACAAGCCAGGGAACTGGAGGAAAAGAGCAAGGTGGATACTTCCCAGACCATCAAAGGGCTTGAAAAGAAACTGCGGGAAACCAGGAAGGAGATCTACAGCAAACTTACCCCCTGGCAAAAAGTACAGGTTAGCCGCCACCCGGACAGGCCTTATACCCTGGGGTATATCCAGGCCATTACCCGGGGAGATTTCATTGAATTGCACGGCGACCGGAATGTAAAAGATGACAAGGCCATGGTGGGTGGTTTGGGTACGGTAGATGGAAAATCCGTAATGTTTATCGGCCAACAGAAAGGCATTAATACTAAAATGCGGCAATACCGGAATTTCGGCATGGCGAATCCGGAAGGGTATCGCAAAGCCCTGCGGTTGATGAAACTGGCTGAGAAATTCAATATCCCTATTGTTACTTTTATCGATACACCAGGTGCCTTTCCGGGCCTTGAAGCGGAGGAACGGGGCCAGGGTGAAGCCATCGCAAGAAACCTGTTGGAGATGATCGACCTGAAAGTACCCATTGTTTGCATCATCATTGGTGAAGGGGCCTCTGGTGGGGCTCTGGGTATTGGGATCGGGGACAAAGTATTGATGATGGAAAATACCTGGTATTCAGTGATCTCACCCGAGAGTTGTTCTTCCATTTTATGGAGAAGCTGGGATTTTAAAGAAAAAGCAGCTGAGGCACTTAAGTTAACAGCTACCGATATGATGGAGAACAAGCTGATCGACGGAGTGATCAAGGAACCCGTAGGTGGCGCTCACGCCAACCCTGCCGAAGCATTTGAACTGGTAAAAAAGGAAATCACCAAACAGTTGGAAAAATTGTATGAGCAGGATGCGGAAAAGCGCATTGCCGGACGGATCCGTAAATTTTCCAATATGGGGGTGGTGGAAGACGGTCGGAAATCCAACTAAAAGCTTAGTAATTATACCTTTCCTCTATTGCCAGAATTGAATTATTAAACGAAAAACCCCGACGTTGATTCAGGGCCGGTAGCTCAAGTTCAAGCACTTCGTGATCCTTTGCTGCATAAAGTAACTGATCTACAGCATTAAAAGCCAGTTTGTTTATTCCCGTCAATTGTTGATCCTGTAGTATTGCTGATTGAATAGAATAGCTGTAAAGACCGTTGCCGGTAGCTAAATAAACTATTCCTTCTGCACTTATTACATCCAAAATCTCAGGGCCCTTCTGATCAACTAGCGTTTTTTGAAGGCCGGTTTCCAGATCCACCTGAATCACCTTCAATTTTTCCAATTGATTTCCGAAGATGAGAATGTGTGGCTGACTTGCCGGGTAAACCAGACCCTTAGCGGTAAAATTCAAAGGAAAACTAAAACTACTTGCCCCGCTGATGCGAAATAATAAATTAAAGTGATGGGCGCTCCCACTACGGTCTTGTTCCACTACCGCCAGGTATTGCTGATCTGCCTTCAGCAGTACCGGGTACCTGTTGGATTGCGCAGTATAAGTGAATGTCTTTATATAGTTTTCCTGAAAACCGTACACCCTGCCCTCCTTATCTCCAATATAACTATTCCTTCCGTTACTATTTATCGCCTGAAAGGGATCATTATAAGCAGAAACTACCGTTTCTGAAAAAGCCAATTCGGTATCGGTTAAATCATAAGCCTGTAGTTCTTTATCATTTTGCGGTAAGATCCATAGTTGCTGATCGTAGGAATTGACCGCTATTTCCTTTACTCTTTTGGAAAGCTTTTTTATTTGCTGCACATTCCCATTGTTTGCGAGAATTTCAGACCATTGCGATTGTGACCCTTGATCTGTAATAACAACAGTAGAAATATAGTTCCTTGCCAGCCCCCGAACATAAAACTCAAGGAATTTTTCAGCTGTATTATCCCCATCCGATGCCGTTAACTGAAAATAATAGCTTCCGGTAGGTAATAAGCTATCGGATAATTCAACGTATTCATCCAGTTCCAAATTACTTTGGTTGGGTTGCCAGCTCAGGGGGGTGAGGTATATCTTACCGGATTCCTTATGATGAAGATAGAGGTTAACGGAAGTGATCTTTTCATTATCTGTTATGGTAGCTCTAACCCGGATGAAATCCAGTACATCGTACACCTGTCCATGGGACCATTGAGTGGAAATGACAGGAGGTTGCTCATCTTCATCTTTCTTGCAGGAAGAAAAACCGATTATAACAAAGAGCACTATAAAAAGGTTTTTGAAATTTCTAAAAAACATTCCCTTCATCTCGGTTTAATATAAAATTAATCTTACAAGAATTGTTCAAAAGCTGTAGAAAACACGTTGATAACCTTTTAAATTCATGTTAATCCTTTTTTATAAAGTCAAACTTTGCAACTTCCACCCATGCTGATAATGGGTAAAAAAAAAGCAATTGTAAGTTGCTAATCCACATACCCCCCCTTGTCAAAAATACTACATTTGGGACATGAAAAGCCCCAAGGAAAAGACTGACCGTATCCGCAAACTTAATACCAATAATATTTTGCAACTTGCTAATATTGAACACGGTAAGTTACCTCCTCAATCCATTGAGCTGGAGGAGGCAGTACTGGGGGCCATGATGCTGGAGAAGGAAGCTGTAAATACGGCAATTGATATCCTTAACCCCAAAAGTTTCTATAAGGAAAGTCATCAAAGGATCTTTGCAGCCATCCATGATCTGTTTGAAAAGTCGGAGCCGATTGACATATTAACAATTACCAACGAACTGAAGGAAAAAGGGGAACTGGAAATTGTAGGTGGCGCCTATTATATCACTCAATTAACCAATCGGGTGGCCTCTGCTGCCAATGTGGAATTTCACGCCCGCATCATCTCTCAAAAATACATTCAAAGGGAATTGATCCGCATTTCCACAGAGATCATTAATGATGCATACGACGATACCACAGACGTATTCAACCTACTGGACCGGGCAGAAGCCAACCTTTTCTCTGTTACGGAAGTGAATATCAGCAAGCAATCGGAATCCATGTCCACCCTGATCCGCTCTGCCATCAAGCAAATTGAACAGGCTAAGAACAGTGATGGCCATATAATTGGAGTACCTTCAGGCTTCACGGACCTGGATCGCATGACTGCTGGCTGGCAACCTTCTGACCTGATCATCCTGGCTGCCCGCCCTGCCATGGGTAAAACTGCCTTTGCTTTAAGCCTGGCAAGAAATGCGGCGGTACAGTTTGAAAAACCGGTGGCCGTATTCTCTTTGGAAATGTCCTCCCTGCAGTTGGTAACGCGATTGATCTCTGCGGAATCCGAATTATCTTCAGGAAAATTAAGGAGTGGCAACCTCCGCAACGATGAAATTGAACAGATCCATGCGAAGATCGGTGACCTGGCTGAGGCCCCCATATTTATCGATGATACCCCGGCTATTTCTGTATTTGAACTACGGGCCAAAGCCCGCCGCCTTAAATCCCAATATGATATCCAATTGTTATTAGTGGATTATTTGCAATTAATGACCGCCGGAGGAGAAGGCAGCAAAACCGGTAATCGGGAGCAGGAGATCAGCACCATATCCCGCTCATTGAAAAGTATCGCTAAAGAGCTGAATATCCCGGTAATAGCCCTTTCTCAACTTAGCAGGGCGGTAGAAAGCCGTGGGGGCGATCGCCGTCCCCAACTCTCCGACCTGCGGGAATCAGGATCCATTGAGCAGGATGCCGATATGGTATTGTTCATCAACCGTCCGGAATACTACGGTTTAATGGAAGATGAGGAAGGAAACTCCACCGCCGGTCTGGCCAACATTATCATAGCCAAGCACAGAAACGGTGCGGTAGGAGATGTGCAACTTAAATTCACCTCCGAACTTGCCAAGTTCTCGGATATGGTGCGGCATGATTTTGGTGACGATAAGGGCTTTGGAAACTTACCGGTTAGTGATGAGTTCGGAGGAAGCAGCAGCTCGCATATTATTCGTTCATCCAGAATGGATGATGAAGACGATGACGTTCCCTTCTAAATTTGCCTAACTTTAGGTAATTATAATTTACTTTCATGAAGATTAAATTTTTGCTTAAGCCTGTTATTAATTTGCCCTTGGCTAAAAGCGACTTATATTCTCATTCCCATGGATGAAAGTCAGAAAAACCACCTTAAAGCTTATGGTATTGCTTACTGGGTGTTGCAAAGGGATGTGGAAGTGGACTGGCTATTGAATTACCGGGGTGGAAGTTTTATGATGAAACACGCCTCCCCCATAGAAGATGAAATGCTTATCCGCGGGGTCTCCTATGAGATCATTCCCGATGCAAAATCTACCGCTATTATTACTCAGATTGCCAATCCTGAAGTGAATATGGATGTGGTTAAATTGCAAAAGGCCCCGAACATGGCAGTTTACTCTCCCGAAGGCAAACAACCCTGGGACGATGCAGTCACGCTGGTACTTACTTACGCAGAAATTCCGTACGATATTATTTATGATAAGGAAGTGATAGAAGGTAAACTTCCGTTATATGATTGGCTGCATTTACATCACGAAGATTTTACCGGTCAATACGGGCGATTTTACGGTTCTTATAGAAACAGTGCCTGGTATAAAGAGCAGGTAAAAGAAAATGAAACCATGGCCTCTGCCCTGGGTTTTGAAAAGGTTTCTCAATTAAAACTCGCCGTAGCCCAACGGATTCGGGAGTTTACCGCAGGGGGAGGTTTCCTTTTTTCCATGTGTTCCGGCACAGATTCATATGACATTGCGCTGGCTGCGTCGGAACTTGATATTTGTGAGAACATGTTTGACGGGGATGGTACCACCCCTGCTTACAACAGTAAACTAGACTATCAAAATTGCTTTGCCTTTAAAGATTTCACCCTGATCACCGATCCTTTTGTGTATGAGTTCTCTAATATAGATGCCACTCCCGAGCATAATAAAACCCCGCAGAACAGTGATAAATTCACCCTATTTGAATTTTCAGCAAAATGGGATCAGGTACCCACTATGTTATGTCAGAACCATACTCAGATAATAGATGGATTTATGGGTCAAACCACTGCTTATTATTCCAAATTAATCAAACCGGAAGTATTGATCATGGGAGAAAATAAGGCTTTAGGTACGGCGCGATACATTCATGGAGACTTTGGCAAGGGAACCTGGACTTTTTACGGGGGTCACGATCCGGAAGATTATCAGCATTATGTTGGGGATCCGCCAACTGATTTGAATTTACACCCCAACAGTCCTGGCTACCGTTTGATTTTGAACAATGTACTTTTCCCTGCAGCTAAAAAGAAGAAACAGAAAACCTAGAGATAGAAGATGGATTTTTCGAGATTAGACTTTAGAAGTTTCTGATTTCTGATTTCTGATTTCTGATTTCTGATTTCTGATTTCTGATTTCTGATTTCTG
>CAZBIF010000052.1:0-8013 GCA_964492055.1 uncultured Flavobacteriales bacterium
AAGAATAAAGAGAGTTCTTTAATTTAGCACTGTCCTAAAAATGGGGAGCCGACAATTTCTCAAACATGAATTTTATAGAGGTATACACGATTCAAACGCTAAATGATTTAATAATTTACAAAGAGTAGACCAAAGGGAGGTTACAAATAATTAATAGCTTAATATTGAATTTACAAGAAGCTGACGGATCTGCAGGCGTTTGCATGATAAGGGAAGGTATATATGCTTTTCCCAAAGGCTTGAATGGTTAGTTCAGCTCTTTGCAAATTTTATCAGGGGATGAATATTTCCTCTATCGGCCTCTTGGAGTGACTTTATATATTTTTTTCGTATTTCATCTGCCTTAACCATATTGGATTGGTGCCAGGTAAATATTTCTTCTTTAAATATTGATTCCATAATAATATCTGCCATCAATCGGGAATGTCTTCCATTTCCATTAGGAAAACAATGTATAGAAACCAAACGATGTTTAAATCGAATGGCAATCTCTTCTGCTGAATAAGTTTGCTTTTCAATCCAATACCTGCAATCTTCTAATAGCGTTTTCAATTCTACTCCGATCCGAATCCATGGGATACCGATATTTTTTTCGGTTTTTCTGAATTCCCCTGCCCATTTCCATACTTCTCCATACATTCGCTTATGCAATGACCTCACAAATTTTTCGCTGAGGATTTGATTGGACTTAAAGTTGGAATGGATAGTCCATTCCACTGCTTTTTCAATATTCAATTGTTCAAATTCATCTAATTCATGATGGGTGGAGATGGTTCTAATTTTTAATCCTTCCTTCTCTTCCTCTGCTAAGGGGGTCTGGCCGAATTTATAATCGAATTTTAATCCCATATTGATTTTCTAACTTCTCGCTTTATTTCATCGGCCAAATTCTTTATCGCCTCAGCTATCTTCTCATCTGCAATTGCCTGATTTTCAAGTTTCATGTTTTGATGGGTTCGCAAGACGATTTTTTGGGCCAATTGCTCTGCCTTTAGTCGGATCAGGTCATCGATGGTTCCGGTTTTGGGGACCAAGGCATAAACTAATTTAAAGTCCATAGCCCCGGCTGCCTCTTTTAAGGAATTAAGTGAAATTCGGCCTTGAGCTTCACTTTCTTCTATTTTTTTTACACCCTGTCGTGTAATATTTAACTTCTTACCCAGTTGAGCCATGGTCATGTTTAAGGTAGTCCGAATGGTATGAACCCAACCGCGCTCAGGAATTTGAACTTTTTCACATGCTGAGAATACTTGTAATTTATGGTTCAATTGTTCAATAAGAAGTTGCCTTTTACTTCGCATAGTGTAAATAGATAAGTTTACATTAGTAATAGTATGTAAATGAATAAGATTACAAATATATTAAAAAAGTAAATAAATAAGTTTACAAAATATTTTTTGACTCATTTATGGGTGAAAAGGTTACGGGAGTGAGCGAAAATGAGAAAGACAATCAGTCATTTTCTTCATCTAAAATTTGCATTAAATTACCAATTCCCTTATATTATTAGCTAAAAACAAAGTATGCGCTTTCATTTCAATTCTCTGCTTTCATTTCTGTTTCTTTGGGGAATTTCATTGAGTAGCCCTGCTGGTTTAATGGGGCAGGATCCTGAAGAAGTTCCGCTGGAGAAGGATACTGTTGTGCTGCAATCAATCTATCGTTTTGATAAGGAATACAGAACCGCAGATATACTGATAGCTTCCAGTAGTTCAACGTTATTGATAGCCGCCCATTACTCCCATCGTGATGACCTTACCACAGCAGACGTTATTGATTTAAACCCGGAAGATATTCCGGCTTACGAGCGGGAAGCGGTTTTCAACGAAAGTGTTAAAGCCCAGGATATGAGCGATGTGCTGCTTGCTTCTTCTTTCCTTTTTCCCCTGGCCACCACCTTTGCAGTCCCAAAAGAAGGGGCTAAAAAGAAAAACCTCTTATACCTCTATTTTCAAACCCTGGCCTTTACCAATAGCCTGAATATTTTTGCGAAAGTAGTCTCTTCCCGCAAACGGCCTTATGTCTATAATCCGGAAGTGAGTATCGGACGAAAGACCAACAGCGATGCGCAGGCTTCTTTTTACTCAGGTCATACTGTAAATGTAGCCGCCATGACTTTCCTGACGGCCAAAGTGCTTAACGATTACTATCCTGAAAGTAAAATTGTGGACTGGGTGGCCTGGCCGGTGGCCGCTACCCTTCCTGCGCTGCAAGGTCACTGGCGGGTGAAGGCCGGTAAGCATTTTGTCACTGACGTAGCATTGGGCTATGTGATCGGGGCAGTTACCGGTTTTGGTATTCCTTACCTACACCATTTCTCCCGCCATTCCGGGGCTAAGAAGAAAAATTCATCCGTAAGCCTGAATCTGCAGCCGGTAGTGGGCAGCGTAAATGGTTTTGCTTTGCGAGCTAGATTCTAGCATACCCACCTTAGATAATACTCCTTGCAGTTGAGATTCATGTAGCTTTTACTCTATACGCACCGCATGGGTGGTAAAGGCGATCCCTTGTCCTCCGTCCATGGAATTCATCACCCCTTCAAACAACGGTTCCGGACAATGCTGCGGGGTTTTCCATTCAAACACAAAATTGGAGCCGGTGCCGCCCTCATCATCCTTGTCTTCAATAATGATCTCCAGGGTTTGCTGTGGAACTACGTAAACGGGGTGGTCAAAATAAGTCCTGATCTTGTCACCATGGGTATTGTAGTAATCGGCCCGTAGCAGATAAATGGTATCCTCCTCACTCACATTACGCAGACTGATCATGTTGGTGAGGTTGTACTTGCGCATACTGTTGTAGCTGTACATCTGAGCATACACCGAAAGATAGGATTTCCCGTGGATCAGGGAGTCTCCTTCCGGCACTTTCGCCCTGATCGCTGCCCAGGAATCAGTATCAAGGGCCGGGGTAAACTTTTCTTCCGCCTCACAGCTCACTAGCAGGAAGCTGAGCGGTATAGCCAATACGGGTAAGATCGATTTTATCATAACAGTCATATTTTAGCCAAGCCAGCGTCATAAATTAAATATACGCCTGAAGTTCAAAAATACCACAATCGCAAAGACCAGTTGTTACCCAAACAGTTCCAAACCATATAATCAGGTAGATTACTAATGCTTGATTTTATCTATAGCTTCTTGTCCGGTGGCGGGATCAACTATTTTCATTTTAGGCCTACCTACCAAGAGACCCATCCCTATTTTGCACTCCAGATAATAAATCCCTCCGGGGACTAAGGGAACCTGGAGACTTACTTGGTCTTCAGTACTTGCTGTTATTTTAGCATAGTCGGAATAAGGCAATTTTACCATTTCATAGCTGCTGTTACTCATTCTGGCTACCTTTTCCTCATTTATAAATACATTATAGGCCATAACTAAACCAATCAATTTGCCGGGACGATAAATTTTAAACATGATCATACTATCAGCAGCAAGTGACTTATCTATCTCATAGGCAGGATTCTCAATAATTTCTTCATGAGGTTTCATCTGCGGGAAGTAAAAACCCACTTTAATCTGGGCCCTCAAAGCATCCTCCAGGATCGCCTGGTCATCTTTATAAAAAGGGTCTATTTTACTTCTTTCATTAGGTTGTTCATATTTTCCGCTGCCTGATCCAAATCCAAATAAAGGTTCTAGAATTATCGGTCCTGCATTAAATTTATAACCTATTGTTAAACCATAATTGGATGCTGTAGCCTTGGTTGTAATGTCTAGGTTAGGTGATGGGGCGGTGGGGGAGGAAAAGAGCGAAGCTTGCATGGTAGAGAAATCTTTTCCGGTATAGTTTTCAGATAGTTCTCTATATCGATAATGCAAACCAAGAAAGAATCCTCTTGGAGCTTGTTTTTTTTTGGTGAGTGGATAAAACCTCGCTTCTGGAATTATACCCCATCCTGTAAGGCTATATACTTTAGTTTGAGAATTCAGACTGCCAGTAGTTCCACTGGCATATTCCGCATTCTCATAATTAATGGCAAAAGATAAATGTTTACTGAATGACCTTTCGTACGAAGCCTTAAAATATCCATTAAAAAGTCCTAGAGCATCTAACCCAATTACATTATATTGGGAAAAAGTGAGAGAAACATTAAATAAAATAAATACTAAAGTAGTGAGTAGATTTTTTTTAATCATGATGTGGGAAAGTTAGTACAACATCCTATGCGGATAGATCTTCAGATGCAGATCTTTGATCTTAAGGTAATATAAATGTCTCAAAATTTTCTTTAGTGATGAAATTCACTTTAGCTTCCGCATAAGCATTGACAAATGTTTTAGTCACTTTAGGCTCTTTACTACTTTGCCATTTAAATTCAAAAGCATTTAACTGCCCGTCCGATTCTTCCAGGTAGTCAATTTCCTGTTGTTGTTTGGTTCGCCAAAAATACCGGTTCACCCAGCGGTTGTGGTAGGCATTGACCTTCATACGCTCTGCCATTAAGAAATTCTCCCAAAGTGCACCTTTATCCTGGCGCAATTCTGCCATTCGGAAATCTGCAATCAATGCATTCCGAATTCCATTATCATAAAAATAGATCTTACGACTTTTTTTCAATTCTGTTCGTAAATTACGGTTGAACGAACCCAAGCGGAATATCACAAAAGTTTGCTCTAGCAACTGTAAATAAGAGTCAATGGTTTCATTGTCTAATCCTACCATTTTACCGAGCTCATTGTACGATACCTGAGAACCAATTTGAAAAGCTAATGCCTGCAAAAGTTTTACTAATTTTTCGCTTTTATTGATCTTGTTCCAGATCAATATATCCTTATATAAGTAGCTATCGGTTAACTGTTTAAGCACCTCTTTTTCTTCACCCTCAGCAGTTACTACCTCGGGGTAATAACCATATACCAGGCGGTGATTTAATAATCTTCTTTCCTCAAGTAAACCGTGGTGATTAACCATCTCTTCGTATGACAAAGGAAACAGTCGGTACTCCCATTTCCTGCCGGTCAAGGGTTCATTTATTTCATTAGCCAATTCAAATGATGATGATCCTGTGACGATTAACTGAATTCCTGGCAAATCATCAGTAATTAATTTCAATTTCAAACCGATATTTTTTATGCGTTGTGCCTCATCAATGATTAGGTATTTTGCGCCTTTGAATTCTTTCTTAAAAAAAGTAGAATTAGCTTGTTCAAATAAGGATTGCACGTCTTGATTATCCGCATTAAGCCATTTGCTGTTCTTCTTCTCCATTATTAAATTTTTCAGAAGGGTTGTTTTACCAACTTGTCTAGGACCTAACAGGATAATTGCTTTTGTCGAGTTTTTTAATCGGTCAATTATTGATTTAGTTTGAATTCTTTCAATCATCACACAACAAAAATCGCAAAAAGTTATGATATATTGCGAATACTATCGCAAAAAGTTATAACTATTTACGAATACGATCGCAAAAAGTCATGTTTTAAAAGATGTCAATACAACATCCTATGCGGATAGATCTTCAGATGCAAATCCTTGATCTGCCGGTAAAGCAATTCTTTCAGCTCCTCAATATTGATCTTCTTTTCGGCGGAAATAAAGATAGCCGGGGCATTTTCCCTGGCCAGATAGGTTTTTTGCAGTTCCTCCAGGCTCACATTTTCCCTCCCCGGTTCACTGAGGTCATCTTCCTCCTGCGGTACAAAGCGATAAGCGTCGATCTTATTGAAAACCATGATGCTGGGCTTGTCCTTGGCACCAAGTTCCTGCAAGGTTTCATTCACCGTTTGTATCTGTTCTTCAAAGGACGGGTGGGAAATATCAACTACATGCAACAAAATATCAGCTTCCCGCACCTCGTCCAGGGTAGACTTAAAGGAATCCACCAGGTGGTGGGGAAGCTTGCGGATAAACCCTACGGTATCGGACAATAAAAAAGGCAAATTTCCCACGACAATCTTGCGCACCGTAGTATCCAGGGTGGCAAATAGCTTGTTCTCGGCAAACACTTCGGACTTGGAAAGCAGATTCATCAGGGTGGACTTGCCCACATTGGTATAGCCCACCAGGGCAGCCCGTATCATCTGCTGCCGGCCTTTGCGCTGGGTGGCTTTCTGCTTGTCGATCTTTTCCAGCTTGGTCTTGAGCAAAGCGATCTTGTCCCGGATGATCCTTCGGTCGGTCTCTATTTCCGTTTCACCCGGTCCGCGCATGCCAATACCCCCTTTCTGCCGGCTGAGGTGTGTCCACATGCGGGTCAGGCGGGGGAGGAGGTACTCATACTGGGCCAGTTCCACCTGGGTCTTTGCAGCCGCCGTTCTTGCCCGCTTGGCAAATATGTCAAGGATGAGGTTGCTGCGGTCCAGCACCTTCACCTCCTTAAAAGCATTTTCAATGTTTCTTGTCTGAGAAGGGCTGAGCTCATCGTCAAAGATCACCAGGCTGATGTTCTCCTCCTTTACGTAAGTCACAATGTCCTGCAGTTTTCCTTTTCCCACAAAAGTTTTGGGATGGGGGGTTTCCAGCTTCTGGGTAAAGCGTTTACTTGCCTCGGCCCCCGCGGTCTCTGCCAGAAAAGCCAGCTCGTCCAGGTATTCTTCTACCTGTTCCTCACTTTCGTGCTGGGTAATTACCCCCACCAGCACCGCTTTCTCTGCCGGTTTATTTAAAGGATCGGGAATGTGCATATAAAACTAAAAGTATTGAAAGCTGAAATTGTTCCTAAAACCAGGGTCTGGCAATAGCCGACCAGGGCCAGGGAATGGCCGAAAAGATCAGTACGAAGGCCAGGGTAAAATACACTGCCTGCCGCCGGAATTTAGATGCATCGGAAGAACCGCGCTTCGCCATGATCCGCCCCAGGGTGATAATGGCGATGCCGATGATCATGGATAGGATGTGTTCCACCCCCCAGAAGCGCAAGACCGGCTCCTTCATGGCCCCGCCGAAATCTTCAAGGGCAGAAGCCACAATTGGACTTACAAAATACAATACCAGTCCGATCAGTAATTGAATATGGGAAGAGATCAGCAGGAAGAGGGAAATTTTGTTGTCCCCATTGGTGTAAGCCTGCTTGCCAAACCAGCCGGCAAAAGATTTTACAATGGCAAGGATCAATAAAATAACCACTACGTAGCGCAACAGGTTATGCAGGTGTAAGAGTCCGGTATACATGCTAAAATTTTTGCAAAGATATTAAATCCAACCGCTCTTTTCCTCCCTCAATGTTTTGGTAATTTAGCGGCTTTCTATGAATTTCCGCACCGCTTTCATATTCTTAACCGTAGTATTATTCCGAGCCTTGTCCTGGGCTCAGGAATGGCGCCCTCAGAACAACAGTCTGGATGAAAAAGATCACTATACCGCTTTTACGGGAGCTACCATTTTTACTCCGGAGGGAGAGTATTTGCAGGGAACGTTGCTTATCAGGGGCCGTTCCATCATTTCCGTGGGTAAGGAGGTGAAACTTCCACCGAATACCATAATTAAGAAATCCGATGGCAAATTTATCTACCCTGCTTTTATAGACCTTTATACCCAGTTCGGCATTGATTCGCTTAAAAAGGAAAAAAGCCACAAGCCCCAGCTGGAGACCGCCAAAAAAGGGCCTTATTACTGGAATGAACACATCAAGCCGGAGGTGCGGGCTATTGAGCACTATACCTACAAGGAGAAGGAAGCGGAAAAGTTCCGGAAGATGGGTTTTGGAGCAGTACTCACCCATCGCCGCGACGGCATCATACGCGGTACTTCAGCCCTGCTCAACCTCAATGGAGAGCACGACCGGCAGGTGGTCAAAGCCGATGCTGCTATGCAGTATGCCTTTTATCGCGGAAGTTCCCATCAGTCGTATCCCACTTCCCTCATGGGCATGATCGCCCTCATCCGGCAAACCCACTACGATGCGGCCTGGTATGCTGAAAACCAGAAGACCCTGCCTTATAATGAAAGCCTGGCCAGCCTGAATCAGTACAAGGAGTTGCCGAAGATCATAGAAAGCGGCAGCTTGCTTTCCCAGCTACGTGCGGATACCCTGGCTGATGAACTGGGTTTCCCCTTTATCCTCTATGG
>CAZBIF010000052.1:8029-12122 GCA_964492055.1 uncultured Flavobacteriales bacterium
CGCCAACAGCCGGTCCCCGGTATTGATCCCGGTGAACTACCCCAAACCCTACCAGGTAAGCGACCCTTTTGAGACCCTGGATATCCCCCTTGCGGCAATGAAGGAATGGGAACTGGCAGATGAGAACATGCTCTACCTTACGGAACATACTATTCCTTTTGCCATCACTTCCCAGGGGATCAAAAAGCCGGAAGATTTCTATGTCAATATCAGACGCTCCGTTGCGAAAGGCATGGATCACCGGAAAATAGTGCAAGCTTTGTCGCTCCAGCCGGCCAAATGGCTCAAGGTTGAAGATCAGTTGGGTAGCCTCCGGAATGGGGCCCAGGCCAGTTTCCTCATCTTTTCAGATACCATTTTTAAGAAGGAGGCCATCTTGCTAAGCAACTGGGTGAACGGCAAGGAGTATCGTATTAAGGAAGAAAGTAAAATCGAACTGCCCGGCACTTACAGTATCAATGTAGCAAAAGAGAACTTGTATGAGCTGATCGTCAGGGAAGATAAAAAAGGGTATAAATCCTGGCTGAAGGTGAAAAATCAAAAAGACAGTGTTCCTGCCACCCTGAGTCTGGATGGTTTTCGCATCAATCTGGCCTTTACCCTGGAGGAGGAATTATACCGTTTGAGTGGTTCGGTGAGTGACTCCATGAGCAGGCTATGGAGCGGTAAGGCTTTTATGGACGGAGACTGGGTGGACTGGGGGGCCATAAAGAAATCCGGGGAGGTAAAAACAGATCCGGAAAAGGATTCCCTCATTCATCAAAGGGCACCCGGCCCCTTTTACCCCAATATGGCCTATGGGTGGGATAGCCTGCCGCTACAAGCCGAAACCATTCTCTTTCGACATGCCACGGTCTGGACCAATGAGGCAGAGGGGGTCCTGAAAAATCACGATGTGCTCATCCGCAACGGAAAGATTGAAATGGTAGGCTATCGCATCAATATGGAGGTCATGTTTCCCGAACTCGCCGGCAAGGTGAAGGAAATTGACGCCACCGGTAAACACCTTACCAGCGGGATTGTGGATGAGCATTCCCACATCGCCATCAGCAGAGGGGTGAATGAGGCCGGACAGGCCATCACCTCTGAGGTCAGTATCGGGGATGTGGTGGATGCGGAAGACATTAATATTTACCGCCAACTGGCCGGTGGAGTCACTGCAGCCCAGTTGCTGCACGGTTCAGCCAACCCCATCGGTGGGCAATCTGCACTGGTGAAACTACGCTGGGGAAAAACCCCTGCCGAAATGAAGATCAGGGGAGCGGATGGGTTCATCAAATTCGCTCTGGGGGAAAACGTTAAACAGTCGAATTGGGGGGACGAGCATACCGTACGTTTTCCGCAGACCCGCATGGGAGTGGAGCAGGTTTTTTACGATGCATTCCACCGCGCAAAAAACTACCGGGCAGAACAGGAGATCTATGCTGCCGGTAAGAAGAAGGAAAAGAAAAAAACAGCTTCGCCCCGTCGCGATCTGGAACTGGAAGCCCTGGCGGAGATCCTCGACTCCCAGCGATTCATCACCTGCCATTCCTACATACAATCGGAGATCAATATGCTGATGCATGTAGCTGATTCCATGAATTTCAGGATCAATACCTTTACCCACATTCTGGAAGGTTATAAGGTAGCAGATATGCTGAGGGAGCATGGCGCTGCTGCCTCTACCTTCTCCGACTGGTGGGCTTATAAATTCGAGGTGAATGATGCCATTCCTTACAATGCGGCCCTGTTACATGAACGGGGGGTGCTTACCGGCTTCAATTCCGATGATGCGGAAATGGGCAGGCGGCTCAATCAGGAAGCTGCCAAAGCAGTGAAATACGGAGGAGTTTCGGAAGAAGAAGCTTGGAAGTTCATTACCCTTAATCCGGCCAAGATGCTGCATCTGGATCACCGTATGGGTAGCATAAAAGCCGGTAAAGACGCCGACCTGGTGCTCTGGTCTGCTCATCCCCTTTCGGTATACACCCATGCCGAACAAACGTACATCGACGGGAGTCTCTATTTTGATCGGGAGCGCGACAAAATGCTCGGTAAACGGGATGCTGAAGAACGGGAACGCATTGTGAAAAAAATGATGCAGTCGGCTGATAAGAAAAAAGCGCAAAAATACCAGCCCGAAGAAAAGAAGTTATACCACTGCGAAACCATGGAACAGGAATGAGATACCTGATCGTAATATGGATATTGTTGACCGCTCAGCTGGCTATGGCGCAAGTGCCTGCCAAGCCCCAGACAAAATCCATTTTGCTATTGGGAGCAACTGCCCACCTGGGAACCGGGGAAGTCATTAAAAATGCCGCCATCGGTTTTCGGGATGGGAAACTGGATATGGTATTGGCGGCCATTGACTACCGTATGGATTCCACGAAGTACGATACCGTCATCCACCTGAAGGGACAACATGCCTACCCCGGTTTCATTGCACCCAATTCCCGTTTGGGGCTGGTGGAGATCGGAGCGGTTAGGGCCTCCCGCGATTACGATGATGTCACCTTCAACCCCCACGTACGCAGCCTTGGGGCATACAATACCGATTCACGTATTATTCCCACCATCCGCAGTAACGGCATTCTGGTAGCCCAGGTGGCGCCGGTAGGGGGGATCATTTCCGGCAGCAGTTCCATTTTCGCATTGGAAGGCTGGAACTGGCAGGATGCCGTGCTCCGAACCGATGATGGCATTCACCTCTACTGGCCTGAAGAAAAACTTCATTTAAAAGGGGAAGAGGAGAAAGAAGCCGGCAAAGCCGCAGAAAAATACCGGGAGCAAGTAACTTCCATTGCCGATTTCTTTGAAGCAGCTGTTGCCTATCGCAAAACGGATTTTCATATGCAGAAAAACCTGCGGTATGAGATGATGAAAAAGGTGCTCACAGGCAAAGCCAAATTGTATGTACATGCCGATAAGGTGCAACAGATCACCGACGCCATCTATTTTCTGGATGGCTATCCCATCGATTGGGTGCTGGTAGGTGGGTATGATAGCTGGCTGGTAGCTGAATTGCTCCACGACCGCAAAATTCCGGTATTGCTGAGAAGGGTGCATGCCCTGCCTGAGCGAGAAGGGGATGATATCGACCTGCCTTATAAATTACCGCGGATCTTAAGTGAGAAGGGTTTGCTGGTAGGCTTGCAAAATAGTGGAAGCATGGAAGCCATGGGTACCCGAAATTTACCTTTTTATGCTGGTACCGCCGCCCATTTTGGGATGGAAAAGGAAAAAGCCTTGCAGTTGATCACCTTGAATAATGCCAAAATCCTAGGAATAGCTGATCGGCTGGGAAGTCTGGAAACGGGTAAGGATGCCACCCTCTTTATTTCGGCGGGAGATGCCCTTGATATGCGGACCAATGCCGTAAGCCTGGCCTTCATTGATGGAAAATTACTGGATCTTACCAATCCGCAGATCGAACTGTATGAGAAGTTCAGAAAAAAACGGTAACGAAAAGAAAATAACGAATGGATTTGATGGAAAGGCTTTTCCAGAGGATATTTGTAGTTTAGAATCATTCTAAATAAATGGGATTATCAATTCTGCATGCCAACGCCAATGTGCTGATGAGCAATGGCCTGAAGGCAATTTTAAGCAAAGGGGGAGGCATCGACCGCATTGAAAATGCGAAAAGTGAGGAAGAATTGATGGAAAAGTTACGGTCGGAAAAATTTGACCTGCTCATCATCGACCCCCTTTCGGCAGAAAACTACCAGACGGAAACCCCGTCCAGGGTGAGGGAAAAACATCCTCAACAACGTATACTTATCATTTCGGATATCAAAAGTTCCGGTCCGGTACTGAAAATATTGGAAAAAGGGGTGCAGGGCTACCTGACCTGGCAGTGCGATGAGGACGAGATCATTCATGCCATTTTCGCCATTGCCAAAGGGGAAAAATTTTACTGCAATAAGGTACTGGACATCATTTTGAATAAACAATTCAATCAGGAGGAGGAGGCCAATTGCGAACCTACCGCCCTCACTGAACGGGAAAATGAGATCACCGCATTGATCGCCAACGGTCTTACCAATAAGGAAATCGGTAAAAAGCTTCATTTGAGCCATCATACGGTACATACCCACAGGCGTAATAT
>CAZBIF010000052.1:12132-16057 GCA_964492055.1 uncultured Flavobacteriales bacterium
AATGATCCATGTTTCCATGCCAATCCAAGTGATCAGGCGTAATATTCAAAAGAAGCTGGGCGTAAAATCTACTTCTGAGCTAACCCGTTATGCCCTCAGTGTGGGTTTGATCACTGACTAATACCAGATAGCTGGTAGTTCATTTACCATTTTACTGGCATTAATTTACCTCATTTTAGTTATTGCAGCTACTCTCTTTCATCAGTATTTTTGCGGCCTCTAAGCTTATTTAGAACGATTATAAATAATAAAAATTTAATACACTGATGAGAATTACTTTACTTTCTTTCCTTTTAATGGTCACTTTCAGCTATACGCATAGCCAGACCCTTGATACCGTATCTTTAGGGGCGGGAAATACCGATCAGGTTTGGTATAGTTTATCCTTCGGAGAGGTGGCCCGGATAAAATTATCTGACTGGGACCTGGCTTTCGGCATTCCTAGTCGCAGTTCGGCTTCCATACTCGCCAATACCGCAACGGGAGCTAAACTCTATACTTATCCCAAAGGAAAAGCCGATACCTCCTCATGGAATTCCATGGATACTACAGGTATTTCTTCCTGGGTTGCCCTGCAGAATGATCCCACCAACTGGGAAGCTGGGGCATTTAATCGCGGAATTAATACGGCCAACCAACTGGATTTTGGCTGGGGCCTCTACAACTTCATTACGCATAATGTAATTGGTGACAGCCTGTTCGTTTATCAGACACCCACCGGATCTATCAAGAAAATATGGATAGATACCCTGAAAGGGGTGACCTCTTATGTATTCCGTATCGCTGACCTGAATGGTTCCAATGAGGTGAAAAAAGAAGTTTTCCTTGCGAATTACTCCACGAAGAATTTCTTTTACTACCATATTGCTCAGGACAGTATCATTGATGCAGAGCCTGCTTCTGATAATTGGGAACTTTTATTTACCAAATACCTGGATTATGCTCCTACCCTCTACCCGGTTACGGGGGTGTTACACAATAATGATATAGAGGTCGCACAGGTTTATCCGGTCAATAGTCCCGCAACCTATACCAATTACTGGGATAGTACCCTGAACTATCAGCCAGCTATAAATACCATCGGTCATGATTGGAAGACTTTCAATATGCAAACCTTTCAATATGAAATTGCGGATAGTACGGTCTATCTGGTGAAAAACAAAAGCGATTCTACGGTT
Organism: uncultured Flavobacteriales bacterium; assembly: GCA_964492055.1. Lineage (GTDB taxonomy): Bacteria > Bacteroidota > Bacteroidia > Flavobacteriales_E > Vicingaceae > CAZBIF01. The sequence goes on from CAZBIF010000052.1 coordinate 13,311, forward strand.
TACCGGCTAGTGATGAAAGGGTTCGGTGGTTCAGCCAATGGCAATATCATCTTCGAGAAATCTTATATTGGTACGGTTAATACCATGCAGCTTGCAGGATCAATTGCTCCGGAATTTATACTCTATCCCAACCCAGCCACTCAGCGTACCATATCCCTGATCACTGATCTTCCCGCCGGTATCGATCAACTGCGGATGGAAGTACTTGCCATTAATGGTCAGGTAGTAAAGAGCGAAAATTTAATGATCAATCAGTCTTTTGGTAATCAACAACTCCATTTAGATGGATTAAAGGCAGGGGTTTATTTCCTGCGCCTGAGTCATGAAGGGGGTTCCGCTACCAAAAAATTGATCCTGAAATAATTTCTTGATAGTTAGTTTAAATGATTGAAGGTGGGAGAAGTCCCACCTTTCATGGCCTTAGAAATGAAAATGATCAGATACGTTTTTTTGCTTAGTTTTTCGCTCAGTCTACTGGCTTGCAGCGAAAATAAAAACACTAATGTAGAGAAGAGGGAAACGGGTGACTCAGCCAGGTCTTTTGAGCGCATCGTTACCCTGCATGGGGCATTGACTGAAACTGTATATGCGCTTGGTTATGGAGATCGTATCAAATCGGTGGATGTAACCAGCACCTATCCGGAAAGTATGAAAGAACTGCCTCAACTGGGGCATGTAACCAAGGTATCGGCTGAAGGGCTCTTATCGGTTAAGCCTGAACTGATCATAGCCAATAAGCATGAAATAAGTGCTGAATTAAAGAACCAGATCAATCTTACCAATGCCGAACTGCTGTTGATTGACAGGGAATATACTGTGGAAGGCACCAGGGCTATGATCCGCACCATTGCCGAAAAACTCCAGGCAACTGAAAAAGGTGATTCCCTTATTGCTGAGATCGATGAAGACCTGCAATCCTTAAAATCCATTGAAAACAAACCTGCCGTTCTCTTCATCTATGCCCGCGGAGCCGGGAATATGAGCGTGGGGGGAGCCAATACCCCGGCCGGTAATATGATCGAACTGGCTGGCGGAAAGAATGCCGTTTCTACTATGGAGGGGTATAAACCGCTCACCCCCGAGGCTGTAGTGGAAGCTGACCCGCAGGCTATTTTGATGTTTGATATGGGGGTGGAAAGTTTAGAAGGGATGCAGGGAGTGAAATCCATTCCGGCCATAGCTTCTACCCAGGCTGCCAAAAATGATGAATTCATTATCATGGATGGCCACCTGCTCGCCGGCTTCGGGCCGCGGGTGGGGAAAGCACTGCTGCAATTGAATCAGGAATTTACAGGGATAAATGAGTAAAAACACTGCATACATACTGCTATTGGGCCTGGGGATCCTCATCTCTTTGGTACTATCTTTTGGCATGGGCGCAGTGAATATTTCCCTATCAGAAACCCTGGCTATATTTCTCAACAAAATTCCGGGTATCTCTCCCACTGAGATTTCCCCCTGGTCAGATATGATGTGGCAGATCCGCATGCCGCGAATCCTGATGAGTTTGCTGGTAGGAGCTTCCCTGGCAGTTTGCGGAGCCGCTTTGCAGGGCCTTTTTCGGAATCCCCTGGCCGATCCCACCATCATCGGTATCTCTATGGGCTCAGCCCTGGCTGCAGCCCTGGTAATCGTACTTGCCGGTAACCTGGTTTTTACCTCTTATACCCTGGGAGGCATGTCCCTGCTTACTTTATTTACCTTCCTGGGAGCTGTAGCCACTACTTTACTTATTTTTTCCCTGGCCAGGAGAGGTAAAAAAGTTCATGTGGTGACCTTGCTTTTGGGAGGGATCGCCATCAATGCCCTGGCCGGTGCCGGCACCGGTTTGCTCACTTTTGTGGCCGATGATGCCCAGCTTCGCACTATTACTTTCTGGACGCTGGGTAGCCTGGGTGGTGCCAGCTGGATCTCGGTGATCATCCTCAGTATTACCACTTCGCTTACTCTTTATTTTATCCTGCCGCTCTTTAAGTCATTCAATGCCCTATCTTTGGGAGAAGAGGAAGCTGCTTACCTTGGCATTAATACCGAAGAATTAAAACGTAAAGTGATCCTGTTTACCGCCCTTTCCATAGGGGCAAGTGTGGCTTTTTGTGGCATGATCGGTTTTGTAGGACTGGTGGTTCCCCACATCCTTCGCCTGGTAGTTGGTTCCGACCACCGTTCCCTCTTGCCGGCCTCCGCGCTTTTAGGCGCCTTGCTGCTCTGCTGGGCCGATAACCTCTCCCGCACCCTGATTGCCCCGGCTGAATTGCCCATCGGTATCATTACCGCTATTTGCGGGGCACCTGTTTTTCTCTTTTTACTGGTTCAACGAAAAAAAGTAATGAGCTAATGCTGCAGGTAAAAGAGTTACATATCGTTCGCGGCAAGAAGGAGATCCTCAAAGGGATTAGCCTGCAGGCGAATGCCGGGGAGTTACTTGCGGTGATAGGTCCGAACGGGGCAGGTAAATCCACTTTGTTAAAAGCGATCTGCGGAAATTACGGCAGGCAGGAGATCTATTGGAAGCATAAAGCCATCCACATCTATTCCCAGGCTGAAATGGCCCGGGAAAGGGGGGTACTTACCCAGCAATTGCAGATGGGTTTTGACTTTCCTGTAAAAGAGGTAGTGATGATGGGTAGGTATCCGCACTTTCAGCAACGCCCGGACGCTTATGACTTACAGGTCTGCAGGGAGATGATAGAAAAATGCCAGCTGACAGAAATCAGGGATCGTGCTTTTCAGGGATTGAGCGGTGG
>CAZBIF010000053.1:0-899 GCA_964492055.1 uncultured Flavobacteriales bacterium
CTTCGGCTCCGGAAAAATGTTCCTGCCCCAGGTAGTGAAAAGTGCCCGCGTGATGAAAAAGGCGGTGGCTTATCTTTTACCGTACATTGAAGAGGAGAAGAAAATATCGGGAGACACTGCCAAAAATGCCGGGAAAATATTATTGGCCACAGTAAAGGGCGACGTACACGATATCGGGAAGAATATTGTGGGAGTAGTGCTAGCCTGCAATAATTACGAAGTAATTGATATGGGCGTGATGGTCCCTGCCGATAAGATCCTTAAGGAAGCTAAAGAAAAAGAGGTAGACATGATCGGCCTGAGTGGGTTGATCACTCCCTCTTTGGATGAAATGGTTCATGTGGCCGAAGAAATGCAGCGCCTTGATTTTACTATTCCCTTACTCATCGGGGGGGCTACTACTTCCAAAGCCCACACCGCAGTTAAGATCGCCCCGGCTTATAAACATCCGGTGGTGCATGTGCTGGATGCCTCCCGTTCTGTGCCCGTAGCCGGTAGTTTGCTTACCAAAGAGGCAGAAGCCAATCAAAAGTTTAAAAAAGAACTGCAGCAGGAATACAAGGGTATCCGTAAAAAACACGAAGCGAAGAAGGATTTTAAAAAATTAGTTTCCCTGGAGGAGGCCCGGGCGAATAAATTAAAAGTAAATTGGGAAGAATTTAAGGGTAGTAAACCGAAAAAATTAGGTTTGCAGCGATTTGAGGACTATGATCTGGCAGAACTGCGGGAATACATTGACTGGACCCCCTTCTTCAGCACCTGGGAGCTGGCGGGTCGCTACCCGGCTATTCTCGACAGTAAGAAAGTGGGCAAAGAAGCCAGAAAACTGTTTGATGATGCCCATAGCATGCTGGATCAGATCGTGGCGGAAAAATGGCTGACCGCCAGTGGGGTGATCG
>CAZBIF010000053.1:909-1648 GCA_964492055.1 uncultured Flavobacteriales bacterium
CCCATACCGTTGGAGATGATATCCACCTGCTCGATGAGGCAGATGCTCATTTCTGTACCTTGCATCAGTTACGGCAACAGACCAAAAAGGCAGAGGGAGTACCCAACCTGAGTCTAGCTGATTTTATTGCCCCGGAAGCTGCGGGAAAGGAAGACTATATCGGGGCTTTTGCGGTGACCGCCGGGTTGGGGATCGAGAAGAAGGTTAAGGAATTTGAAGCCGACCATGATGATTACCACGCCATTATGCTAAAGGCATTGGCAGATCGGTTGGCGGAAGCTTTTGCAGAGCGTTTACACCAGCGGGTGCGCAAAGAATTCTGGGGCTATCAGGCGGAGGAGCAACTCGATAAGGAAGCATTGATTAAGGAAAAATACCAGGGCATCCGGCCGGCTGCCGGCTATCCGGCCTGTCCGGACTGAAGGCAGACGAGCTGGGCATCACCCTCACCGAGAATTTCGCCATGCTGCCTACCGCCTCCGTTTCGGGATTGTATTTTTCCCATCCCAAATCCAGGTACTTCGGACTGGGTAAAATACAGGAAGATCAGTTAACTGATTATGCTGAAAGAAAAGAAAAAGCCGTAGAGGAAATGCAGCGGTGGTTACGGCCGAATCTGGTTTAATCTCTATTCAGGTAAACACTATTTTGGTAAACATACCATTGGTCGCCTATTCGAATTTTCGTGATGCAAAAATAGGTACCACTCTCGGCAGGTGAACCATTGCGTAACCGGCCA
>CAZBIF010000053.1:1658-15995 GCA_964492055.1 uncultured Flavobacteriales bacterium
CCATACACCATATTTACCTTTCCAGCCTGTTACTTTATTTTGATGCCTGTCAAAGATCATAACCTCTATTTCATCAACTTTCTCAATATCCTCATACTCAGAAAGTGTAAATACGTCGTTCCTGCCATCTTGATTGGGAGTAAAAACATTGGGGAATTTTTTAGATAGAGGAAATTCTTTATCTAATTGATGGTGGGGAACATCCGTTACGGTTGAATCGCCCTTGTCATTATTAGCGGGTAATTGATCACCATCTCCTCCTGTTAGTTGGTTATTTGTTTTATTATCATCAGCTTTATTGATATTTTCTCCATTTTCCGCAATTGGATTTTTGTCCGCCTTATAAATGGGGGGTGGAGAGTCTGTTCTCTCTGAATCCTTATCCATTTCAGTTGAAACGGTTTTTTCCGTCTCGGTAGCTGTAGTGGTCCCTTCATTTTTTAAGATAGACTGTTGAGTAGCCACTGACTGCCGCTTAGGGTTTTCGGATTTTTTATTGGGAGCTGCTTTACTTGTAACCTTCTCCTTCTGCTTATCGCTCTCCTCTTTTGGATTTACAACCGGTTCAGTAACTTCTTCAATCACTTCCGGTTCTTGTAAAACTTCTTTGGTATCTACTGTTTCTTCGGTTTCTGCCGGCTGAATCACTTCTTTATTCGACTTACGCTTCTCCCCGGTTTCATTGAAGAAGTAATATCCTCCGGCGGTAATTCCGGCCAGGCCTACCACTACCAGTAGGGTGGTTACCCATCCGCTGCTGACTGCGACCGATGCCGCGGCCCCATTTCCGGCCATTGCACTGCTGCCTGCCACTGAAGCCGCCGGTGCTTGCAACTGGGATTCAATTCCTTGCCATATCTGCTCACCTACCGGTGCCTCGTATTGCTTAAAAGCCTCCTGAAAGAGTTGTTCTATGTTAGTTGTTGGTTTCACTTATGATAAACCTCAATTTCTTCTAATTTCTTTTGCAAAAGTGCCCTGGCCCTTGAATACTGTGATTTAGAAGTATTTTCCGAAATATCCAGTTGATCGGCTATTTCTTTATGGGAATATCCCTCAATGGCATATAAATTAAATACCGTACGATAACCCGTGGGCAAGGTTTGAATTATTTTCAGCAAGGCATCTGCCTGCAATTTACCTTCAATTTCCTGCTCCTTCTTGAGTTTGTATTGAATTTGCTCCACCTGAATATTGAAACGCTCTTTATTGCTCCTCAAATGATCCAGTGCGGTATTCACCATTATTCTTCTAATCCAGCCTTCCAAAGAACCTTTACCGGAAAACGTTCCGATCTTTTTAAACACTTTTATAAAACCGTCCTGCACGATGTCCTGAGCCTCCTCATACCGGTCTGCATAGCGTAAACAAACTCCCATCATCACCTTCACATATTTATCGAAAAGGTTTCGCTGGGCTTGTTTTCGGTTTTCCATACAACCTTGCAGCAATTCTTCATCGCTCATCAAACGCTTATCTGACTTCGTCAATCCAGTTCTGTTTATAGATGATGCTTTCCCCCGGAAGGTTGCATCCCCTATGTTAAGAAAACTACAATTTTAGTAAAAGTTGGTTCAGGCTTTCTTCAGGGTGAAGGAAAAAACCGACCCTTCCCCGATCTTACTGCGCACATTGATGGTCTGCTGGTGGGCCTCCATAATGTGTTTTACGATGGCCAGACCTAGGCCGGAGCCGCCTTCTGCACGGGAGCGACCTTTGTCGATGCGGTAAAATCGTTCGAACAGTCGGGGGAGGTGTTCTTCTTCTATCCCCCGGCCGTTGTCTGCTACCTCTACCAGCAAATTTTCGTCCATATCGAAAAATTTAATGGAGGTTTTGCCATTCACCTTCCCATAATTGATGCTGTTGACGATAAGATTGGTTAATACCTGTGAAATTTTCTGGGGATCTGCAATGACCTGCCGGCTTTTCATGGCATCTTTTACTTCCAGTTGAATATTCTTTTTCTTGGCCTTGTACTCCAAAGAATCGACCACTTCCCGGCTCAACTCCAGCATATCAAACGTTTTTTTGGCCAGCTGCATGCGGTTGGATTCCAACCTGGCTATTTCATCCAGGTCATCCACCATCTCTATCATGCGGTTGATGCTTTTTTCCGCCTTCTGCAGAAATTCCTTATTGATCTTTTTATCATCCAGACCGCCTTCGAGTAAGGTAAGTATATAACCCTGAATGCTGAAGATTGGGGTTTTTAATTCGTGGGCCACATTGCCGAGAAATTCCCTTCTGAACTCTTCCTGATCGGTGAGCCGCTCGATCTCCCGCCGGTTCATTTTATCCCATTCGATCACCTCCTCCCGGATCTTCCCAAAAATATCTTCTTTCAGGCTCAACTGATAGGTATCTTTTTTCAATCCTACCTTCAGGTTGTGAATGGTCTTATAGATCAGGCGGAATTTGCGATCAATAAATTGTCGCAAGCCCCAGGTAAAGATATAATACGAAGGGAAAAAAACGCAGAGGGCAAATCCGGCCACGAAAATGAATTCAAAGTCGAAACGGGCGACAAATATGATGGTGGAAGCCGCAGTAGCTACTAGAGCCACCAGGATGGACAGGCGAATGGATAATTCCTGTGGGGTGAGATTTCGCACCCTTAAAGCTAAGGGTTTTATTTTAATATTTGATAAATTAAGCTTCGAACTTATAGCCAACTCCTTTCACCGTCTTTATCAATTCATCTCCCAGTTTTTCACGCAATTTGCGAATATGCACATCGATGGTGCGGTCGCCTACCACCACTTCACCTCCCCAGATGGTGTTCATGATAATTTCCCGCGTATATACCCGTCCCGGTTTACTCATGAGCAGGGAAAGCAATTCGAATTCTTTTTTGGGAAGGTTGATCTCTTCCCCATCCTTTTTGATAACGTATCGTTCCCGGTCGATACTGATCCCGCCTTCCTCTACATCTTTGGGAATATCTGCGGTGGTGCCCTTACGTCTTAAGATCGCCTTCACCTTACTCACCAATACCCGGGGTTTTACTGGCTTGGTAATGTAATCATCCGCTCCGGCATCAAAACCGGCGATCTGGGAATAGTCCTCCCCCCGGGCTGTGAGAAAGGCGATCAGGGTGTCTTTAAGTTCAGGGGTGTTGCGCATCTGGTAGCAGGTTTCCATGCCATCCATTTCCGGCATCATCACATCTAAGATAATCAGGTCGGGATTTTCCTTTTTAGCCAGTTTGATGGCCTCCTTTCCATTATCGGCCGTAGTCACTTCATACCCTTCTTTTTTGAGGTTGTAGCCCACGATATCCAGTATGTCAGGTTCATCGTCTACCAGAAGAATTTTTTCCTTTTTCATGCGGTTTAAGTATGCGCTGCGAAAGTAGCCGATCAACCTGCTTTGAATGTTAATTCAAGGTTAATTATCAGTTGCCAAAGATAGGTTTTCAGCCGTTCCGCCTGTCTTAACATGAACTTAAACTTAGCATAAAAGTTTAATAACGCCCACAAAAGTTGGGGCTAACAAAGCAGGGGCACCTTTGCAGCAGTTAAAAATCCGAACTGAAACTAATTTATTAAAAATGAGAAATTTTAGACTATCAAGAAAATTACTAATGGGTGCAGCTATCGCTTGTGCTTTATCCGTAGGCATGACTTCCTGCGATGATGATGATCCTGAAGAAGAACCGGAACCTCCCTCCATCTATACAGAGATTTCAAGTAATATTACGAGAAACACTACCTGGACAAAGGATAGGAAATACCTGCTGACCACGAAAGTAGTGGTAACGAATGGAGCAACTTTAACTATTGAGCCTGGTACCATAATCAGAGGGGGAGAAGGAACCGGTGCTAACGCCACTGCATTGATCATTGCCCGGGGTGCGAAGATCAATGCAATTGGAACTGCATCTGAGCCTATCATTTTTACTACTATAGCTGATCAGATCACTTCTGGTGCTGTGATTTCACCCAATATTGATCCCGATGTCAATGGCTACTGGGGAGGGGTGATCATTCTAGGTAAGGCTCCGATTTATGCTTCGGCGAGTGAGTTGCAGGTCGAAGGTATTCCTTCTTCCATAGATGCCAGGTACGGGGGAAATGATCCGGCAGATAATTCAGGTACCCTGCAATATGTGTCTATTAGACATGGCGGTGCTAATATTGGTGGTGGCAATGAAATCAATGGCTTAACTCTCGGAGGGGTTGGTTCCGGTACGGTATTGGATCACATTGAAATAGTAGGCAACCAGGATGATGGGATAGAGTGGTTTGGAGGAACTGTTAATATGACCAACGCTCTTGTTTGGAACGTGGGTGACGACGGTTTGGATACCGATCAGGGCTGGTCAGGCACTCTTGATAATTTTATAGTGATAACCCCGGGAGGGCACAATTTTGAACTGGACGGGGCTGAAGACGGTTCAACCGATGCAAACCGCAAGCATACTTTTAGGAATGGAACTGTTATAGCAGCTGTTTTCGATAATACCGGAGCGGTGGTACGCCAATCTTCCGATCTTATCAATGTAGATGCTGATTCAGAAGTTATTTTCGATGGGGTTCATATTACCAAAATTGCCTCCGGTCAGAAAATAAATAGCACTTCCGCTGCCTTAGTGGATTTTATAAATGTGACACTGGACGTTTCAGACAGCTTATCCAATTACATTGCTGAGGGATCGGTGCCTTCCGGCCTGACTGCTTCCAATACTGCAAATGCGACAGGAAAAGCCAATGCCAGTAAATTCGGTTGGACCTGGGCCGCAGCCACAGGTAGTACTACCGATTTATAAATTAGCTGATTTAATCCTAAATTAACTATTTGTTAATAGATGGACCCGGACATACTGTGCCGGGTCTTTTTAATTTTGCCCCCGCAAAATAATGCCATGAAGAACTTTATTGTATCAATGCTAATTATTCTGTTTGCTGAGGTAATTGTAGCGCAAAACGGAACCATAAGAGGAACAGTAATCGATGAGGAAACCGGTGAAACCATAATCGGGGCTAATGTGGCCATCATGGATCCCCTAACCGGAACTTCCACTGACCTGGACGGGAAATTCTCTATTTCCATTCCTGCAGGAAATTACGAACTACAAGTTTCATTTATATCTTATCAAACGAAAAAGATAAGTGGGGTTGAAGTTAAGGCGGGGGAAATCAATAATCTGGGCACCATTCGGCTCGGTAGCAGTACCATGGAGTTAGATGTAGTGGAAGTTACGGCTACGGCGACTCGTAAGTCGGAAGCTGCTCTCAATACCATGAAAAAGAAATCTGCCACCATGATGGATGGGATTTCTGCTCAGAAAATGGAATTAACCGGCGATGCTACGGCAGTAGAAGCAGCCAAAAGGGTTACAGGTGTATCCATTGAAGGAGGAAAGTATATTTATGTTCGAGGATTAGGGGATCGGTATTCCAAAGTGACGATGAATCAGATGGACATCCCCGGACTTGACCCGGATAAGAATAGCCTGCAAATGGATATTTTCCCGACTAATCTGATCGATAACATAGTAGTTTCCAAAAACTTTACCGCTGACTTACCTGCAGACTTTACTGGGGGCATTATGAATGTGGAAACCAAATCGTTTCCGGAAGAAAAGATCATTACCGCCTCAGCCAGCATTTCCTATAATCCCGATATGCACTTTAATGCAAACAACCTTTCCTATGCAGGGGGTGATACTGATTGGCTTGGTTATGATGATGGAACCAGAGAGTTGCCTTTAGGCGCCAGAAGAAAAAATATTCCCCGACCCGATTTTGAACCATCTGACGAAAAAGTAAATAGCTTCATTCAACGTTTCAATCCTACGATGGCTGCGGAAAGGGAGAGTAGCTTCATGGATTATAGTTTGGGATTTTCATTAGGTAATCAAATAGATGTTGGAAGTGAAGAAGCCACTTACAGAAATAAGCTGGGGTATACTTTTTCATTGGCCTATAAGAGAGATTATAATTATTACGATGATGTTAATTTTTCAGAATATCAGCGTCCGCAAGATCCGAATGAATATGAAATGGTATTGTCCACTTCACAAATTGGAGAACTGAGTGAACAAAGTGTGTTGATTGGAGGCCTGGGAGGGCTGGCTTTCAAGACTCAGTATTCAAAATTTCGATTGACTTTAATGCACTTGCAAAATGGGGTAAGCCGGGCGGCTAAGTTTGATATCTTCAACAATGCGGATGCGGTGGGGCAATCCGGATATGTTGCGGTTTCAGATAACCTGGAATACAATCAACGATCGTTAAGTAATGTGTTATTAAATGGTCAGCATGTATTGGGGAAAAGTGGATGGGAAGTTGACTGGCGGGTATCTCATACTTATTCTACCTCATATGATCCCGATATTCGCAAAACCCCTTTTACTATTGAAGGAAACAGGTATTTTTTTAATGCCGGTCAGGGCGGTCTGCCAACCCGAATCTGGCGGGATTTGCAGGAAATTAATTTGAGTGCCAAAGTGGATTTGAGCAAGGAATATAAGTTATTCGATGAAGATGCCAAATTGAAGTTTGGAGTGAGCAGGACATACAAAGAAAGGGATTATGAAATACTGGCTTATGATGTACAATTTTATGAGAACTTAAATCAGGATTGGCCTGGTCCCGATGCGAACCTGGTGCTTGCTGATCAGTATATATTTCCCAGTGAGATTAATGGCTCGTATTTCAATAGCGGTAATGTATTTCCCAATTCCAATGCTTATAACTCCAATGTCAATAATTTGGGATTGTATGCTTCGAATGAGTTTAACCTGACGAGCCGTTTGAAATCGATTATTGGGGTACGTATGGAGAATTATGTACAGCGGCATACCGGAAGGGATCAATTGTATGCCTCAGGAAATACTGAGCAAGGAAATAATTTGGATAATGAGATCGTGTTGGAATCCACCGACTTTTTCCCTTCGGTGAACTTTATCTATTCTCTGGCGGAAGAGATGAATCTTCGCCTGGCCTATGCCAAAACCATAGCCCGTCCCTCCTTTAAGGAGTTGTCTTTTGCCCAGATACTGGATCCTATCACCGGTCGTACCTTTAATGGTGGATTATTTGAATATGAAGATTGGGATGGCAATTTGACCGAAACCCGAATTGATAATTTTGATGTTCGATGGGAGAAATTTATGGATAGGGGCCAAATCTACTCGGTAAGTGTATTCTACAAGCAATTTGATGATCCCATAGAATTGATAAGAATACCGCAGGTTCAGACCAGCCCCGATTTCCAACCCAGAAATGTTGGTGATGGCAGATTGTATGGAATTGAGTTGGAAGCTACTAAATCCCTAGATATGATCTCCGAAAAACTTGCCAATTACAGCTTAAGTGGAAATGTGACGTTTGTGGAGTCTGTAATAGAAATGACAGACCTTGAATTCAACTCAAGGAAGATATTTGAAAAAACAGGTCAGATTATAGACAACCAAAGGGCTATGGCCGGACAAGCGCCTTATGTGATCAATTTTGGCGTAACGTATAATAATAACGATTATGGCTTGACAGCCGGTATTTTTTATAATGTAAAGGGTCCCGCATTATTAATAGTGGGTACTGGCCTGATTCCCAATATTTATCAGGAGCCTTATCACAACGTAAACCTGAGCGTAAATAAAAAGTTAGGTGAGAAGGGCAATACTTCGATTGATTTGCGCATTGCCAATCTACTTGATGATAAGTTAGAGCAGTTCCATCAATCCTACAAAGCAGAAGAGAAAGTTTTCTCCAGTTATTCTCCTGACCGTTCTTTCGCCATTGGAATTAGCCATCGTTTTTAACTAAAAAAACCACGCCTGCTTTTCATTGAAAAGCCGACGTGGTCAAATCCGAAGCGGTACTAAGTGACTAGCTTAGTACTGCTTTTCTGAAACTAACTCTCCGGTTTCGTTATACATTTTCCAGCTTCCTGTTTTCTTTCCTTTTTCGTAGAACATTTCATAGAGCAGATTGCCTTTCCCATCCCAGATTTTCCACGCTCCGTCTTTTTCACCCATGTAATATACAGCCTGAGCTGTTTTATTGCCTTGTGTATCCCATTTGGTCCAGTTTCCGTGCTTTTCTCCGTTCAGATAATTTCCTATTTCCTGCCGTTGGCCATTTTCATCAAAGAACAAGGCTTCTCCGTTCAAAACTCCTTGGCTAAGATTGTAAATTGCCTTTTGCTGCCCGTTTTCATGATATGTTTTATATCGTCCTTCCAGTTTCTCATCATTGGCGGCTAAATATTGTCCGTTTTCGAACCGTATTTGTTCCTGTGCGTTAACTACGCCCATCACTAAGAGTAAACCGCCTGCTATCATCATTTTTATCTTCTCCATAACGCTAAATTTATTTTAGGTTAAGACAAAGGTAATAAAAAATTAACATAAAGATAACATTGAAGCAAAACAATCTGATATTAAATCTATAAATAGCATAATATCAATTAGATATCGCAATTGTAAAATCGTAACATTGACTCCTAATTGGCCAATTCCATATGAATTTGGGCATGTCTCAACGGCATGCTCAGCAGAGATTAGGGGAAAATCAGAAAATTATTTGGAATCCAGCTGGATCAGCAGGGGAGAAGAAGCATTGGCCTCAGCAGCCAGCTCAATTTGTTTTTCTTCGTAAGAAATGTAGTTTACCGAAATTTTTTCCTTTCCGGAAGCAGAGACAGTAAGCTGAAAGTGACCTTCGAGATCGGTCCTTACCAGTTGATCACCCATACGGATTTCAGCACCGATCAACGGTAAACCCTCATCATCTACCACCATGCCTTGGATGGCAGAAGAGGTTTTTTTCTCCTCTTTGTTGTTGTTTCCTGCCAGCAGGGTAATGCTTAGCATGAAACCGATAAATAGGATACTTACTTTTTTCATTACCACAAAAGTAGGCAGCCGCTTAGGTCTGAATTTTAATTTTAAATTAGATATTGATTAAAATAATGTTAAGCCAATCTTAACACCGTACTCTCTTCAGCTTGCCAACTGCTTTGTGTAAATTCGTAGCCTTAAAAAATTTTCTATGAGCCGCAAGATCTTGTTATTTCTATTTAGTTTAGGCTTGATTATGGCCTGTGAAAACATTCAAATAGGGAAAGAAAATGAAGAACGCACAGATACTGCTAAAGCACAGCAAAACCATTCTGATTCCATGCATATGAGCATTAACGATCCTCACAGTTATTCCCGACCTGCAGAAGCGGTGATCACCCATCTGAACTGGGAAGCGGAAGTGGACATGAAGCAGAAGGTGATCCGCGCCACCGCCACCTATGATATTGAAAATAAAAAGGGGGTGGATACGATTTTCCTGGACGCCCGTAACCTGAAGATCAAACAAGTGAGCCGAGACGACCGGGAAGGAGAACTGGGGTATGAATTAAAGGAGAAGAACGATGTGATGGGGGCTTCCCTAGCCATCCCGATTACACCACAAACCAAAACCATCAGCATAACTTACGAAACCACCGAAGGGGCAGATGCCCTTCAGTTTCTCGATCCCGAGCAAACGGCCGGTAAAAAACATTCCTTTCTCTTTACGCAATCGCAGGCCATCCTGGCCCGCACCTGGATCCCTGTTCAGGATAGTCCGGGCATACGTTTTAGCTATGATGCCAAGGTAAAAGTTCCTCAGGGTATGCTGGCCCTCATGAGCGCCGAAAACCCTACCGAGGTAAATGCGGATGGGGTATATGAATTTACCATGGACCAACCGGTACCTTCTTACCTCATGGCGCTGGCCGTGGGTAATCTCGTCTTTGAACCCATTGGTGAAGAAACCGGGGTGTATGCCGAACCTGAATTGATCAAATCCGCCGCCCATGAATTTGCCGACATGCAGGATATGGTGGATACCGCTGAGGCATTGTACGGGGAGTACCGATGGGGACGCTACGATGTGATCGTTTTGCCTCCCAGTTTTCCTTTCGGTGGAATGGAAAATCCACGGCTCACTTTTGCTACCCCCACCATCATCGCCGGCGACCGCTCCCTGACTGCCCTCATTGCCCATGAACTTGCCCATTCCTGGTCGGGTAACCTGGTTACCAATGCCAACTGGGAAGACATCTGGCTGAATGAAGGGTTTACCGTGTATTTTGAGAACCGCATCATGGAAGAGATCTACGGCAAGGACATGGCCAATATGCTAGCCTTGCTTTCCTTGCAGGATCTGAAAGATGAGATCGAACAGTTGAAAAGTGAAGGCAGGGCGGCAGATACCCGCCTGAAAGTAGATCTGAAAGGCCGCAATCCGGATGACGGATTAACAGGCGTTCCCTACGACAAAGGGTTTTATTTTCTAAAACTCATTGAAGAAACCGTTGGCCGTCAGAAATGGGATGCCTTCCTGGCAGATTATTTTGATGAACATGCTTTTAAGGTGATGACTACCGATAAATTTTTGCAAGAACTGGATGAGGAACTATTGAGTGAAAATCCCGCCTGGAAAGAAAACATCAGGGTGGAAGAATGGGTACATGGAGAGGGCTTGCCCGACAATTATCCCAAAATTGAAAGCCGCAAATTTGCGCAAGTCAAAGAGTCACTACAAAACTGGAAAACAGGGACCACTGCAGGCAAGTTAAAAACGGAAAACTGGGTTACCCCTCAATGGCTTTATTTTATCACCAATCTGGAAAATAATTTGAGCCAGGATCAGATGCAGCAACTGGATAATCAGTTTGGATTTACGAAAAGTGGTAACAAGGAAATACAAGCAGCCTGGATGGAAAAAACCATTCCCCTGAACTATGCTCCTGCAATAGAAGAATCGAAGGATTTCTTAGTGGAGGTGGGACGCCGTAAGTTTCTGGTGCCGATCTACAAAGCGATATTGCGATCGGAAGCCGGGAAGGACAAGGCCCTGGCCATCTACAAGGAGGCGCGTCCTAATTACCATGCAGTTTCCCGGGAAACCCTGGACAAAATTTTAAACTACGGGGCTTAGGCTTGGGCGGGAAGAAAAAATTACAGCACTTCGCGGAAATGAAGGGCTTTCCCAATGTGTTTGAACCCAGCCTGGAGGAAGTCTTTCGTACGGATTACCAATTGAAGGGCAAATGGTCGGAGAAGGTTTTCAAAAACGACCACCCATTGGTGCTTGAATTAGGGTGTGGTAAAGGAGAATACAGCCTGGGACTGGCCAGGGAATTCCCCGAAAAGAATTTTATTGGCATTGATATCAAGGGGGCACGCATGTGGAGGGGAGCTAAAACTGCCCTGGAAGAAGGCTTGCAGAACGTGGCCTTTCTGCGTACCCGCATTGAGTTCATTAGCGGCTGTTTTGGTAAGGATGAGGTAGATGAGATCTGGATCACCTTTCCCGATCCCCAACCCAAAGACCGGCAGGAAAAAAAAAGACTGACCGGGCCTTTGTTCATAGAAAGGTATCGTCAATTTCTTAAACGGGAGGGCACTATACATCTAAAAACTGATAATGCGTTCTTTTATGAATATACTCTGGAACAGATCGAGGAAAAAGGATATGAACTCCTGCATGCATCCGATCAATTGTACGATCAAAAAATCTCGGAATTCGACGAACCTTTTCAACGGATTTTGAAGATCAAAACGCACTACGAGAAATTGTTTACTGAAAAAGGCCACCAAATACATTATTTACGGTTTCGTCCCCATGTCAGTTAACCTCAAACTTAGCGAACAGCACAAGGATTTTTTTGAGCAGGTCTACGAAATTGTACGCCTGATCCCCGAAGGGAAAGTGACCTCTTATGGTGCCATAGCCGAGGTACTAGGTAGAAAGGGCAGTGCGCGTATGGTGGGCTGGGCGATGAATGCCGCACATCAGCAAAAGAAATACGTACCGGCTCACCGGGTGGTCAATCGCAACGGTTTGCTTACCGGTAAGCATCATTTTTCTGATGCGGAAGAGATGCAACGTTTGCTGGAAAAGGAAAATGTAGAGATCAAGGAGGACCGGATCGTAAATTTTAAAGCGCATTTCTGGGATCCTATTAAATCCCTCAATATTCTTTAAACTCGGTATTGATCTGAGTAATTTTACCGCATGGAAATCAGGGAGGAAAAAGTAAGGGAAGCATTGTCATTTGTCATAGAACCGGATCTTAAAAAAGACATCATCAGTCTGGATCTGGTATCGAATTTAAAAATTAAGGAGAACAATATTCAATTTGATCTACAGATATCCAATCCTGCCTTGCATAATCGAAAACGGGTGGAAGAGGCCTGTGAGCATCAGCTGAAGCGATTTCTGGGCAAAAAAATAACGGTGGAGGTAAATGTTACGGCTATGGGCAAAGCCCATGAACGAAAGCCGGAACACCGCACCGTATTGCCCAATGTGAAGCATATTATTGCCGTTGCCTCAGGCAAAGGGGGGGTAGGCAAATCCACAGTAGCCGGTTTAGCCAAAGCCGGGCAGCGGGTGGGTATGGTGGATGCTGATATTTACGGCCCCTCGGTTCCCGCCATGTTCGATGTGCCCAATCATAAACCACGCCCGGTGAATGTGGATGGCAAGCAATACATGGAACCGGTGGAAAGTTACGGGGTGAAAATGCTCTCTATTGGCTTTTTCAGCACTCCGGACCAGGCGGTACCCTGGCGGGGACCCATGGCCACCAAAGCTTTGATTGATCTTCCTCCCGGTACGGGTGATATTCACCTGACCCTTGTTTCCCAGGTTCCGTTAAGTGGAGCGATAGTGGTAAGCACACCGCAGGAGATCGCCCTGGTAGATGTACGCAAAGCCCTGGGTATGTTCAGCATGCCGCAGATCAATGTGCCGGTCCTGGGTCTGGTTGAGAATATGTCTTATTTTACCCCTGCTGAATTACCCGACCACAAATACTATATTTTTGGCAGGGATGGGGCGAAGAACCTGGCCGACCGCATGAATATACCTTTACTGGCAGAAATTCCTTTAGTGCAGAGCATACGGGAAGCAGGAGAGGCGGGCCGGCCTGCAGTGTTGCAGGAAGATACTCCCCAGGCTGAAGCGTTTGCAAAGCTGGTGACGGCTGTAAGAAATAAAGTAGAACCGCAGGTGGTAGCTTAAAAATGAGTAACATTGCTATAGAAAGTATGCAAACCGTTTCCCCTTCCATTGATATTCGTGCAAAAATTGAACAGGCTGTAGATCAGCTTCGTCCCTTTCTGGAAGCAGACGGCGGTGATATTGAAGTAGTGGCCATAGAAGACCACATCGTTAAAGTAAAACTACTGGGTGCCTGTCAGCAATGCAATATGTCGGCCATGACCTTGAAGGCCGGAGTGGAAGAAGCCATTAAAAAAGTGGCTCCGGAAATTCGGGCAGTAGAGGCAATTTAAATTATAACACCTCCAGCCGGTCGGCATCCATCTTGATAAAAACGAAAAGCAAGATGGTAAAGGCCCAGAGGGAGGAGCCTCCGTAACTGAAAAAGGGCAGGGGAATGCCAATTACCGGTGCCAGGCCAATAGTCATACCGATATTGATGGTAAAGTGAAAGAATAAGATGGCCGCTACCCCATAGCCATAGATCCGCGCAAAGGCAGAACGTTGTCTAGCACAGACCACCAATAAGCGAATGAGCAGTAAGATAAACAAGGAAACTACTACAAAACTGCCGATAAAGCCCCATTCTTCCCCAATAGTACAGAAGATAAAATCGGTGCTTTGCTCAGGTACAAAATCGTATTTGGTCTGCGTGCCCTGTAGGTAACCCTTGCCGCTAAAACCACCGGAACCTATAGCTATCAGAGATTGGTTTACATTATAACCCGCTCCTTTCGGATCAGATTCCAGCCCTAATAATACGTTGATCCGTTTCGACTGATGGGGTTCCAGTACGTTGGTAAAAACATAATCCACACTCTTGATTACGATCAGACAACCGATCAATACTGCGAACAAGGACCATAATAAACCTTTTTGCCGTCGGTTATACCAATAAAATAGCATTAATAATATAGCGATGATAAAGATCAGGATTTCCGGCCCCCCCAATTCAAAACTTTGGTAAAGTGGCCAGTTTACATCCTGTAAAAAAAGTGTGGCTATAAACAGTACGGCAATCAATACACCAATCACCAAAAATTTTCCAGACAGGCCTTCCCGGTACAAAACCAGAATGAAGGCTCCGTAAACCAGGGCCGAACCGGTATCATTCTGCAACAAGATGAGGATGGCCGGTAAGGCAATAATAAACCCGGCTATCACCTTTGTTTTAAAGTCGCTCATTCGTACCTGAATATGGCTCAGGAATTTGGCCAGGGCCAGATTGGTGGCGAATTTAGAGAACTCTGAAGGCTGTACTTTAAATCCCCCAATGGCAAACCAGGAGGTGGCCCCTTTGGTTTCTGCGCCGATCACTATAACCACGATTAAGAGGACG
>CAZBIF010000054.1:0-365 GCA_964492055.1 uncultured Flavobacteriales bacterium
CAATTACGGTAAACCCATTGCCGGTTGCGGATGCGGGAGCGGATCAAACGATATGTGAATTGGGTTCGATACAAATTGGTGGAAATCCTACAGGTCCATCGGGAGTTAGTTTTAGCTGGACGCCGGTAAACGGCCTATCTGATCCGACTATTGCTAACCCACAAGCTAGTCCTGTTGACACTACTGATTATATCGTGGTAATCACCGATATAAACGGTTGTTCGGCTTCAGATGTAGTACGGGTGAATGTAAATCCTTTGCCGATTGTAGATTTTAAAGTAGATGCCACTTGTGAAAACGATTTTGCCGCCTTTACTGATCTAACGGTAATTAAAGCCGGTAATATTCAAAGCTGGTCATGGGAT
>CAZBIF010000054.1:375-12319 GCA_964492055.1 uncultured Flavobacteriales bacterium
CCATAGATAATCTGCAAAATCCAGCTCATCAATATGCTAATCCCGGCAATTATGACGTTAAATTGACCGTTACATCCAATCACGGCTGTGTGGATTCTTTGATAAAGACTATTACAATAACTCCATTGCCTTTGGCTGATGCAGGTGTCAATCAGGACCTCTGTTTCGGAGACTCAGTTATTATTGGGGGTTCACCAACTGGTTCAACCGGTTCAATCTATAGCTGGAACCCCGGTTTTGGATTAAGTGACGTAAGTACTGCTAATCCTATTGCATTTCCTTCAGCAACTACTAAATATTATCTCACGGTAGAGGATTTGAACGGTTGCTTCAATCAAGACTCGGTGGTTGTGACGGTTAATTCATTACGGAGAGGGATACTACTTTATGTTCAAGGGCTCCTGTGCAATTAAATGCCAGTGGAGCAGCCTCCTATGCCTGGTCCCCTGTTTCCTGGTTAGATAATCCTACCATTGCAGATCCGGTAGCTCGTCCGGAAAAGAATGTAAATTATGTGGTGACCGGAACAGATGCTAATGGATGTACGAGTACAGATACGGTTTTCATTGAAGTATTCAACATTGATTTTGTTCCTTCTGATACTTTTGTTTGCCAGGGAGATAGTATTCAACTTTCAGCAAAAATTCAGGGCGATGGGTTAGGTATTTCCTATAACTGGACTCCCGGACTGGAATTTAAGGATAATACAATGGAAAGTCCTAAGGTGAGTCCTACCTTTAGTCGATGGTACCAGTTGAATGTAATCAATATGGGGGGATGTGTAGATATAGATAGCGTATATGTTAATGTCCGCACCTCAGCCAACCCCAATTTTGAATACGTAAACTCTCCGCGTTGTGATGGTTCTGTTCTGGAAATAGAAAATACATCCACAAATTCCCTGAATTTTCAATGGAAACTGAATGGGAAAACGGTTAGCTATGAGAATGATCCTGACTTTGCAATTGACTTTACGCGTCAAAATTTAGTAACCCTCATTAGTAGTAATGAGGAATGTAGTGATTCCCTGCAAAAAGTAATTGAAGCAGTTGATTTTAAAGAAATTTTTAATTTCAAGGATGCGAATGTATTTACTCCAAATGGCGACGGTATCAACGATCTCTTTGACCCCGGTTTTGAAGGAGAGTATATAGGTTGCGTGGATTTTAAAATTTATGACCGATGGGGAGTAAAGGTCTTTGATTCCAATATTGGTCAATACGGATGGGACGGAAGGACTTTGCGAGGTAGCCGCGCACCGGTGGGGATATACTATTACATTATTAATGTTGCGGGTAAAGAAATAAAAGGTTCAATTTATTTGAACAGGTAAAATGTTCTATTGATGATCATTTTTCAATGATCTTAAACTCAGTCCTTCTGTTTTGAGCCCTCCCTTGTTCGGTAGCATTGTCGGCAATGGGCTGGTTTTCACCGTACCCTTTTGCTTGTAACCGGCCTTTATCTATACCATTGGCAATCAAATATTCGGTGACTGCCTGGGCCCGGCTTTCAGAAAGCAGCTGGTTAGCTTCTTCGCTGCCTTCACTATCGGTATGGCCACTCACTTCGATGATCAATGAAGGATTTCGGTTCATGAACTCTATGAGTTTTTCCAACTCGATCTTGGATTCAGGTTTGAGATTGTATTTAGCAGTTTCAAAAAATATATTCTTCAGTACTATCTTTTTTCCAACTTCAATGGGTTGCAAGGGGATATCCTGGTGAAAGGGATTATCATGAGGGTGGTGGGCCAGGGAGAAATTTTCAGAATAAAACAGATAACCGTCTTTGGAGACGTTCAAGGCATAATCCTTACCGGCAGGAATAGTAACAAGAAAATGCCCGGTGGCAGCTTCTGAGTATGATTTAACGACGGCTTCGGAAGTATTCAGGTCTATCAGGTCAAAGCTGGCGGCCAAGGGTCCTTTGGTTTCAGCATCAAAAATTTTTCCCGAAAAATAGGTGACCTTACCCGGGGCAATGGACTTTTGCAGATGGAATTTATACAAGTCGAGCTCCCCGAACCCACCTTCGCGGTCAGAAGCAAAGTAGGCCATTTCCCCATCGGCAGCAACTAACAGGCTGTTTTCATTTTTGTGGGTATTGATGGGATAGCCCAAGTTTATAGGATCAGTCCAGGTACTGTCAGTTAATTTGCGACTCAGATAAATATCAAGCCCACCCATGCCGGGGTGGCCATCAGAGGCAAAATAAAGGGATTTGCCATCAGGGTGGATAAAAACTGATTCCTCATTGCCGGAAGTATTTACATTGGCCGGTAACTTCTGCGGTGTTGACCAATACCCTTTATCATTTAAAGTAGTATGGTATATATCACCACTGCGGTTGCCTTTGCGATCTCGAATACCCCTTACAAAATACAGGGTTCTTCCATCGGCAGAAAAGGACGGTTGGGTCTCCCAGTGTTGGGTATTAATGGTATTGCCCATATTAACTGGTTCTGACCATTGATCTCCATCCCTTTCGCTATAAAAAAGATCGCAGCTGCCGAACCCCTGTCGATTACCACCATAATTACCGTACAATTCACATCCGGTAAAAATAAGTATCTGCCCATCAGCCGAAAGGGTAGGAGCACCTTCATTCATACGGGTATTAATCGGCTTATTGATATTAGAAGCTGTCTGCCATTTTTCATTCGGGGTGGATCGGGAAACAAAAAAATCTTCATTAAAGCCCTGCGGGGTTTGAGGTGCTGGAAGCCTGCGGGTGAATAATAACATTTGTTTGTCTACTGTTAGGCTTGGAAAGTATTCCGCAAGTTCTGTATTTACTTCGGGGCCGAGGTTAATCGGTTCAAATTCTACCGGATTGGCTATGGCCCGCAGGGCAAAATCAATTTTTTCCAGGGATTGGCGACTTTTCTCTACCGAAGATGGTTCCCGGGGATCCTGGGCAAGGTATCGTTCCAGCTGCTTTTTAGCTTCTTCATAATTTCCATCCTGAAGCTCCAGTTGACCAAGAAAAAAAAGATTATTAGGGATTTTCTGCACATCAACAACTACTGCTGAGGAAAACGCTTCTTTCGCTTTGGTTAAGTTATTCTGATCCAGATATACGTATCCAAGTAGGGTGAATGCTTCGAAAAATTGAGGCTCCCGCTCTACGGCCTTTAAGAGTAGGCTTTCTGCTTCCTTCAATTTATAAGAGCGGTAAAGCTGCTGAGCTTCGCTGAAATATTTTGTAGCCCGGTTATCATCTACCGATAAACCTTGTGAGGATAATTGAAGGGTTGAGAGCGAAAATAGAAGAATTAGGGAATATCTAAATATTTGTGAGATTGCACGCTTATTTTCCATTGGGGGTTTTGCTTAATGTATTCAATAATCAAGGGATATATTTTCGCTCTCCTGCTCCATTCTGCCTGCAGATAAAGATGGCAATTATTATTGACCATTTTTGCATGTTCCTCAGCCCATTCAAGATCATGCCGGTTATAAATAATCATTTTCAACTCATTAGCCTGGGCGTATACTTCCCTAAGCGGAGGCTTATTTTTTTTAGGAGATAGGCAAATCCAATGCCAGTTACCGCTTAGTGGATAAGCGCCTGACGTTTCCAACCCTAATTGATAGTTATTTACTATTAAACTTTCGCAGAGATAGGTGCAATCATACATTAAAGGTTCTCCGCCTGTTATCACCACATACTTGGTGGCTGAGCGACCTACTTCTTGCAAAATATCACGATAAAGGAGTAATTGATCAGAGGTCATTTCCCAGCTCTCTTTCACATCACACCAGTGGCAGCCAACATCACATCCTGACAGTCGGATAAAATAGGCAGCCCTTCCTGTATGGTAGCCCTCACCTTGAATGGTGGAAAAATGTTCCATTACCGGGATAGCGGTTCTTGTATCTACTTCCTGAACTTTAATCACAATAAATTTCCGGCAAAGATAGCCGTTTCCCGATGGAAAGGAACCTTACTATTAATGGATAATAAGTCTTTGACTTTCGCCGGTTGTGTGATTGATAAGCAAATAGATCCCTTTTTCGTATGTAGAAAGATCCAATTCTTGTTGGTTATTATTTAGATGTAAATTTTTCAATAATCGCCCGTGGACATCGGTAATACTTATATGATAATCGGGTGCAACCTCATTAACGCGTATTGTAAAAATCCCTTTTGATGGATTCGGATAAAGGGTTGTGAAAGTTTCTTTTAACTCATTCAAGGAGGTGCTTTTATCTGTAAGTTTAATATCATCAATAGCCATATCACTGGACCAGCTGGAACCGGTGATAAAACGGAACCGCACATTTACTACTTCATTCCGAAAGGGTGTAAGATCGATCTTTCCCTGCAACCATTGGTTGCCCTGGTTATTAAACAAGGGGGTTATGATATTATTTCTCCACTCCCCATTTACAAGTAAATCCACGCCAATAACTCCCATAGTGCTACCATACATATGATACCAGAAACTGAACTCAGGTTTAATAGAGGCAGATAAATCGAAACAAGGGGAGACAAGGTGAGATTCTACGCCGTAACAACCATTGGAAGCTTCAGTATATAAATAATTGCCACTACTGGTGCCGGGATTATGATCTACTGATGGCCCGGTGTTGTTGGAAGGGGTACCTCCGAAATCAACCCGCATATCAAAATCATCAAGATTACCTGAAGGAACATTGATCCATCCCCCGTTCAAATTACACACCGTACTCCCACAATTATCCGTAGTGGCGCAAGTGGAAAAATTTTCAAAATCATTGGAATATGGTACTGTAAAGCTGTTACTGCTAAGAATCTCAATAAAAGTGAAAGCGGTATCATTTAAATTGTTTGAATCCGCAGGTAACTTACCCAATACCCGAATAGGGATAGTAGTGCTAGATAGTATGGGAACGGAATCTTTAAAACGGAAAAATTGATAACCCCTTTTTTGTAAAGGACCTGCTATGGTGTCATAATAAACCACCCCATTGGCAAGCAATTCTACCGGTACATTAGTAAGCACCGAATCCCCATTGTTGTAAATGGTAATTTGTACCGGAAGTTTGGAGATATTACAATTTATAATGTATTCTGCCTTTGGGGAATTAATACTTACTACTTCAAAATCATAATCTATGGGACAATTTCTAACCTTCTTAGGCAATAAAACAGCCTCAGCTCGTCTCCCTATTAAGTTGGTATCCAAAGCTTTTACCGAAAACCAGTTATCTTTCGATAAGTCTAAATTGTAGATGTTGAAAAACGGAGTGGAGGAGGTACCTACGCTATCCATGTATTTATCCCCCAGAATACTTACTTCATAGGCAGAAGCTCCATGAACTGCATTCCAGCTTAAGCGGACTGAATCTGGACAGGTATATTGGGCGCCCAGGTTAGTAGGTACTTTAATAATAGAGAAAGGATACTCGGAAATATCAGTGGTCCCATTTCGGTTTACGCGGATTAGGCCATTGGCGGATTTTACTTGGGGTATCTGCCAGTTAAGGTACCTTAAACCGGCTCCTACAGTAGCAATTGAAGTCCAGTTTATTCCGCTATCAATACTATAACTTACCGTAAAGCTATTTGAGTTACCATAAGCATCCCAACGAATAGTTTCGGTTTCCCCGGGCACAAAGGACTCTCCTCCTATGGGGTAAGTTACTTTTACTGTATCCTGATAAATGTCCCATACTACATAGTATTTTTGAGGACCCTGGGGCACAATTTTTCCATTGATCAAAATCCGGTAATTACCAGTTTGGACAGAATCCAGAGTAACTTGCTCCAAATTATTAAGATTATCTATACCTCGGCTAGCTGGCTTACTTAAATTGGACGCCCTGGGGGTTGGATCTAGCACCCATGGTAAAATGGTGTCATTATTTGGGGTAATAAGTTTTAAATCCAGGTCATTTACCAGCGCTTTGGAAGCAGTTACACTACCTTCATAATCCTGCCAGTAAAGCATCACTTTCATATGGATGGGATTGCCACTTATATTAATGGTGTGAATGTTTAGTGAATCCTGCTCTATAGTAGAAGATAAATAACTTGAATCTTCAAGCACGGTCAGGGCACGATGTGCGTTTACCCTACCCCATCCATAAAAGAAATCCGGTCCGCGATTACCAATATCCCGGGCAGTATTTAATAAGGAAGCTTTAATTAATGCAGATTCCGGAGTAGTGTTCGAATTGAGTGAGCGGTAGGCCTGATATAACTGAGCTGAAATTCCGGCTATTCCTGGGGCAGCGGCAGAGGTGCCGCCACCGGCACGATAAGTATTATTGGCATCTGTAGCTATATGGTTAGTACCATTGGCACAAATATCCGGTTTAACTCTCCCATCCGCAGCCGGTCCCCGGCTGCTCGAAGCAGTAAGATTTCCCTGATAATCCAGGTTGCCGGTAGCTATCACAGACTTACCTTGTTTAATACCACCGGTAATGGTACCCCATGGAGTGCCGGCTCCATAAGCATTGCTACCGCAAGAACTGGCAGAACTATTACCGGCAGAAAATACATGCAATAGTTCGGGATTTAGTCTTACTTGCTGATCAACACCCCGACTGTCGGAAGTATAGCCGTCATTACAACCCTGACTGTAGCTGGTAGAAGTAATTACTACTCCCCGGTTTTTCAAATTGCTAACAGCCCCACTAATATGAGGGTAACCGCTTATATCGTAATAATATAAGTAAGCCCCCGTAGCCATGCCCCGGTAAGAGGGGTTCAAGTTTCCGGCCCCTATGGCGATCCCTGCGGTCATATCCCCATGGGAACCGCGGTCGGTAGAAGTGAATTGAGTAACCCTTCCTTTAAAATCAATATGAGGACCTATGGTCCCGTCATCTGCAATAGCTATGCTTACCCCACTGCCATCGTATTTTCTTCCCATTGGATGATCCGAATCAAGAATATTATTTCTATGCAAGCTGCGGGCCCTGGTATCATCCGGCGTTGGGGGAGGGGCTATAAAGTCAATGAATTTTACATAAGCACTATTAACTAATTCATTGAATTCTCTTTCATTTACATCTACTTCGAATGCATCTCCAATCAGAGTGCCGGATCTAGGTTCAATTCCAAGCTCATTGAGGTATCCCGTAACCCTCTCCTTATTAACATTATTGTGCCAGTGTAATACGAGTTGATATTTCTCACCATTCCTCACGTGATCAGGGGCCTGCTGTAGGGAAAAGGAAGCTGCTGTTTTGTATTCAGAAATAAATGGAAGTACAGCTCTGATCCGATAGGTTTTCAATTGAAAATTTTTTGAACCCTTAATTGTAACGATAAAAGCATAATTAGGAACATATTCTAGTAATTGGATTCCTGCCTGTTCCAATTCTATTTTCTGAACGGAAGTAGGAATCTTTTCAAACTGCAACAGATAATAGGAATAGTCATTTGTAATTAAATCGTGCAACCTACTCTCCGATTGGTCTTGGGAGAGGGAAATGTCGCCGGATTTTAGTTTTATAATTCGCTCCTGATAAGGGAAAGCCATTGAGTAAAGACATAGAAAATTTAGGAAAGCAGCCAATAAGTATTTTGTCATGTTCTACAGTTAATGGAAAAGAAAGATAAAATTACGAAAGAAAAAATATTTACAAGAGTATGTAAATCAATGGATTACATTATCCCCTGAAGAATATAACAAGCAGCAATAACCAGGGAAACCCATGCAATAGTAAATCAAACCAGTCCAGCAATTGCATGCCTTTCGCTCCACCGGCAACCCATCCGATTTTTCCGAAAAGATGTGGTTCCGGAAAGTAGGGTGCCAGACCAAGAGTGAAGCAGAGTAGAATAAGAATAAGCAAGTTAAGTTTACGGGAACTACTGCTTTTTTTGTTCCTTTCTTTTATAGGCATTATAGCCTCCTTTTAAATCAATGATACGGGTAAACCCTTTTTCTTGCAACCGCTGCGCTGCCCGACCACTGCGGCCCCCGGCCGCACAGTAAACGTATACTGCCTGCTGCTTGTCCAGTTCATTAATTTTATTCTCAAAACTGTCATCGTTGATATTGGCATTTACCGCCCCTGCTATAGCGCCTTGTTCATACTCTTCCGGGGTTCGCACATCCAGGATAATATAATTTCCCTGATTGGCTTTCAGATGCTCTTTAAAAGCAACCGGATTCAATTTCAGATTTTCGTTTTTTACCTGTTCTGATACGACCTCCTTTTCCTGCTTACCAGAATCACAAGCGAAAATGGCACAAACGAAAAAAGGGATAAATAGGTTCCGCAGGATTATAACTGGTTCCATGCTTGTATTCCACCATTAAGGTTATAGGTTGTTAAACCCTGCCGATCCATAAACGCACAGGCGGAAGAACTTCTGCCCCCGCTGCGGCAAAATACATAGTAGTTTTTATCCTTATCCAGGGATTTTACTTTTTCAGGAAAGGAAGCGTCGAGAATATTTAAATTCCTTGCGCCGGTAATATTGCCTTCTGCTTCTTCTTCGGGTGAGCGCACGTCAATCACTACCGCTTTAGGGTCTTTTTCTATTTGCTTCTTAAATTCTGCTGCGTTCAGGTCTTTCATATTATTCAGATTTATAGTTCAAAAAAAGATTGGCCCATATAATTTTTGATAGGGCGTAGTACAAAGGTGTTAAAGCCAGAAGAAATATCCCGGTTAAAATTATAAAATTCCAGAATTCCATATCGAAATTTAATACTTCCGACGCTACCCAGAATGAGATTACATGGGCCACCCCTAAAGCGTATGCCACATACATAGCGCCATAGTAAAAACCTGGTTCCAGATACAAGCGGCGGTCACAATTGGGGCAACGGTCATGGGTGGCACTCATGCTTTTCAAATTATAGGGGTTAGGGTCTTTAAAAAACTCTCCTTCATGGCAATGTGGACACTTGAAGTAAATGATGCTATATAGTTTTTTACCTTTTTCAATCCACTTTCCCATGGGATAAAATTCAAAAAAAATTACGACAACTTCTGTAACCTCAATTACATAGAGTATATATGTTAAATTAACCTCTATAAGTAAATATTAACCAAAGCATTACGCTAAGTTGATGCCCTGTTTAAGTAGTGACAAGTAAATTGTAGGCAATGAAAAAGGGATACTTAAAAACCAACCATTACAAAAACTCCCTGGAATGAGTAAAAGTTTAAAACGCCCGGTAGAGGTGTTGGTGCTTTCTGATATCCATCTTGGTACCTCACTTTGCCCCGGCCGTTCAAAAAGGATTCAAGGTAAGAGGGTACTTTATCTGGTCCCTGACCGATAATTTCGAATGGCGCAAAGGATTTAAACCCCGCTTTGGCTTAATTCATATTAACTACAAAAACCTAAAAAGAACGCCGATTTTTTCGGCGTTCTGGTACAAAAAATTTCTGAAAGAATAAATTATTAATTATCTTCCGGACTTGGTCTTCTCACGCAAGGTTCCATCCTCATCAAAATAGAGTGTTTGGGTTTCATTGTTTTCCCCTTTTAAATGTAGAATGTAATACTCATCGTCATCTGAGGTTTCTACATGAAAGTAATCAGTGACATCATAATATTTATACATGGTTCGCTGTTTGCTATCGACTAATTGCTGGGGGGCACTTTTTTCCCAGTTCAATCGGGTGCGGGTTTCCAAATAAAGACCTTCATCGTTATACCGGTCATACATGATCAGGCCGTTATCCACATACTCCACCTGATAGATGTCATTAAAAACACGCCATTCCTTGGCCGGATGATCCTGATGAACGCGATGATATCCTTCAATTACCTCCGGTGGCAAATCCACTTCCTGAATTACGGACATGCCTTCAGGTAATTGGGCAAAGCCCACACTACAAAAAAATAAAGCGGTAATAAAGGTGAATAAATTTCTCATGGTTGTCTATATTTTACGGTTATACTATCTAATATAACAAAATACAGACCAAGTTCACTGATCCACTTCCTCTCGCGGATATATTGGGCCTATCTATAACATTTC
Organism: uncultured Flavobacteriales bacterium; assembly: GCA_964492055.1. Classification (GTDB taxonomy): domain Bacteria; phylum Bacteroidota; class Bacteroidia; order Flavobacteriales_E; family Vicingaceae; genus CAZBIF01. Next base: position 10,322 of record CAZBIF010000054.1, read on the forward strand.
ATTTGCCACGTTCGCCAGCTCAGAGCGTTCTCCTTTTTCCAGCGTTACATGAGCATATAGTTTATTTCCTTTTACCCTGTCGATGAGGTAAGAGAGGCCATTGCTATGTTCATCCAGATAAGGGGTGTCAATCTGGTTCACATCCCCTGTAAATATCATCTTGGTGTTCTCCCCGGCCCGGGTGATGATGGTTTTAATCTCATGCGGTGTAAGGTTTTGCGCTTCGTCCACGATAAAGATTATGTCCGACAGACTTCTGCCACGGATATAAGCAAGCGGGGTGATCACGATCTTTTCATTTTTCTGCATTTCCGTTATCTGCTTGTGTTTTTTATCCATTTCGCTGAACTGGTTCTTAATGTATTTCAGATTATCCCACAGCGGTTCCATATAAGGATTGATTTTGTCCTTGATATCGCCGGGTAAATAGCCGATATATTTATTACTCAAAGGAACGATTGGGCGGGCAAGAATGATCTGTTTGAAATTCCTCCGTTGCTCTATTGCACCAGCCAGGGCAAGTAGTGTTTTACCGGTGCCGGCTACCCCTTGTATGGTAAGCAGTTTAATTTCAGGATTCAGAATGGCGTGAAGGGCAAATGCCTGTTCCGCATTTTTCGGTACGATACCGTATGCATTCAATTTTTCCACTCTGTCTATACGGTCTTCCACGCTATTATAAAAGGCCAGGCTAGAGGCTTTGCCATTCTTCAGAATATAAAAGTGATTGTTAGGAGGGGTGTTGGGGATGAAGCTATAATCCTGTATATAACCTTTTTCATAGATCTCCTTGATGATCTCACTAGGAAGGTTCTCTATGCGTTCCTTGCCCATGTGTAAGTCGCTCACATCTTTGATCTTACCATTATTGTAATCCTCAGCCGTAACATTCAGGGCTTTTGCCTTTATCCTTAAGTTAATGTCTTTGGTGACCAGAATAACTTTCGCTTTGGGCATTTCTTCCTGCAGGCTGATGGCTGCATTTAAAATCTTATGATCCCCTTTGCGGTCATCAAAGATCTTTTCGGCATTTATCTTTGCAGTATGCCCGTTAAAAATGATCTTGAAGCGCGATTTTCGTTTCTCCCCCAAAGGGATCCAGTCCTGTAAGGTATGATCCTTGGACAGTTTGTCAACCAGTCGGGTAAACTCCCTGGCTTCAAAGTTTTTGGTGTCGTTCCCCCGCTTGAAATTATCAAGCTCCTCTAAAACGGTAATAGGTATGGCGATATCATGTTCCTCAAAACTCAGGAAAGAATTATGGTCATGAATGATCACAGAAGTATCCAGTACATAGATTCTCTTCTGTTTTTTGGACTTTACAGGCATATTGTTGATTAAATAGGTTTAAGTAAATATATCTACCTTATTTGTTCACCTTTCGCCATGCCAGAAAAGTATTCAACGGGGGTTGTTTAATAAGTTTAGGAAACCTTTGTCAACCAGCGCCGGGAGAGATAGGCATAAGCAATTTCAGTACTTCCGGCCTGTTGTAAGCAGTATTTACCTGCCCGGCTGCCCGTCTTTTGCCTCAATGGGGCATCATTTAACAATTGCTTAAGAATTAATTCAAATTCATTATAGTTTTGAAAGGTTTTGGCGGCACCCCTGTCAAGTAGGTCATTCGCTTCCTGAAAACGGTGGTGTTTGGGCCCGAAAAGAACAGGCTTGCCATAAGCTGCTGCCTCCAGGATATTATGAATGCCTTTTTCAAAACCGCCTCCAATAATGGCTATATCCGCAAATCGGTACAGGTATGCCAGTTGTCCCACGCTATCGATGATCAGTGGGTTCTCCAGTGGCTGGTTTGTTTGCGTTAGTTCGCTATACCGATGGCTATTCTCAAACAAACTAAACAACTTGGTTAAATGAGCATCATTCACTTCATGCGGAGCAATGATCAGGTTAAATGCAGAAAACTTCTTGCGAAATCTATGAATATACTGCTCCTCCGTGGGCCAGCTGCTTCCGATAATCACTGTTGGTCCAGGTTTTTTA
>CAZBIF010000054.1:12329-15851 GCA_964492055.1 uncultured Flavobacteriales bacterium
GAAACGTATTTCCGGTATAAGGAGCCTCTACCACCTTTAAAACCCGGTCAATACGGCTGTCTCCACTCACAGTCACCTTTTCCACATCGATCCGTTTTAGCCATTTTTTCGAACTTTCATTTTGCACGAAATGATGGTCGAAATAGAGCAGGTGTTTCCGAAACCAGCCTCCGTACCATTTAAAAAAAGGCTGAGAGGGTCTGTATATCCCTGAAAACATGATCAGGGGAATGGATTGGCGATGCAATTCAGCAAGGTAGTTGTACCAGAATTCATATTTGGTAAAAATGGCAAGGGAGGGGTTGATGCTTTTTAGAAAAGGCCGCACCTTAGCCGGGGTATCAAGGGGTAAATAGTAAACTTCATCGGCATGTTCGTAATTTTTTCTGGGGAGAAACCCGGAAGGGGAAAAAAAGGTGAGAATGATCCGCAAGCGGGGATGCTCTTTTTTGATCCGTTCCAATAACGGCCTGGCTTGCTCAAACTCACCCAGGGAAGCACAATGGAACCAGATGCTTTTTTGATTCGAAGCCATCGCCGGTATATGCTGTTTGGCTCTGCCCTTTACCCATTGACGGGCTTTTGGGTTGCCTGCGAACGCAAACAGGTGAATGAACAGATGATAGCAATGGATGACTAAAGTATAGAGAAGGCGCATTAATAATAATAAAATTCTTCTGCCCTTCTTTTCTTAAAAGGGATCATCCAGCAAGCCCGAAATCCTAGGAGAATATCCGTTTTCAGATCCTTATCGAAGGAGCGGTCTACATAATTAAATTCCCTGCGATTTCGGGTAAATCCCTGGGTGGATTCTATACCGAGTTGAAAGTTGAGCAAGTTTTGCTTGCCGTAAAACTGATACCCCACAAATTGCCGAATGGCAAAGCCGTTGGTAAGCCTGTCATATCCTTTCAGCATATCTTCTTCCAATTGAAAAACCCTTCCATCCCGGTAATCGTAGTCAATAAAATGGTGTAAAAATCCTACCCCGGCGCTTACAAAAACCCCACTATTTGCATTTGCCTGAAATAAGGGAAGAATCTTGCCCCCCTGGGCAAAAATGGTAAACCCTTTCATTTCATACACCACCTTCACCAGCTCACCATCACTATCGGTGACATCCCCTGCCTCGTTGATTATATTATCCAGTAGGCCTTCGCTTTTAATATTCTGGCTAAACAGATAGTCTGCCTTCAATTCAAACTGCCAGTTGCTGAAGGTTTTGTACCCCAATCCACCGCCCACGGCATGAATGGTATTAAAATGATCCTCCATGTCAGCATTGGCAGAAGAGAAATTATACTGAAAGAGAATAAAGGGAAAGGCAGAAGTAGAGTCCTGGGCAATGGAACTTTGATCAAAAAAGGATACAAAAAAAACTAGCAGCAGCCAATATCTCATAGGAAATTCTACAGCCACGAATTTACAACTATTTTTAAAGGAAAGCTGGCTTAAAAAAGGTAACTTTGCAGCCCATTTTTAAGCAGATGCAGAATATTCAAATGGTTGACCTCAAAGGTCAGTACGAGCAAATTAAATCGGAAGTAGATCGCCGCATAGCCGGGGTGATTGATTCCACGGCGTTTATCAACGGGCCGGAGGTGAAACAATTTCAGGAAGAATTGCAGGATTACCTGGATGTAAAACATGTGATCCCTTGCGGTAATGGAACTGACGCACTGCAGATTGCCATGATGGCCCTGGACCTAAAGCCGGGGGATGAAGTGATCACCACCACCTTTACTTTTGTAGCCACCGTAGAAGTGATCGCTTTACTTGGCCTGAAACCGGTTTTAGTGGATGTAGATCCGGATACCTTCCTGATTGATGTGGATCAGGTGGAAAAAGCCATCAGCCATAAAACCAAAGCCATAGTACCAGTTCACTTATTTGGTCAATGTGCTGATATGGATCGCTTGATGCAGCTCTCAGAGGAACACGGTATCGCTATTATTGAAGACACCGCCCAGGCAATAGGTGCAGAATTCAAGGGTAAAAAAGCAGGCACTATCGGCCAGATCGGCTGTACCTCTTTCTTCCCCTCTAAAAATCTTGGTTGTTATGGAGATGGTGGCGCCATATTTACCCAGGATGATCACCTAGCGGCAAAGATCAGAAAAGTGGTCAATCATGGGATGGAAAAGAGGTATTATCATGATGAAGTAGGGGTGAACTCCCGCCTGGATAGTATACAGGCAGCTATTCTTTCCGTAAAGCTGAAGCAACTTGACCAATACAACCAGGCCAGGAGGGAAGCAGCTGCCTTTTACGATACACAACTTGGCGAAATTGAAGCCCTGCAAACCCCAGTCAGAACGGAAGACAGTTCCCATGTTTTCCATCAGTATACTCTGCGGGTTTTGAACGGAAAGCGCGATGAATTGAAAGAACATTTGGATCAAAAAGGTATCCCTGCCATGATCTATTATCCGGTACCTATGCATAAACAAAAGGCTTACGAATTTGCCCGTTTTCAATTAGATGCATTTCCCCATACGGATCAAATATCTGAGGAGGTACTCTCCCTGCCTATGCACACAGAGCTGACCAACGAACAGTTAACCCACATTACAAACAGCATAAAAGAATTTTTTAGTAGATGAATATAGCGGTAGTAGGAACAGGCTACGTAGGATTGGTAACGGGCACTTGCCTGGCTGAAACGGGCAATCAGGTGATTTGCGTGGATATTGACAAGGAAAAGGTAAAGAAGATGGAAAACGGGATCGTTCCCATTTATGAACCCCATCTGGATGTAATTTTTGAGAGGAACATCAAACAAAATCGCTTAAAATTTACTACCAACTTACAGGAAGCGGTGAAAGATGCTGCGATCATCTTTCTGGCGCTGCCAACCCCCCCGGACGAAGACGGCTCTGCTGATCTATCCTATGTATTGGGGGTAGCCGAAGAGCTGGGTAAGATCATCGAAGATTACAAGATCATTATCGATAAGAGTACCGTTCCTGTGGGAACAGCAGAGAAAGTGAGGGAAGCGGTAGCCAAAAATGCACGCGTTGAATTTGACGTGGTTTCCAACCCTGAATTCCTGCGTGAAGGATTTGCCGTAGACGATTTTCTTAAGCCCGACCGGGTAGTGATCGGTACCTCCTCTAAGCGGGCGAAAAAGATCCTTGAAGAATTATATAAGCCATACGTACGGCAAGGCAACCCCATTATTTTCATGGATGAGAAATCAGCCGAGCTCACCAAGTATGCGGCAAATGCTTTTCTGGCCACCAAGATCACCTTCATGAATGAAATTGCCAACTTCTGTGAAAAAGTGGGAGCAGATGTAGATGCGGTGCGTGCGGGCATCGGTTCGGATACACGTATTGGAAAACGATTTCTTTTCCCCGGCATCGGTTATGGGGGTAGTTGCTTCCCCAAAGATGTACAGGCGTTGGCTAAATCCGGTAAGGAAGAAAGTTATGATTTTCAGATACTGGACGCTGTCATGCGGGTAAATCAGCAGCAAAAAACAGCTTTGTTGCCAAAGATAAAAAATTATTTTGACGGAAA
>CAZBIF010000055.1:0-3548 GCA_964492055.1 uncultured Flavobacteriales bacterium
CTGGTCTTTTCCGCACACATAACCTCATCCTCGACGCCGACCTGCAGTTGCGCAATGGGGTAAGCCGCTACACTTTCCCCGACCGCTTCTTTTATCCCCGGGGATATGATAAACCCGCCTATAACGATATCATTAAGGGAGGGATCAACTACCACTTTCCCCTGCTCTACCCCGACCGGGGGATCTTCGGTATCATCTATTTCCTGCGGGCCCGGCTGAACGTATTTACCGACGCTGCCCTCTATGACGAGCGGCAGGCAAACGGCCAAAGCAATACGGCTGAATTACTCAGCAGCGGGGCAGAACTGATCTTTGATGTGAGATTGTTCAATACGTATGCTGCTACTTTTGGCTTCCGGTACAGCCATACCTGGCCTGAAGACCCTGCCGATCAGCCGTTTACTTTCTTTATTCCGCTGGAGCGGTTTTAGGAATTTGCGTTCATCAGGTTCTTTGCAATGAAAGAGATAAAGCAAACACCATCAAACACTTGCTTTGCTTTCAGCCGGAGGCGGATTGCCCTGAGCTTGACGTAGTGTCAAAAGCCAACACTCATCCCGATGATATCAGGATTCAAGCAGTTTTTCATTTTCCCGTCTGCGTGCCGGCAGTCAGCCATCACTTCGGGGTATTTTCTATGAAATTTTCCCAAGTGACCTTTCACCGACGGTTTTTTTTGCAAATTGCCACAAAGGAGAGTGTGATATAATTCTTTGCTCTTTTGGCTTCACCCAAAAGAGCGAAAAAGTCAAGATCCATCAATGCTTCTTCGCTCCCTGGCTTTTTCATCGACTCCATGCCTGGTGCTGCCTAAATGTCGGAAAAACCCATTCCCTCTTTCGCTGGCTCGCTGATGGATCGGGCTGTCCCCTTTAGTGGTTTTTTGAAAAAAAATGTATGTTTTGTAGGGTATTTTTCTTTCTAATTCAAAAATCAAGGCTGTAGATAAATTAGAGGAATTCTCTGCTACACTACGATATCCCACCCCAAACGCAAACGCCATTAGTCCCATTGAAATCGGGAATGGCTGTGCTCAAACAGGGGTTCGATGGCAGCTTCGTTTTAGCAGGAATTTTTTAAGATTTATCCAAGGCCAATTGGTTCCCGCCGATGGCGGGATTGGGGTTTTAGGTTTTTTTTAAGCTCTGCTGCGTGTATTTTCTGGGAAATATTCAAAAGGGAAAAGTCGATATGACTTTTCGAAAAAGGAAGGAGTATTTTATAAAAACAATTCAATAAACAACATCCAAACCGGTCACTGCGAGCGCTGTCACGATTTATCGGGACTAGAGAAGCAGTCTGTTTCAGACCGGTTTGATAGACGTCGTTAAAACTAATTCACTTCCATATTGGCCTTTAGTCAGGGATAGATCACTTCTTCCGATCCCGATAGCTTATAGGGACGGAATCGTGATGACTAAAGGCGGTAGTAAATTCTTTTGATGATCTTTTTGCCCGGTTCTGCTGAGCGCAGTCGAATTATCAAAAAGAACAGGTAAGAAAGATAAACTTTTTGTTGGTCTCAACCCTCCGCTATCTCACCCCAATTCGCAAAAACCATTAGTCCCGATGAAATCGGGAATGGCTGGGCTCAAACAGGGGTTCGAGGGCCGCTTCGTTTTAGCACGAATTTTCTTAAGATTTATCCAAGGCCAATTGGGTCCCGCCGGTGGCGGGATTGGGGTTTTAGGTTTTTTTTTAAGCTGTGTGTATTTTCTGGGAAATTTTCTAAAGGGACAAGTCGAAACTTCTTTTCTAAAATCGAGTCCGGAGGGCAATGTTTTCTTAAACAAACCGCTTTATCAGCCTGAGCAACTTGCACTGAGCTTGACGAAGTGCAGAAATTGGTCGAAGGCCAAAGCGGTTAAAAACCTTCAGCTCCCCAAACCTGGGTTTTTTACGCTTTATTCCTCATTCCACATTGTAAATTTCTCATTCATCTATCCTTTCCCACTCCACTTCCGCAAAAAGCTCATCAAAAAACTCCTCGAACTCCCGGAGCTTCTCCGGGCCCTGGTAGCGGTTGACGATGGTCTTGAAGTCTTCTTCATGCCGTAGGGTGGTGATGGTGGAAGGCAGGTCAGTAACGTAAGGGGAATCGTATTCATTATTCAGGGAGAAATAGCCAATCTCATTCGCCCGCTCCCGCAGGGCTTGCATTTTTTCCCGACTGATCGTAGTGGTAAACTTTCCTTCTTTGTCCACCCATTTTTCACCATGATACTCAGTATATCCGCTTTCGTAAACCGTCAGGGTATAGATGGGGCATCGGCCAAAGCAGGCAGTGCGCTGTATCCGCGCAAAAACCGAATCCGACAGTTCTTCCTGGGCTCGTTTGTGAAATCCTGCTGATTCAGGCGGGGGTTCCTGCAATACCAGCTCTTCGGAAGGTTCAGCAACTGCCGGGGGGGGTGGTGGTGACGGAGGTTCTTGTACTGTTTCAGTTGGGTTATCCGCACTGGCGTTTTGATTATTTTTACAAGCCCCGGTCAATAGAAGAAGACTCAAGAGAAAATAGATCCATTTTGTTTGCATGAGCTAAAGATAGCAAGGATGGAGCCAGTTAATAGTTTATTAATAAAGTCTAAGCGCGTATTCAAGATGTTGGGCTACATACCATGACCAAAATACTACTGATTTACTGATACTTATCCATTTTAAACGTTTCTAAGCGAATGTTAAATGACTCTAAGTAAGTAAATCCCGGCTCATACTTCCACCCCTTCACACCTTTGTACTGTCGTTTAAAGTTAACGGCCTCGTAATCAAATTTTTTATTCATTATTTAAACTTTTTTATCATGAAAAATTTAAAAAACAAAGTTCAACTGATCGGCAACCTGGGCATGGACCCGGAAGTAAAGCACCTGGAAAGCGGCCGTACCCTGGCCCGTCTTTCCCTGGCTACCAATGATGTGTACAAAGACGCCAAAGGTGAAAAACAAACGGATACGCAATGGCACAACCTGATCGCCTGGGGTCAGACTGCGGAGATCGCGGAAAAATACCTGAAGAAAGGTAGCGAAGTGGCCGTGGAAGGCAAACTCACCTCCCGTAGCTACGAGACCAAAGAAGGTCAGAAGCGCTATATGACCGAAGTAGTGATCAATGAGATCTTGATGCTGGGCGGGAAGTAACATTCCTTCCGTAAGGTGTAAAAAACCGCTTTGCCCTTCGATCAGCTCTTTGAGCGCTCAGGTGACAAAGCGGTTTTTTATTTTCAATGGATTGCCCCTTACCACTAGATGCAATTAAGCAGTAGGGGGGTGTTTTATTTTACACAGATTACTACTCACCTCTCTTACCTTCGACGTTTCGCCTGCACGCTGTGCAGACGGCTCAGGATGACAATGGGTTAATTTTTAACAGAATGTTATACTCTCTTTTTAAATTATACAGTCAAGATATCCTCTGCTTATAACGCTTTCTACCCTTTACCGGCCTGCACTGAGCTTGCTGAAGCGTCGAAGGCCAAAGCGTTTTTTTAATTGAGTTTTGATCGGACAGACAACAACTATACGCAACTACTTGAGGATTTTGAAAAGTTGA
>CAZBIF010000055.1:3602-4104 GCA_964492055.1 uncultured Flavobacteriales bacterium
TCTCTAGTTTCAACTTTCAGAATTCAGATTTCAGCTTTTCCCCCTTAGCGTTTTGGGGGCTGATACCCTTTCTGCTTGGCCATCTCTTCCAGTCGTTTTTGAAAACCGGATTTCTTCTTAGCCTTGGGGCGTTTTTTATTGGCTTCAATTTTAGCCCGGATAGCTTCTTCGTTGATAAATACCTTACGGATCAGAAAGGTTTGTCCGATGGAAATGATATTCGCCAGAAAATAGTAATAGCTTAAACCGGCTGAATAGCTGTTGAACCAGAACAACATCATAATGGGCATGATGTACATCATGATCTTCATCTGCTGTGCCATGGGGCCTTCTGCGCTCATGCCGCTGCCCATGTTGCTGTTGAGCTTGGTGTAAAGCATAATGGAAATGGCCATCAACAAGGTAAATCCGCTGATGTGATCTCCGTATAGAGGCACGTGAAAACCAAAATCATAAATGGAATCATAGGTGGAGAGGTCATCGGCCCAGAGAAATGACTCCT
>CAZBIF010000055.1:4114-8857 GCA_964492055.1 uncultured Flavobacteriales bacterium
CATGGCGATCAGGATGGGCATCTGTATCAGCATGGGAATACAACCGCTTAATGGATTCACTCCCGTTTGCCGGTAGAGGGTCATCATAGCTTGCTGCTTCTTCATCGCATCATCGCTGTATTTCTTGTTGATCTCATCGATCTCCGGCTTCAGCACCTTGGTCTTGGCACTGGATAAATAAGTTTTATAGGTGATTGGCGACAATACTAGCTTCAGTAAAATGGTAAGGATGAGAATAATGAGGCCATAGTTCAGGTTGAAGCTATCCAGGAAGTTAAAAACGGGGATCACCGCAAAGCGGTTCACCCAGGCGAAAATGGCCCAACCGAGTTCAATGATACTTTCCAGTTCCAGATCATACTTATTCAGCGTATAATATTTATTGGGGCCAAAATAAAAGGCCATGCCGAACTTCTCTACTTTGGAACCGGTGACGGGCATGGTAAGTGAAGTAGCGAGTTGCTTTACGTATTGCTCAGTACCTTCATCAGTTTCAGTTACCGCAAAGGCTTTTGACTTATCGAAATAATCATCCGCAATGATGGTAGCATTGAAAAATTGCTGCTTCAGGCTCACCCATTTCAGCGAAGCTTCGAAATCCTCCTTCTCATCGGAAGTGGGCGATATGTAATCCACCTCCTCATCTTTGTACTTGTAGTAAACGGTGGTCACATCCCTTTGCTGTTTCAGGCTTTTCTCCTGATCAGGTGCGTTAATCAGCCAGTTGAGGTACACTTCCCCGCTACGCATGTCCACTACCTCCTGCATACCGATGAGATTCACATCAAAATCGATCAGGTAATTATCACCGCGAATGGTGTAGATGTATTCAATATAGCGATCGCCGGAGAGCGCCAGTTGAAAAGAAAGGGATCTCTCTTCCTCACCATGCAGGGTTAGGTCCGTTGCATCGGTGGTAAATCAGTTCATCAGTATAAATATTCTTATTGTCCCTGCTGAAAAAATTCAGGTTGAAAGTGGAGGAAGAATCGAATAGCACCAGGGGTTCCCCTTCATAGGTTTCGTAGTCTTTCAAAACCACCCGCTCTACCTGCCCTCCTTTGGTATTAAAATAAAGACTGAACAGATCCGTTTCTACCTTAAGCTGTTTCTCACTCCCGGACTGGGCACCGGCGAAAACCCCATAAAGTTGCTGTTTTTGCACTGTTTGCAACGAATCAGTATCCACAGCGATAGAAGTATCAGCAGCCAAAGTTGGCTCCGATTCATCCGGTATTTCGGCAGCTTCCCGTTCGGCAGCGATACGCAATCGTTCTGCCTCTACCTGCTCCAGGGAATCCTGCAGCCGCTTTTGCGCAGCTATTTCTTCATCAGAAGGGGCGTTGAGTATGCTAAAGCCAATAACTATGGCTGCTATCAAGAGCAGTCCAATAAAGGTGTTTTTATCCATCTGTTAATTCTCCAGCTCTACGATTTTTTCTTTTACGGTAGCAGCGATAAAGTCAATAAACAAGGGGTGAGGATTGAGCACTGTACTGCTGTATTCGGGATGGAACTGCACTCCCACGAACCAGGGATGGTTTCTATTTTCAATGATCTCAACCATTCCCCCCTCCGGATTGATACCGGTGGCCATCATACCGGCGGCCTCAAATTCTTTCAGGTATTTGTTATTGAATTCAAAACGATGGCGGTGCCTTTCAGTGATCAGCTCTTTTCCATAACTCTTGTGGGCCAGGGAACCGGCTTTCAATTCGCATTCATAGGCGCCCAGCCGCATGGTGCCCCCCATATTGGTTATGGCTTTCTGTTCTTCCATTAAAAAGATCACCGGTGCAGTAGTTTTACGATTGATCTCCGTGGTATGGGCATCCTCCAATCCCAATACATTCCTGGCAAATTCGATCACTGCACATTGCATGCCCAGGCAGATCCCCATAAAGGGAATTTGATTTTCCCGCGCATATCGTATGGCCATGATCTTGCCTTCTATTCCTCTTTCGCCAAATCCCGGAGCCACCAGCATACCGTCAATATCGCCGAACTGTTCCTCCAGATTATCTTCCGTCAGTAGTTCCGAATGAATCCACTTTACCTTTACGCCGGTATTGTTCTTAGCTCCTGCGTGAATGATGGATTCGTGAATAGAGATGTAGGAATCCTTCAGTTCTATGTATTTTCCCACCAGTCCGATGGTAACTTTCTGTTTTGGATGCTTTAGGCGGTGAAGAAAATCCTTCCATTCATTTATCTTCGGTTCCTCTTTTAAAGGCAGGTTTAATTTCCCAAGTACCACCTTATCCAATTGCTCTTTTTGCATGAGCAAGGGTACTTCATAGATGGTGTCTACATTGGTAGACTCAATTACTGCATCCTGGCTGATATTACAGAACAAAGCCACTTTGCGTTTCACATCTTCGGGAATGGGATGTTCCGTACGTAATACCAGTACGTCGGCCATCACCCCGCTTTCCTGCAGTTGCTTCACGGAATGCTGGGTAGGTTTGGTTTTCAATTCCCCGGAGGTGGATAAAAAGGGTACCAGAGTAAGGTGCACTACTATGCAGTCGATCTCCGGATCCCACTTCAATTGACGTACCGCTTCAATGTAAGGCAGGGATTCAATATCCCCGACCGTTCCGCCGATCTCCGTGATCACCATATCGTAATCACCGGTTTTACCGAGCAGGCGAACGCGCCGCTTGATCTCATCGGTAATGTGGGGGATCACCTGTACGGTTTTTCCCAGATAGGCTCCTTCCCTTTCCTTATTGATCACATGCTGGTATATCTTACCAGTAGTGACGTTGTTGGCCTGCGAAGTTTTGCTATCCAGAAAACGCTCGTAATGTCCAAGATCGAGATCCGTTTCTGCTCCGTCTTCGGTAACATAACATTCTCCGTGTTCATAGGGATTGAGAGTGCCCGGATCAACATTGATGTAGGGATCCAGTTTTTGAATGGTCACTGAATAACCACGGGCCTGCAGCAATTTCGCCAGGGAAGCGGAAATGATGCCCTTTCCAAGGGAAGAGGTAACCCCTCCGGTAACGAAAATATACTTGGTTTTGGTATCAGGCATGGATCGGCAAAAAATCAGTTAAAAACCGGGCGCAAAATTAACACAATAAGAGCGCCTAAAAAACTTTTGCGCTCTAAAAAGTTAGGCTCACCCCAACGCTCGGAAGTATGGGTAACTGGTTTACCCGCTCGTTGGTGACCCGGTTTACATAGAAGATATTATTTCTGTTGTAAACGTTGGTCACACTGACAGTTGCAGACAGAATGGAATGCTCGCTTAAAACGAACTGCCGTTTGAGGGACACATCAAATCGGTGATAATAGGGCAAGCGGGCGGCATTCAGATCACCGTAGCGAATACCAAGCTCTCCATTGGTGGTGGTATAATCCTGATCGATTGCTCCCTGGAAGGTCAGCAGTTCATAGAATCCCGTTGTCTGAGTGAAGGGAAAGCCAGAACCCAGGTTCCAACGGGCATCTGCAGTCCACAGCAGGTCTTTACCAAAGTTTATGGATCCTACCAGGTTTACATTATGTCGCCGGTCAAATACGGGGAAGTAAGTTTGTAAACCATCCCATCGCTCCACTTTACTTAAAGAATATACCGCATACAGGCTTAACTGTTTGTAATCGTATTTAAAGGTAAAATCAATCCCATAAGCGTCGCCAGTCTCCACGATATAGTCCTTCTTGAGTACATCCGGCTGATCGCGATTGGCTTCATTGTCTTCATATAATTTATTGCGGTTCACATTCGTCAATTGAGTAAACCATTTGTAGTATCCTTCAACGTTTACATTGAAATTCCTTGTTATATCCAGCTCAAAACCTACGATCGCATGCCGGGCAGTTTGCAGTCGGTTGCTCAGCTCGCGCACAGTACCGTCCTCTTCCACAAACTCATCCTGCAAATTGTCAGGCCCGGACAAAAATCCATAAAAGAGGTTCACTACATCCCGGTCGGAAGTAGCACTTAGGAAATTCTGGGAATACCAGCCACCGGCACCTTTCAACCTGAAATTATCGGTTACATTGTACTTAAACCCAAGCCTGGGCTCCGGGGAGAAGGTGGAAAGGGAAGCATAGTAATGCAGTCGGAAACTGGGATTGAATACCAGCTTGCCGAAATTGAAGTTATACTGTAGATAACCGGCTATTTCGGTAGTATTTTCTTCCTGCTCAATGGTTTGGTTCACCGCATTTTCAAAGGCAAAATTGGTTTTAAAACCCAGGATCTGGAATCCGAATTTGGACTCATTATCCCCGTTAAAATTGGTAAAATTCATATTGAGGTTAAAACCGTTGATCAGGCTTCTGCGGTCTTTCACGGCGGCTGTTTCTTCAGATTCAATGGCCTTATTCTCATACTTAGAGTAAGCGATAGTACCATCGATCAATGTAGTGGAACGGGCCGGTATAAGGATGAAGTTGGATCCACCCCCAAACTGGTTCCACTCAAAAGCTGCTACATTGGGAAAATCCACCCTGTCGCGGAAATTGAAACCAAAAAAATTGGCCTTGCTTCCATTGCTTCCATTAAAAGAAATTTTTCCATACAGGTCGGTGAAATTATAGGGCAATCCCGGTTCATCTATATATTCATATAAAGTTGGTGAGGTACGGTCAATATAGGAAGTTTTGGCTGAAAGAATAAAGGTTTTGCTGCCTGCTCCCAGGGTTTTGGCTTTGGTAATAGGACCTTCCAGCAAGATGTCAGAACCAAAGGTGGTGGCCCCGATCTTACCACTGAGACGTTGTTTG
>CAZBIF010000055.1:8867-13296 GCA_964492055.1 uncultured Flavobacteriales bacterium
CCGCCGAACTCAGCCCCGAATCCGCCGGTATATACGTCAGCTGTACGCAGAATGTCAGTATCGAAGACCGAGAACAAGCCGATGGAATGAAATGGGTTATAGATCACCATGCCATCCAGCAACACCTTATTCTGTATGGGAGAACCCCCGCGAATATAGAGCTGTCCGCCCTGGTCGCCGGTAAAGACCACCCCCGGTAATACTTGAAGGTATTGGGCAAGATCAGGGTCCCCCCCTATTGCAGGCATTTTTTTGATCTCTTTGGGGGTTAGTTTGGCGACCGACATTTGCACGCGCGTTTTAGCTTCCTGTTTTTCCGCAGAAATAGTAACTGTTTCCAGGGCAACGGTGGATTCGGAAACAAAAAGTTTTTCGCTGATGATCTGTCCCTCTTTGGTCAACTCCACCACTGAGCTGGCCGTATCATAACCAATGGAAGTGGCGAGTACCGTATACTTGCCCAGGGGCACCTTGGATAAACTGAAATAACCGTTATCATCGGTGGAAGTACCTATTGTAGTCCCTTTTAAATAAACATTCGTAAAAATCGCCGGCTCACCGGTTTCTTTAAGGTAAACAAACCCCCTGATGGATCCGGTTTGGGCAAAGCCGATGGAAACAAGGGTGAAAAAAGAAATGAGAAGGAGCAGACGTTTACGTATCATAGAAAAAATTTGAAGCGGCAAATTTAGTTGATTTTACCAGTATAGACACGGCTTTTGGGGGGAAAGTGTATTCAAAGTAAAATTTTATCCACCAGCACCTTTAGTATATCAGCCGAACTTGCGGAAACATTTCCAATTCCTTTTGCATGCAGGTCAGCTTCCCGTAGAGCTTCCATTACCCTGGCAATTTTCTTACGGGGGAAATTTTTTGATGCCTGACGATAATCTTTTAAAAAATAGGGATTCACTCCCAGTTTGGAGGCCTGTACATTGGCCGGTAAATGCTGCACGGTTTCGTAAAGCAACAATTGAGAGAAAAAGCGGTACAGGGCGGGCAAGGTAAGCTGGATGGGATATGCTTTTTCGTTGTGGGCAAAGTGATTGATGATCCGGTGCGCTTTTAGTACGTCCAGCTTCCCGAGGGCATCATTCAATTCAAATACGTTGTAATCCTTACTGATACCTATATTCTCTTCGATGGCCTTGGGAGTTATTTTAGTTCCTTCCGGTAAATTAATGAACAACTTGGATAATTCGTTATGTATCTTGCTCAGATCAGTTCCCACGTATTCTAGTAGCATCATGGCCGCCCGGGGATCAATGGTATAACCGGCAGTAGCCACATATTCCTCGATCCAGGGTAATACCTGGTTGTCATACAATTTTTTCGAATCAAAAACCACAGCCTTTTTTTTCAAGGCTTTGATAAATTTAGAGCGGCCATCGGGCTTTTTGAATTTGTGGGAAAAAACCAAAACCGTGCTGGGGGATGGTTGCTCCACCAAGGCAAGTAGCTTATCCATATCCCGCAGGTGCTGAGCCTCCTTTACCACCACTACATTGTAATTGGCCATCATGGGAAAACGCTTGGCTATGCTTTCAATGCTCAAGGCGTCGGTTTCCAACCCATACAATACGGTCAGGTTAAATTCCTTTTCCGCATCTGTCAGGATATGGTCTTCAATCTGTTCTATAATGCGGTCAATAAAATACTCCTCTTCCCCATATAAAAAATACAGGGGATGGTATACTTTATTACTTAAGTCTGCGATGATCTGATTGAATTTCACCTGCTCTCTTTACTTTTGTATGAATGGAAACCCTGAACTTCCCGGAATATCCAATGAAGGTCATGAGGGAAGGCAAAAAAACAAAAATTTTTGACCCCTTACGAAAGAAATATTTATTACTTACCCCGGAAGAGTGGGTCAGGCAAAATCTGGTGCAATTCCTGATCCGCGATCTGAAATTTCCGCAGGGATTAATTGCCATTGAAAAAGGCATACAGGTCAATGATCTTTACAAACGGGCAGACGTGGTGGTATATAATAAAACAGGGGAGCCCATTTTTATGGTGGAATGCAAAGCACCGCAAGTGGAAATTGATCAGCGTACCTTTGATCAGATCGCCCGCTACAACATTGCTTTTAAATTACCGTACTTAATGGTTAGCAATGGCTTAAAACATTACTGTGCAAAAATCGATTTTATTAACAGGCAGTTTAAATTCTTAGATGAAATTCCCTCTTATCAGCAATTATAGATTTGGCTTCTTACTGGGCATTTGCCTTTGGGTGGTAGGAGCGCAGGCGCAGGAGAGAAGTATACTTGGCCTGGAACTAAGACAAGCCTTAGAACAGGCTGAACCAGATGATTTCATTCCCTTATTATTGGAAGGTAATCCCGAAAGGGTACCTGAAGTCATTGAAAGTTTGAACGGCAGGATCCGCCTTACCACCGGAAGGTTATTTTCTGTGGAATTACCTGCAGATAAGGTATCTGAACTGCATCATTTTCCCGCCATAGAAGATGTGGAATACAGTAACAGCCGGCCACAATTCCTTAATGATACCATGTTGCATCAGTTGAATATGGATTCGGTAATTGCCATGGCCAGGCCATTAAGGCAACCATTCACCGGCAAAGGCGTGGTGTTGGGAGTGATTGATGCCGGCATTGAACTCAAACACGGGGATTTCAAAGACAGTAGTGGGCGGAGCAGGGTATTATACATTTGGGACCAGGAAGTTCCCTACCAGGCTAATCGTAAACCCGGAAAATACAATTACGGGGTGGAATGGGATTCCACTGACATTAATAATGGCATATCCACTCATGACGATAAAGCCAGTGAGTTTGGGCACGGATCCATGGTAACCGGCGCCGCTGCTTCCAATGGGCTGGCTACCGGGCATTTTCGGGGAGTGGCACCGGAGGTAAATATCATTTCTGTGGCCACGGACTTTAGCAAGCCTAACTGGCTGCAAACCGTTGCTGAAGCGGTAGACTATATCTTTAAAAAAGCGGATAGCCTGGGCATGCCCTGTGTGATCAATGCCAGTGTGGGTACTTACATCGGTTCGCGGGATGGTAAGGATATAGCAGCCCGCATGATCGATCAGATGATCAAATCAAAAAAGGGGCGGGCCCTGGTCTGTGCGGTTGGCAATGCGGGAGCTTATAATTTTCATGTTCAACATACCCCCAATCGGGATACTTTATTCAGCTGGTTTCAGGTCCACAATAACATGTTCAGCGGGGGTTCCGGGGCTTACTTTCAACTGTGGGCAGATACCGCCGACATGGATTCCCTGTATTTTTCCATTGGAGCTGACCGCCCTCTGGGTAATCAGCAGTTCGAATTTCGCGGTCGTACGCCTTTTGATAGTATTCAAAGCCGCCTGAATGTGATCCACTCTGATTCACTAATGAGTAATGTCGGACACAAATTAAGCGATATCATTACCTATGCTGAATCTTCCCAAGGCAGGTATTTTATGGAGATAGGTATCTACAGGCCGGATTCGGCCCAGTATAATTACCGATTTGAGACCAGCGGTAAGGGTAAAATGGATATTTACTCTTCCTACGACCTGATGAGGCATAGCAATATCCTTCAAAACAATCTTCCTACCGTTAGTCAATACCCGGCTATGGCCAATTACGTTCGGCCGGATTCCCTGCAAAGTATGGTCAGTAGTTTTACCGCCTTGCCCTCTTCTATTTCAGTAGGTAATTATATCAACCGGAATACCTATATAGATGTAAACAAAAACCTTCAGAAGATGGGCGCCACTCCAGGGGAGATCAGCGTGAATTCCAGCCTTGGTCCTAACCGGAAGGGATATTTAAAACCCGACCTGAGTTCCGCAGGTGATTTCATGTTAAGCAGTGGACGCATTGCCACCATGAAGGCTCTGATCCAAAGCCAACCTTCTAAGATCGCTTTTGATAGCCTGCACATGCGAAATGGCGGAACTTCAATGTCTGCCCCTACCGTAGCGGGCCTGGTAGCCCTTTATCTACAGCAATGCCCAAAGGCAGATTATGCGCAAATTAAAAATGACCTGCTCGCCACGGTGCGAAAAGATCAGTTTACCGGCCCGTTTAATTCCCCCAAATGGGGCAATGGTAAAGCCGACGCTTTTAAATTATTAAAACTCAGAACACAAACAGCTGCGCTTCAACTTTCAGATTCTATCTTTTGCGCGGGAGATACAATCCGTGTATCCGCCACTACCTCCTATCAGCAATTTCTATGGTCTACAGGGGGTTCCTCTTCTCAACTCTCAATTACCCACGATAATACCCTATTCTTAAAAGCACTGGACCAGCGGGGTTGTTATGCCCTCAGCGATACTTTACTTATTAATTTCAATTCCTTGCCTTCTCCTCCTACTATTCTTGCCCGCAACGACAGTCTGATCATCCCGCAAATGGGGGATTATGAATGGTACAGAAATGGACAGTTAATCCCCAATGAA
>CAZBIF010000055.1:13306-15845 GCA_964492055.1 uncultured Flavobacteriales bacterium
AGCAATCCGGCAGTTATTATGCTATCTATTCTGACCTCAATGGCTGTTCTGTTTCAACTGATACTGTTACTTATTTTGTAACGAGTTTAACAGCCTCCACAGTACTTACTTCGAACTTATTCTACCCCAATCCGGTTAAAGAAACCTTGGTTATAAATCAGCAATCCCTTTACAAGGAGTTGCAAATAATGGATGCCCGGGGTAATCTTGTTGAGCGCAAACAGCTACCTGCCGAACAACCCTTTAGCCTGAAAATGGGTCATTTAAGTAAAGGCATTTATTTTCTTCATTTTTCCGGTGGAAAAGGAAATGAGCGTTTTAAATTGATCAAACTATGAAATTGAAAATCATTATACTCTCCTGGGTTATTTCCTTTTTTATATTGCCTGTGTGCCATGCGCAAGAAGACTATGTGCCTCACACCCTGATATTGAAAGTCAATAAAGATCAAAGAAAATATTGCGGGAAGAATAACATTTCCCATCCGGCCATTCAGGAATTAATGAGCAATGGCTCCTTGCTGGAATTGCAAAATATGTTTCCCACCCACCGGCCTCCGGCAGAAAAGAATATGGCAAATGGGTACGTTGATCTCAGCCTGATCTACCGCCTGCAACTCAGCCCGGCTGTAAAAGAACGAAAGGTGATGGAACAATTGAAAAAGAGCGAGCTGGCCGAATATGTAGAACCGGAATATTTGAATTACCTGATTTATACTCCAAATGACACCCAAAACTACCGTCAATGGTATCTGGCAGATGTGGATGCTTTTCGGGCGTGGGATCACACCAAAGGGGATACCAATGTGGTGATCGCCATAAACGATACCGGTACCGATACCGATCATGAAGACCTGCAGGATAACCTGGCGGTCAACCGCAATGATCCTATCAACGGATTGGATGATGACAATGACGGATACGTAGACAATTATTACGGTTATGATCTGGGTAGCAATGATGCAGATGTAAACCCGGAAAGTCATGGTGTTTCAAGTCACGGAAGTAATTGTGCAGGTATATCTTCTGCAGTTACCGACAATACGGTAGGGATCTCAGGTCTTGGATTCAATTGCCGCCTGTTGACGGTTAAAATTGACAATGCTTCCGGCTCTCTGGTGGCAGCTTATCAGGGAATCGTTTATGCCGCCGATCATGGCGCTTTTGTAATCAACAACTCCTGGGGGAGCTACAATTATTCCAGCCTGGCGCAGGATGTGGTTAATTACGCTGCCATAAATAAAGGTTGTTTGCTGGTAGGCGGTGCAGGAAACGGCCCCTTCAGCGGACCGGGGGCAGGTACGGGCATTGAAAGCGAATTTTATCCCGCTGCTTATGAAAATATAATGGCCATTGGTTCATTGCAATTCAATGATACAGTTAAGCAGAGTTCCAACTATGGCTACTGGGTAGACCTTTTTGCCCCGGGAGAGGCCATGTACACCACCTACGGTTTCGGAGGGTACAATATCAACGGAGGCACTTCCATGGCCTCACCGGTAGTGGCGGCCGGAGCAGCTCTGGTAAAATCCAGATTTCCGGCTTTCACAGCCCGGCAGGTAAAGGAACAATTACTCAATTCCGGGGTGGATGTTAGTGCTACCAATGATCCCAAATACAAAAACAAAATGGGTTCAGGTAAAATCAATTTCTTCACTGCGGTTACGGATACGGTAAGTCCCGGGCTGGACCTGATCAACCGGACGATAGAGGATAATAACGACAGTTCTTTTATTGCCGGTGATACGTTATTCATAGCAGGTGATGTGTTCAATTTTCTAAGAAATGCCACCAATGTCCGCTTGAAAATTGAAGCCTTATCCCCTAATATCTTGCCCCTGCAGGATAGTATAGGTGTGGGAAATATTGGTTCCCAAACTTCCGCTAGCTTGCAAAACAATCCCTTTACTTTCAAGATCAATGCGACCCCTAATCTGAATGATAGGGTATATTTCCGGATCACCTACTACGCAAATGGATATAAAAAGACCGATTATTTTGATGTGCTTATCAATCCGGATTTTCTTACGGTAAAAAATATCCCGCTGGTAGTTACCCTAAGCAGCAATGGATCTATTGGGTATTCCGGTCCCAATAATTCCCTGGGGGAAGGGTTTATCTTTAAGAGCGGCAGTTCCCAATTGTATGAAGGCAGTTTTATGATCGGCCACTCCCCTAACTACGTAGCCGACCATTTTAGAAGTAATCCCAATGGTTTGAGTGACTTTATACCTTATCAACAAGTGCGGTATGTCCCTGCCACTAATTCCTATCTGGAAACACAATCCATTTATTTTGACAGCCAGCTTTCCAACCCACCCACTTATGAAGTGGTACAACATAACTATTTCTTTTCCACCTCTCCCCAAAATCAAGGAGTGATTTTCAGTTATTCCATACAGAATGAAACGACCCAACCCCTCGATAGTATATATGCCGGTATCGTGGTTGACTGGGACATTGTGAATTACGCTAATAATCGCGCGGCCTATGACAGCAGTCGAAAAATGGGCATATCCTTTTCTACTGATTCCAATTTG
>CAZBIF010000056.1:0-12410 GCA_964492055.1 uncultured Flavobacteriales bacterium
ACCGGTGATATTACCGGTGGTCTGCCAAGGGTTACTGAACTATTCGAAGCACGAAACCCCTCCAATCCGGCGGTAGTTTCTGAAATTGATGGCATAGTATCTTTTGGTAAGATCAAGCGCGGTAACCGGGAGGTGATTGTGGAATCCAGAACCGGGGAGGTTAAAAAATACCTGATCAACCTATCCAAGCACATCCTGGTGCAGGAGAATGACTTTGTCAGGGCGGGAACCCCCCTTTCCGACGGGGCCATCACCCCGGCAGATATCCTCGCTATTAAAGGGCCAACCCAGGTACAGGAATATCTTGTGAACGAAGTACAGGAGGTGTACCGTTTACAGGGAGTGAAGATCAACGATAAGCACTTTGAGGTGATCGTTCGTCAGATGATGCGTAAGGTGATCATTGAGGATCCGGGAGATACCCGCTTCCTGGAAAAGCAGATCGTGAATAAAACCGAATTTGCCGAGGAGAACGACTGGATATTTGGTAAGAAAGTAGTAGAAGATGCCGGTGATTCCGACATCATGAAGCAAGGTCAGATCGTTTCACCACGTAAGATGAGGGAGGAGAATTCCAAACTGAAGCGTCAGGATAAGAAAGTGGTGACCGCAAGGGATGCCGTCCCCGCTACTTCAAACTCTGTACTGCAGGGAATTACCAGGGCTTCGTTGCAAACCGACAGCTTTATTTCAGCGGCTTCCTTTCAGGAAACCACCAAAGTGCTGAACGAAGCGGCGGTGAACGGAAAAGAAGATACCCTGGAAGGCCTGAAGGAGAATGTGATCGTAGGTCACCTGATCCCGGCAGGTACCGGCTTGAAGGATTACCAGAAATACGTGGTAGGTTCAAAGGCGGAATACGAGGCCTTGAAAGCCGGTAAGGAAGAAGCAGTAGAAGTGGAAGTAGAATAAAAAAGAAAGCTATGGAAGAAGACGATAAGGACAACAAGCAACAGAACCCCCAGCAGGGAGATAAGTTAAACATTGAGTTAAGTGAGGAGGTGGCCGAGGGCATCTACAGCAATCTGGCCATTATCAGTCATTCCAATTCTGAGTTTGTCCTCGATTTTATCAAAATATTGCCGGGTTTGCCCAAGGCAAAGGTAAAGTCAAGGATCATGATGACCCCGCAGCATGCCAAGCGATTGATGCGGGCCCTGGGGGACAACATCAGCAAATACGAAACCCAGAATGGCACCATTTCGGAAGCCGAAGGCCCACAGATCCCGATGAACTTCGGAGGGCCGAAGGCAGAAGCATAGTTTAAAATAAATAGTAGCTTAAGACAGCTTATTAAGGAATTGGAAACAAGACTTATAAGCTGTTTTTTATTATAAACCCTACTCCAGCGCCGGCTTATTAAACAATACATAACCAAAATGAATCAGGAAGCTGAATTCGTCCCTGGCGTCATCATAAAAATTGAAACTCATGGCCAGGGGGCCTACCCGGGTATGGTATACGGAGGTAAAGGTGCCGATGAAATCCCGGTTTACCAGGTCCCGCGCTTCACGCGCCTGACCACTTTCTGCGCGAACAAGAGCTTCATACGGTTGAAATAGATATGCTTCCAGCCTGAAGTCTATTTTTTCACGGATGGTATAAATTCCTTTTAAACCGATACCGGCATAGGCCAGGGCCCGGTATTGTTCCTGAAAAAGCGTATGCATTTCCGGTAAGGGTTTAAAGGCAGGCACTGATAAAAGGGTAGAGGTGTAATTCTGAAAAAAGGGTTGTTCGGAGTACACTCCTTCTATTAAAGTACCTAACCGGAAATTAACCCGTTCGAAAAAGTACTTTTCATAAGTCAGTTTACCAATGAGCCAGCCATGCCGCTCTTTAAAAATGTCAGCGAAGCTGGAAGTAGAGCCCGGGTTGGTGGTTTCCAGCCCTTCAACCTGCCGTAACATGAAGTTGAGCCGGGATCCTTTAGTGGCATATAACTTATGATTGAGGGTATTGATCTCATATTTGATAAAGCTAGACGTGCCTTCGAAAATAGTAAGATCGGAAGTGTCGCTTCTGCCGAAATTATTGTTCTGATAATAATTAAATCGTTGCTTGAAGTAAGATCCTCCGAAAGAGATGCGGCTTTTAGTGAGAAAGGGTAAACCCATTTTGGTTTCCCAGTATTGTTCCGAAGTGATAATATAAGGGGGGTCGTTTTCTTCAATAAAAGTGGAGCGGCTATTAAAAAAATCATATTGGTTTACCGTAAACTGGGATTGCAGGTCAAAGGGTATCTCCCATTTTATGGAACCTTCGCTGGAACTATAAAAATTTCCGAAGAATATATTGCCACTGGCGTGTAATCCCGTAGCTCCCAGATGCTGATAACCCAGTTCAAAAAAACCGGTGCTAAACGGTTTGGTAGATATTACCCCTCCAAACGAAGCCTTGAAATTTTTCTCCTTTTTTACTTTTAAGTATAAACCAAAATCCCCGCTTTCTTTGATGTAATTAGCGACAGGGTAAATGCTTTTGATCTTTTCATCTGAGGCAAGTTTCATGTATACCGGTTCCAGTTGGGCTGAAGTAAAACTCCCCTCTTTACTTCCTTTAAGATCTTGTACCAGATATTTGGTCTGATTGCTTTTCAAGCCTTCTACCTCTACTTTACTGAATGTAAGGTCTGGTTTGCGGGCGTTAAATAGCGATCTTTCCCGCTCGTGATCTACACTATCCCTAAAAGAAAGGATTGATTTTAAGGTATCAATGATAAGGTTTGTGGTTTGATAACCCCGGGCGATCACCTCCTGATTATTATTGAAGTTGAAGGTAGGAATATCTTCTACATTTGAATTGATGATCGTGATAGGCGTGCACACTATGGTATCCATGCTTTCCCGGATCAGTATATTCCTGATCTGGGAGATCAGGTTGTCTTCAGTTGGGGGCTGCAACTCGGAGGAAACATTACTGGAGATGATATGATCCACCTGAAATTCCTCACACAGTACATCCACCGGAAAATTATTATACAGGCCGCCATCCAACATTAAATGTCCGTTGATGGAAATGGGGGCGATGAAAAAGGGATAGGTCATGGAGGCCCGAACCGAGGAAGCCAGGTCGCCGGTGCGAAATACCATTTGTTTTTTTTGGCTGATGTTGGATGCAATGCAACGGAAGGGTACATACAAACTGTCAAAGTTCCCATCGGCCACTGCGTTGGCTTTGGCAAAGTATTTCATCAGGTTATAATCGACCGGTACGGAAGAAATGAAATTGGTAGGGATGTTTTTTTCAAATAGGGAATCCAGGTTAAACCTCCAGCTGATCATAGAGGGTTTGGTTTCATTTCTTTTCAAGTAAAAAACATAGTCTTCATCTATCTCTCCATTTGCTGCCTGTTTGAACTGCTCGCTGGTGACCAGTTTTTCTATTTCTTCCGGGGAATATCCGGCCGCATAAAAGCCGCCTACCAAGGCACCGATAGAAGTACCTACGATATAATCAATAGGAATGTGATTTTCTTCCAGGGATTTTAATACCCCTATGTGGGCCATGCCCGAAGCACCACCGCCGCTAAGCACCAGTCCTACCTTTTTTTGACCAAAAAGATGAAAAAATGGCACTACTAATAAAAGAAATAATGTGGCTTGCTTCACAATCAATCAGTTGGCATAAAAATAGATATTACCACTCATTGAATAACCAGGAGAAATGGAAGTTATTAAATACTTCTTATTAAAACTCAGTATTAGTCGCTGCTGCTGACACTGCCAATTATATCATGAATAGTAATAATATGGGTTTCACCCGCAAGATCTTTTACAAGTACAGCTGGGTTTTGCTTATTTAGCTTTTTAGCTAATTCATCGATGCTGCATCTTCCATCCACATATTCATATGGCTTGCCCATGTGTTTTTTTACTTTTTCTGATTCCCGGTCAATACCCTTCCCAAACAAGCTTAAAATTTCAGAATCGTTAATTGAACCGACAAATTCTCCGTTTTGCTGAACCGGGATCTGGGAAATATCATATTTCGTCATAAGCTGCATGGCAGATTCCACGGTAGCATCAGCATCCACGGTGATCAGTTTTTTACCTGCCCTCCGGGCTACGATATTGAGACCAGTTTGTCGTTCTGTATCCATAAAACCACGATCTTTCACCCAATCATCATTGAACATTTTACCTACATAGCGGCTGCCGTGATCGTGGAAGATCACTACCACCACATCATCTTTACTGAGGCGGTCTTTCAATTGCAGTAAGCCCGCTACTGCTGAGCCGGCAGAATTCCCCATAAAAAAGCCTTCTTCCCTGGCTAGTCTTCGGGTCATGATCACCCCGTCTTTATCAGTCACTTTTTCAAAATGGTCAATCAGGTCAAAATCCACATTCTTAGGTAAGATATCTTCACCAATTCCTTCCGTGATGTAAGAATAGATCTCCTTTTCATCAAAAATGCCGGTTTCGTGGTATTTTTTAAATACCGAACCGTAGGTATCAATCCCCCATATTTTTATGTCCGGATTCTTTTCTTTAAGGTATTTGGCTACTCCTGAAATAGTACCCCCGGTACCCACTCCCACTACAAGATGGGTGATCTTACCCTCTGTTTGCTCCCAGATTTCAGGGCCTGTTTGTTCGTAATGCGCTTTGCGATTAGATAAATTATCATACTGATTGGGATAAAATGAGTTGGGTATTTCTTCGTTTAATCGCTTTGCTACAGAATAATAAGAACGGGGATCATCAGAAGCAACGTTTGTAGGGCAGACGATCACTTCCGCACCCATGGCCCGTAAAATATCTATTTTTTCTTTGGATTGCTTATCTGCCAGGGTGCAGATCAGTTTATACCCTTTCACGATAGCGGCCAGGGCAAGCCCCATACCGGTATTGCCTGAAGTTCCTTCGATAATGGTACCTCCGGGTTTCAAATGACCGGCAGCTTCTGCATCTTCCACCATTTTTACCGCCATCCGGTCTTTAATAGAATGACCCGGATTGAAGGTCTCTATTTTTGCCAGTACGAGGGCGGGAATACCGGCAGTGATTTTATTGAATTTTACCAGTGGAGTATTGCCAATGGTCTCTAATATATTGTTGTAATACTTCATGCGTTCAATTGAATTGCAAAGGTATTAAAAGCCCGTAGCTTAAATGGTAAAACCGGCCTTTATTAGTCGAAGCGAATGGTCTTAGCAGGACTAATGCCAGCAATGATATTGGAGGGTATCAATAACATTAAGAAACAAGTGAACAAGGTAGTACCGTTTAACAAAAGCAATTTTCCCACATTGATCTCTATAGGCACCTGGTCTATGAAATAAGCTTCCTGGGGTAGTTTGATAAAACCATAATGATTCTGTAAAAAGGCAAGGCCTAAGCCGAGAATATTTCCAATAAGCATACCTGCCAGGATCAGATAAATGGCATTCAGCAAAAATATTTTCCGGACGGAATGATTGGAAGCACCCAGTGCCTTGAGTATGCCAATGGTGGTAGTCCGTTCCAGGATTAAAATAAAGAGGGCTGATATGATATCAATTCCGCAAACCAGTACCAATAGTACGATAATAATGATAACATTAATATCCTGTAACTCCAGCCAGTTAAAAATGTCTACCCGGCTGCGTTTTATGGAAGTGGCTACCAGGTCATAATCGATGAGGCCGTGCACCAGTTCTTCCATTTGATCCAGTTGATCAAAATCATCGATCAATACTTCAAAGCCTCCCACTTGTTGTTCATCCCACTTATTTAATTTTTGAATATGTCGCAGGTCGCCGAAGGTCATTTTTTGATCCATTTCGCCAAGGCCGGTATGATAGATGCCACTGATCTTCATTTTCCGATACCGGGGAGGTTGCTGTACAAAAAAGAGGATCACTTCATCGCCTACATCAATCTGCATTTTTGATGCGATGTGATTTGAGATAAGAATAGCCTCCGAACTTTCATTACCGCTATAATCCGGTATAGCTCCTTTGGTCAGATACTGTTCAAAAAAATCCCATTTGAATGTGGAGTCAATGCCTTTGTAGATAATGCCGTAGTTTTCTTCATCCGTTTTTAAGATGGCACCTTTCAGGGCAAATGCCTGAATGTGATCTATGCCTTCCTGATTTTTCAAAATGGAAACAAAATCGCGCCCGGAAGAGATGGGGGTGCTTTCAAACAAGCCTTTGGATTGGTAATTGCTGATCTGGATGTGGGAACCAAAGCCGGATATCTTTTTTTCAATTTCCGACTGAAAGCCTTCCACTATGGTGAGTGTGAGGGTCATCAGTGCTATGCCAAGGGCAATAGCAATTATGGAAATTCGGATGATGGGTTTAGAAAAGGATTTGTTTCCTTTGCCAATAATTTTTTTTGTGAAGAAGAATTCGAAATTCAATAGAAATCAGTTGAAGACCAACAAAAATAGAAAATTGAACGCCCCCTTAGGCCTTCTCTTACTATATCTTTTTTTTACAACATTTTGCTTGCTACACTACGCCTGTGGTCAGGTAGATACTACTGAATCGTATACCAAGCAGAAACCTGATTCCCACAATACTACTTTGATTAACCCTCAGCGAACGGAAAAAGCAGCGCCCTATAAGCCCGGGGCTGCCCAAATGGATATGTACCTGGAATTATTAAAAGATAAAAGGATTGCCATAGTGGGCAACCATAGTTCCCTGATCAATGGGCAGCATTTACTGGATACACTGCAAAAACGGGGGGTAACATTTAAAAAAATTTTCACGCCGGAGCATGGCTTCAGGGGAGAGGAAGATGCAGGGAAAAAGATCAGTAACAGCAAGGATAAAAAAAGTGGACTCCCCATAATATCACTATATGGAAGCAATAAAAAACCAACTGCGGAACAGCTAGCCGGAGTAGACCTACTCTTATTTGATATCCAAGATGTGGGAGTTCGTTTCTACACTTATTTAAGTACCCTCCATTATGTGATGGAAGCTGCGGCAGAAGCTAATATTGAGGTGATGGTACTTGACCGGGCTAATCCACACGACCATTATGTGGACGGGCCGGTGATGAAACAGCAATATACGTCCTTTGTCGGGCTTCATCCCGTTCCGGTGGTGTACGGTATGACCATTGGCGAATATGCGAGGATGATCAACGGGGAAAAGTGGTTAAAGGGAGAAGAATCATGTAGTTTGACTGTTATCCCTTGCAAAAATTACCGTCGAAAAGAACAGATCGCTTTGGAAGTACCTCCGTCTCCTAACCTTCCCAATCAAAATGCACTTTTATGGTATCCTTCCCTTTGTTTTTTTGAAGGTACTGTCATCAGTGTGGGAAGAGGAACATCCTTACCCTTTCAGCACTTTGGCCACCCTGCTATGGAAGATTCATTTACGTATTACTTTATTCCTCAATCTACCAGAGGGGCTACTGCGCCTAAATACGAAGGAGAAAAATGTTATGGGTTATTGTTGCCGCCCTGGAATGACAGTATTCCGCAACAATTAAACCTGGAACCCTTACTCGCTGCTTACCGGGCTTATCCCGATACCGCTTCGTTTTTCAATAATTTTTTTAATCTGCTGGCTGGTAATGGCAGTTTACAAACTAAGATCCGGGCTGGTAAGTCGGAAAATGAAATACGCACAGGCTGGACCAAAGATCTGGAAGAATTTGAAAGAATTAGGAAAAAATACTTGTTATATGATTAATCCTGCTGATGGAGTTTGCCTGAGCCTTCAATCTGGGAACTGATCTCTTTTACACTGCCTTTGTAATAAACATCACCACTGCCATCCACATCCACATCCAGGGAATAGGATACATTTACCTTCGCATCTCCGGACCCGTCAATTTCCACCTCGGTAACGTCACTATTTAAGTCGAAAGCCTGCACATCACCGCTTCCTTTGATCCGTATGCCATGATTCTTGGTACTGCCCCGTAACCTGATGTCCCCCGATCCGGAAATTTCGGATTGTAATTCTTTTACATTCAGGTCCAGATCCATATCACCTGAACCATTGATCTCCAACCTCAATTCGTTCGATTCTATTGTATTTTCCCCGATTATTTCCCCGGAACCTTCCAGGTCTATTTTAATAATGTTAGGCAACTCAAGATATACCTCTACCTTTTTGCTGGTTTTTATACAGCGCTCAAAATCAATGATCCATTCCTCGTTCCGTACGGTGGTTTTTACCAGGTCAATGATATTTTGCTGGCCTTTGATGGTGATTTTCTGAACGGGGGCTTGTTTAATGAATACTTTGCCTACTGAAGCCAGTTCTATGGATTTTATTTCAGGCAAATCAAGGGTTTTGGTAGTTACAGGACCTTCACCTTCCACACAATTGCCCATCCAGGAACATCCGTAAGAGATGGAGGATACAACTAATAAAATACTGATTATAAATTTATACATGCCGGATAATTTTCTTTAAAGGTAAAGATATTCTAATTTGAAAAGAATACAATAATCCCTGTGGATTAGTTCAGTGAAAAAATGGAGGGCTAATAAAAACCTGCCTTAAAATTTCGGGCAAGGGATCATGAAGAATTTCCGGCGTCGTCTTTTTGGTTTTGGATATTCAAGGATCACGCTGATCTCATGAGAACCACCGGAACGGCCCGCAAGGGGGGAAAGGGTAATATCGTATGAATAGGCAAATGAAATGCGGTCTGCTTTAAAGCCAGCCATTAGCAGAAGTGCGTCAACATTGGGTATTGAACTCCGATTAGACTTCAAGGGTAAACCCCTGTACCAAAGGCCAAGTAACATGGCCCCGCTTTTATAGTATGCCCCTATGTCCAGCTGGTCCCATTTCTGCTGAGCCTTATACAAGGCAGCAAAGGTAACAGTAGAGTAAGCCCTGCCTCCGGTATTTTCCACCGGCATGTTGTAACCGGCTTGTGCATTGAACTGTATGGGCAGATAAGACTGCTGATTACCGAAGGAATTTTCAGGTTTATTGATATGGTCCAAGGCAAATCCACCCCAGTATTTTTCACTATGGAAAAAGACAACGCCTGCTCCGAAGTTAGGATAATTGATCTGGTTCCTAAAACCGGTTTCATTACTGGTAGGAGCATCGTCGCGCGCTATCTGATCGGCAAAGGTAAATTTGTTGAAATCGAACTTCCGGTTAGCGTATCCTCCCTTTAATCCCGCCATTAGTGCGGTTCTTCGACTGGTACGGATCTGATAGGAATAAAGCAGATTGACCATATTCGTCGTTAAGCCCCCGCTGCCAGCCTCGTCTTTGATGAATTGTACGCCAATGCCACTATTGACGTTATGCAGGTAATGATCATAAGAGGCGGCATAAGAAACGAATTTGCTGATTCCCGGCCATTGATTTCGGTAACCTAAGGAAAATCGGCCCAAATCCACATTCCCGGTAAAAGCTGGGTTATATAAAAGGGAATTGCTATAAAAATGCCCGAACTGAGGATCCTGGGCAAAACTTACCTTTACGGTAGCTGTAGCCAGCACAGTAAAAATTAAATAAAGTAAACATCGGCACGTTGCTGTCATTATCTGAGTAAGGTGACGTCTCCCACTTTAGTAGCAGTCTGACCATTTACGAAGGTTACGTCCAAACGGTAAACATACACATCTGATTGACACAATTGTCCCAGATAATAACCATCCCATCCTTTGGATTGCTCCATAGTTTCAAAAAGCAACTCTCCCCATCTATTGAAAACCCGTAATCTGTAATTGGTAGCATATTCAACAAAGGGGAAAAATACTGTATTGTCCGGGTTATTTGGGTCATAATCTGAACCACCTGAACCACCAATTATCGGTGTGAAAACATTGGGGATCTTGATCTCATAATTGGGCTCAATGTAAATGGTTTCATAGTCGGTAGATTCACAACCAAACTGGTTGATTTTTCTCAGGCTTACATTGTAACGACCAGTGTCCGGATAGGTAATGGTAGCTTCAGTATTCAAACTATCGAGAGGCCCAAAGCCATAATTCCAGTACCATTGGATAGCATCATCATAAGAACTACTGAAGGAAATAACTGGTGTTTCTATATTGACCACCCTTGCACTTGCATTGATCTCACTTACCGGTGTAGGATCCACTTTTACCCGGAAAGTACCGCCGTATACACTTTCACATCCCTTATTACTTATTACATTATATTTAATGAGATAGGTTCCCGGAGTTTTATAGGTATAAATCGGATTAGCTTGCTTGGAAGTAGAACCATCCCCGAATTGCCAGTTGTAGGTATAATTACTGGGAGTGTTATTGCTTAATCTCACGGTTAGGGGATCACAACCTCTTACGGTAGTATCTCCATAGTTGAGGGTAGGCCGTGTATCAACTTCCACCCGGCTGCTGGCAGAAATACTGTTATTACATGCATCTGCTACGCTAAAAATGTAGGTAGTTGAATTGGCAGGGTTTATCACCTGATTTTGATATCCGCTCAAACTTGCATCCGACCAGCTGTAGGTAAACGGACCAATTGCACCCTTAAAATAAGGAGTCAGGGTAGCAGCTTCACCATCACAGATCGGCCCATTATTGGTTAACCGGATGGAGTCTTTGGAGATATCCCGTACTTTTACCGAAGTGCTTTTTACAACCTCCGGGCAGTTATTCTGGTCAGTTACCGATACTTTATATACCGTATTTGAAGCAGGAAGCACTGTTACCGTCTGATTATTACCCAGATTATTACTCCAGGTATAAGTGTAATTTCCGGTGCCTCCCAGCCCATTGGCAACCAGCGTTTTGCTGGCATTTATACAGATGGTATCATCCGCTGTAATGGTAGCCTCTAATTTTGGAGGTTCCACGATTGATGAAGTAGCCGTATTGCTACAACCTTTGCTATCTGTTAGGGTAACGGTATAACTGCCAGCGGACAACCCAGAAATATTGCCGGTATTTCGGTTATTCGACCAGTTATAGGTGTAAGGGGTTGTGCCCCCATTACTGCTGCTGCTGATTTGACCATCTGTACGTCCAAAGCAGCTGATATTGGTTTTTTGCAGAGATAGGGTTAACACATTGGGTTGGGTTATATTAACCGAGGTTGTGGAAGAACAGCCGTTTTGGTCAGTAATAGTAACCGTGTAAGTGCCAACGGGTAGGCCACTGACACTGGCGGTGGTGGTGTTACTTGCATTATTCCATAAGTAAGTATAGGGAACTGTTCCTCCGCTGGCTGAAGTTGTAGCTGAACCATCGCTCAGGCCATGGCAACTCACGTTGGTGGATGTGGCTACAGAGGCTACCAATACTGCCGGTTGAGTGATTGTAACTGAATTGGTTGTAGTACACCCATTATTGTCTGTTACAGTTACAGTATAGTTACCGGCTGCTAATCCGTTGACAGCGGCGGTGGTGGTAGTATTAATATCGTTCCATAAATACGTATAGGGAGTGGTACCTCCTGCTGGAGAAACCGTAGCTGAACCATTACTCAGACCATTACACGTAGCATTTGAAGAAGCCGTAATGGTGGATGTAAGAGCAGTAGGTTCCGTAATACTTACCAAGGCGGTGGAAGAACAACCGTTGTTGTCAGTGATGGTCACCGCATAGGAACCTGCAGGCAAACC
Organism: uncultured Flavobacteriales bacterium; assembly: GCA_964492055.1. Taxonomy (GTDB): domain Bacteria; phylum Bacteroidota; class Bacteroidia; order Flavobacteriales_E; family Vicingaceae; genus CAZBIF01. The sequence continues at coordinate 11,526 of CAZBIF010000056.1, forward strand.
ACTAACCGTAGCAGTAGTGGTATTGTTGGCATCATTCCATAAATAAGTATACGGAGTAGTCCCGCCGCTGGCAGAGGTGGTAGCCGCTCCATCGCTCAGACCATTGCAACTCACATTGGTGGATGAAGCTACCGAGGCTACCAATACCGCCGGTTGGGTAATGCTAATTGAATTGGAAGTGGTACAGCCGTTGTTGTCGGTTATTGTTACCGTATAGGAGCCTGCGGACAACCCACTCACCGAAGCGGCGGAAGTATTGTTTGCGTCATTCCACAAGTAGGTATAGGGGGTAGTTCCCCCGGCCGGGCTGACTGTGGCCGCACCGTCGCTAAGACCGTTGCAGGAAGCATTGGAAGAAGCAGAAATGGTAGAGGTTAGGGCAGCCGGTTCGGTAATGCTTACTGAAGCCGTAGAAGAACAACCGTTGTTATCCGTGATGGTTACAGTATATGAACCCGCCGGCAAGCCACCCACTGTTGCAGTGGTGGTATTATTGGCATCATTCCATAAATAGGTGTAGGGTGTAGTCCCTCCGCTGCCTGAAGTAGAAGCCGAACCATCGCTAAGGCCGTTGCAGCTTACGTTGGTAGATGAAGCTACCGAAGCTACCAGAACCGTCGGTTGGGTAATAGTTACTGAATTGGTGGTAGTACAGCCATTGTTGTCTGTTACTGTGACGGTGTAGGAACCAGCTGCAAGACCACTCACCGAAGCAGTGGTAGTATTATTTGCGTCATTCCACAAGTAAGTATAAGGAGTAGTCCCTCCTGTGGGAGAAACCGTAGCCGAACCATCGCTCAATCCGTTGCAGGAAGCGTTGGATGAGGCAGAGATGGTGGATGCAAGCACTGCCGGTTCGGTAATATTTACTGAAGCAGTATCAGA
>CAZBIF010000056.1:12491-14727 GCA_964492055.1 uncultured Flavobacteriales bacterium
TGCATCATTCCATAGATAGGTGTAAGGAGTCGTACCGCCGCTTCCTGAAGTAGAAGCCGAACCATCGCTTAGACCGTTGCAGCTGACATTAATAGATGAAGCTACTGAAGCTACTAATGCTGCTGGTTGGGTAATAGTAGCCGAATTAATGGAAGTACAACCATTATTGTCGGTTACGGTCACTGTATAGGTTCCGGCTGGCAGATTATTGATTGTTGCGGTGCTGGAATTATTTACATCATTCCATAAGTATGTATAAGGGGTAGTTCCCCCAGCCGCATTTACCGTAGCTGACCCGTCACTCAGTCCGTTGCAGGTGGCATTTGAAGAAGCAGAGATGGTGGATGTTAAAGCAACAGGTTCCGTAATGCTTATCGAGGCGGTGGAAGAACAACCGTTATTATCAGTGATAGTCACCGTATAAGAACCCGCAGGCAGGCTACTTGCCGTAGCTGTAGTGGTGTTATTGGCATCATTCCACAAGTAAGTATAAGGAGTAGTTCCTCCGCTGACTGAAGGTGGTAGTACAGCCGTTATTGTCCGTTATTGTAACCGTATAAGTACCGCCTGGTAACCCATTAACAGAAGCTGTATTGGCAGAATTAGTCCATAAATAGGTATAGGGGGTGGTACCACCGGTAGGACTAACCGTAGCTGAACCGTCACTCAATCCGTTGCAGGAAGCATTGGATGAAGCAGATATTGTGGAAGAGAGTATGGCCGGTTGAGTAATATTTACCGAAGCGGTGGAAGAGCAGCCATTATTGTCAGTGATGGTCACCGTATAAGTTCCGGAAGGAAGGCTACTGACCGCAGCGGTAGGGGTGTTATTGGCATCATTCCATAGATAGGTATAGGGAGTAGTTCCTCCGCTGGCGGAAGTGGAAGCCGAACCATCGTTTAAGCCATTGCAACTTACATTGGTGGATGAAGCTACCGAGGCTACCAGGACCGCCGGTTGGGTAATGGAAACCGAATTAATGGTGGTACAGCCATTGTTGTCCGAAACGGTTACCGTATAGGAGCCTGCTGCTAAGCCACTCACTGAGGCAGTGGTAGTGTTATTTGCGTCATTCCACAAGTAGGTATACGGGGTAGTTCCCCCGACAGGGCTGACGGTAGCCGATCCGTCACTTAGTGCGTTGCATGAAGCATTGGAAGAAGCCGATACGGTAGATGTAAGAGTAGTTGGTTCCGTAATGTTTACAGAAGCGGTGGAAGAACAGCCGTTGTCCGTGATGGTTACCGTATATGAACCCGCAGGCAAACCACTGACTGTAGCGGTTGAGGTGTTATTGGCATCATTCCACAAATAAGTATAAGGGGAAGTTCCCCCGCTACCGGCGGTGGAAGCCGTACCATTGCTAAGACCGTTGCAACTTACGTTGGTAGAGGAAGCTACTGAAGCTACCAATACCGTGGGCTCGCTTATAATAACCGAATTGGTGGTGGTACAGCCGTTGTTGTCCGTTACCGTTACTGTGTAGGAGCCTGCTGCCAAGCCATTCACCGATGCAGTGGTAGTGGTATTTGCATCATTCCACAAGTAGGTATAAGGAGTAGTACCTCCCGAGGGAGAAACCAAAGCCGTTCCGTCACTCAGCCCGTTGCAGGAAGCATTGGAAGAAGCTGAGATAGTGGATGTAAGGACAGTCGGTTCGGTAATGTTAAATGTCATAATGGAATCGCATCCTTGATTATTGGTTATGGTTACGGTATAGCTTCCGGCAGATAGATTTGATAGGGTGGAAGAAGTTGAACTGGTATTCCAGATAAAACTAAAAGGACTGTTACTTCCGCTGACATTTAAAGAGATGCTCCCATCATTGCCACCGTTACAATCTACAGCATCCACAGTAGGGGTAATGGCAGAGGTGAATTGGAGGATAGTGATCCTTACATTATCTGTATCAGGATCACAGATCCCAATGTTTGTAGAAACCAGGCTTAGATCGACAAACCCTTGGTTTATTTCTCCGGGCGTTGGTTGATAAGTAGCATTCAATGTATTTCTATTGGGATTGAAGGCACCGTTTCCTCCAACCCAACGGCCAGTGTTGGAAACTGAAACATTACCATACAGGGATAAAGGAAAATTTTCTATACAAACCATTGAATCTGCCCCTGCGGATGCCCGGGGGGTAGGGTTTACAACTATCTCAATACTGTCTACGGCAGTACATCCTTTTTCATCGGTAACAGTGACCAAATATTTAGTGTCGGTAAGTGGGCTGGC
>CAZBIF010000056.1:14737-15431 GCA_964492055.1 uncultured Flavobacteriales bacterium
AGGATTGGCAATTGCGGCATTATTTAAACTGCTGTCAGGAGACCAGTTAAAAGTTATGGCAGTAGGTGAAGTGGGTGTGCCTCCTAGTTGCAAACCCTGCCCATCACAAATGGTGGAATTGTTCCCTGCCTGCACGGTTGGGTCGGGATATTTAAACCGAATACCATTTATGTTGGAGTTCGATCCGGAACATCCGTTCCCGGTATTGGTAATTTCTATGCGATAGGTAACCGTATCTGCACATACTGAAAAGGTATCGCAGAAACTATTGGTATTGCTGGTAGCATATAAGTTAAATCCACTTCCGATAGGATATTCCCGGTAAATGTTGTAATTCGCGGCACTACCATTGGGTAAAGGGGTGTCGAGAGTGTTCCAGTTTAGGGCTACGCATGTATTATTAAAAGTGGGCTCCAAAAACTGGGAAGAAATGGTATCGGGGGCCTCTATGGTCCAACCTCCGTGGCATCCTGATTTAGCCCTGATTATATAGTGAATGGCCTGGTCATTTGCCCCGGCCCCGTTATGAGTGTAGGTGGTGATATTGTAATTGGCAATACTATCAATTAACTGATAGGGGCCATTTCGGTCTACTGAAGAATAGATCATCCATTTTTCAAAACTTCCATCTGGATCTCTGGTCTGGTTCCAGTCAATGATCACATCCCCATTGGGCTGAACATCTGCACAGTGT
>CAZBIF010000056.1:15472-15757 GCA_964492055.1 uncultured Flavobacteriales bacterium
GGGACAAGGGAATCCGCGATCAGGGTGATCACGTAAGAGGCAATGGTCTGCCCGGCTGCCGGACAATAATCGTCGTATGCCCGCAAGGTAAAAAGAAAAGTACTAGATCCTACATTACAAACCGGGGTACCGTTGGCGATGTGGTCGCAGGTGGTTTGCCAGCTGAATGTATTGGTATATGAGCCCACTGCGGTATCAGGTACTGGGGTCGATAAAGTAGCACAGGGGGGATAGGGGCAGCCTGTGGTTGAATCGGTATAGTTGGCCCCGAACTGAAAACCATTG
>CAZBIF010000057.1:0-5489 GCA_964492055.1 uncultured Flavobacteriales bacterium
TTGGAAAGGGTTTGCCGCACCTCTTCATTTTCTTTGCGCAAACCAATGTTTAAGGTGTTGAGTGAATCGATGGTTACCACATACCCCTTCATGATCGTACGAAGGGTCTTGGTTTCTTTTTTCAATTTATAGATCGCATAATCCTTGTCTTTCACCTTATCCAGCAACTCCTCGATCTCCAGTTTGCGGTTGGCCAGCTCCATTTTCATGGAATCGTTATCCGTTTCCATGGAATCCAGTTCTGTTAGCATGTCTTCCAGCTCACTTTCCAGCTCCCCGCGTTCATCATTCAACAGTTCAATCTCACTGCCTTTTTGGGAAATGTCCTTGCGCAACTGAAAATATTGCCAGAGGGTAAAGCCCAGGGCCAGGGATAGAATAATAATAATGATGATCAGGATGCGGTTGGTCCGTTGATTATCCTGCTTTTCTTTATCCGGTTTTTGAGCTGGGGTGTTGTCTGCTGCCATAGAATTGGGTGCAAATATATGTTTTCGCTGAATGCGCCTATTTTTCCTTTCCGATAAAAGAACGGAAGGCCTGCGTATTTGTTTTGAACGCCCTGAACATCCCGCCGGTATTGAATGGCATGCTTATATTTCCGGCGGAATCCATCGCGATCAGACCTCCGCTACCATTGATTTTTTCCAAGTCATCTATTACCATTGTGGCAGCTTTGTCCAGGGGTTGTTGCAGGTAGTTCATCCTGGCGGCTACATCGTAAGCCACCGCCTGCCGTATAAAAAATTCCCCGTGCCCCGTGCAGCTCACTCCTACCCATGCATTGGCGTAAGTTCCCGCTCCGATGATCGGGGAGTCCCCGATGCGTCCGAATTTTTTATTGGTCATGCCTCCGGTTGAAGTACCGGCTGCGATCACTCCTTTTTTGTCAAGGCAAACGGCACCTACGGTACCGTGTTTCCCTTCTTTCTTTTTAGCGTTCCGCAGATAGTTCAGGCGATTTTCAGTAGAAAAGTACGAATTGGGTACCGGATCCAGGCCTTGCTGCCGGGCAAATTTTTCAGCCCCCCTGCCACTTAACAGAACATGTTCAGATCTTTCCAACACAGCGAGGGCCGCCTGAATGGGATTTTTAATGGTTTGTACCCCGGCAACTGCCCCCGCTTGCAATGGTTTCCCGATCATGATAGATGCATCCAGTTCGTGCGTGGTATCTGCCGTAAATACAGCCCCTATTCCGGCATTGAATAAAGGAGAGTTTTCCATCAGGCTAATGGCCGCCACTACCGCAGCGACCGAAGGTTCGCCGTTTTCCAGGAGTTGATAAGCGGTATCCACCGCCCTTTTCAGGGTGCTATGGTACGCTTGCTGTAAGCTATCCGGCCAGTGCTCTACTTTCATGGTACCAGCCCCCCCGTGGATCACCACGCCGTAGGCCGGCCCGTTTTTGGAGCTATCCTTAGCGGCAGCTTTGCTCTCTATCAGAGTCTGACAAGCGAAAAAAAGGGAAAATAGTGGAATAAATAATAAAATGTACCTGAACATATGCCCAAACATAATAACTTTATACGATTACAACTATGTTACAAGCACTCCTGGATGTATTTTTTCCGGATTGTTGCGTGGGTTGCGGCAATGTTTTGCCCACGCAATTAACGCACATCTGCACCGAATGCCGATTAAAATTGCCCCGCCTGCCTTTGGATTTTAGCGGAGGCGCAGTTGAAAAAATCTTCCGGGGGCGGGTTAATTTTAATAAGGCGTATGCTTTTTTACAATTCAACAGAGGAAGCAGGGTGCAAAATCTCATGCACCATTTTAAGTACAAAGGGGTGAAAGAAGTGGGAGTGACGGTAGGGCAAATGTGTGGGCATGAATTGCAGAAAGCCGGTTTTTTTCAAGATATTGATTTCATTGTGCCTATACCTATCCATAAAAAGAAAGAAGCCATTCGCGGATACAACCAGAGTTTTTATTGGGCCGAAGGATTATCCAACATTACTGAATTACCCGTTCTAAAGGAAGTGCTGATCAAAGTTGAGCATACGACAAGTCAGACCCGCAAAAATCGTTACCAGCGCTGGCAGAATGTGGCCTCTACTTTTGCTGTGCAACAGGCGGAGGTGATCAGGGATAAACACATTTTGCTGGTGGACGATGTGGTGACTACCGGCTCTACCATTGAGTCCGCCTCCATTCATCTGCAAAAAGCCGGAATTGGAGCATTAAGCCTGCTTTGTATGGCAATGGCGAACTATTAAAATTACAGGGTGTTAAAAAGTAAAACCATATTAATATTTGAAAATGAGATATCTATTGATGACAATAACCATGGCTAGCCTGATAGCCTGTGGTGGAGGTGAGCAAAAGGAAAGCAATGCCGAGAAAAGCCGGCAAGAAGATTCACAGGAAATAAAAGCCCAAGAAAAGGCCAAACAGGAAGTAGAAATAGAAGTAATAGCTAAAGGGGAAACCATGGCTGAAATTGCTTTTGATCCTAAATCCATCAATGTCCCTGCCGGCTCTACGGTTAAGCTCACCTTGATAAATGAAAGTGAGGCTTCAGGTATGTTGCATAATTTCGTATTGATAGAACTGGGGGCAGGCCAGGAAATTGCTACGGCAGGTATACAGGCTGGGGTTGAAAATGAATTTGTCCCTGACGATAATCGGGTAATTGTTCATACAGAAGTTATTAGCATGGGTGAAACTACCACCATCACCTTTGATGCGCCTCCCAAAGGGTCTTACCATTACATCTGCACTTATCCCGGCCATTACCCCAATATGATCGGCAGGCTGAATGTGAATTAACAGCTAAGCAGGCAGTCCTTTTTATCAGCTAACCTTCCACTCTTAATGAGGGCTTTACTCAGGTAATTCAGTTATTTTTGTGCCATGGCTGAAAGCTTGACCATTGAAAAAAATGCCACCAAAGCTGAGAAATACGAAACGTTGAAGCCGCAATTGCTCGCCCTTATGCAAGGGGAAACTGACCGCATTGCCAATCTGGCGAATTTCGTAGCGGCCCTGAAAGAAACTTTTGATTTTCTGTGGGTGGGTTTTTATCTGAACCGCAATCGAGAGTTGGTTCTCGGACCATTTCAGGGTCCGGTGGCATGCACCCGCATCGCTTTTGGTAAAGGAGTATGTGGTACCGTGGCGGCTTCTCAAAAACCGCTGATCGTACCGGATGTAGAACAGTTTCCGGGTCATATTGCCTGTAGTTCCCTTTCCCGGTCCGAAATAGTGGTTCCCTGGATGGTGGAGGGTAAACTGGCAGGGGTGCTGGATATTGACAGTGAGCAATTAGCTGCCTTTGACCAGGTGGATGAAGAGGCCCTTACTGAAATGCTGGCTTTTATTCCGTAGCATTGGATGGGTAACAGGATCAATAATTATTCAGGAATTCTCGCTCTGCTGTTTTGCTGGGGCTGTGCCCAGCAGGTTGCCCCAACCGGGGGGGCTCGGGATGTGACCCCGCCGGCAATAGTTTCTATGGAGCCTCCCTCCGCCCAAACCAACTTTACCGGGGGTGAGGTTGAGGTAGAGGTAGAGTTTGATGAATTCGTGCAATTGAGAAACCTGGACAAGCAATTGCTCGCTTCCCCTCCCCTGAAGCATAAGCTAAAAAATAAACTGAGAGGTAAGCGCTTTATTTTTGAGGTGGAAGATACCTTAAAACCCAACACCACCTATCACCTCAATTTCGGTGATGCTATTGTAGACCTGCACGAAGGAAACCCTACCGACAATTTTGAATACGTTTTTTCTACCGGGCCTTACCTCGATAGTATGAGCCTGAGCGGCACCATTCACGAAACGTATGTAAACCTGCCCCCTGAGCCCATGACGGTAATGTTATACCGGGAAACCGGGGAGGATTCCCTGCCTTATCTGCAACGACCGGATTACGTGTCTAAAACCGACAAAGAGGGAAATTATACCTTTAGTTATCTGAAACCCGGTAGCTATAAATGGTTTGCCGTACAGGATAAGAATGACGATTACAAATACGGAAAAGCGGATGGATTGATTGCCTTTGTGGATACACCAATCGTGATAGATAGTTCAAAAACATTGCCTGGGGTTTATGCATTCAGTGAAGCCAGGGAAAAGCAATATCTGGATAAGGTTGAACAGAAAGGCCCGGTAACATTACTGCGGTTCAACCTTCCCATTTACGATTCCTTAAGGTGGGAATGGCAACAACAACCTATATTGTACCATTATCAACCGCCGGGAAGTGATAGTTTGCTGATTTGGTGGAAGGACGGCGAGGAGGCATACGGAAGTACCATGATCTTGCAGAATCAAGAATGGAAGGATACCGTAGATTTTAAAATTGATACCCTGACAACTAAAAAACTGACAGTAAAGATAAATGGCAGCCAGCCATTTTTCAGCCCTACCAGGATGGAATTTAATTATCCGGTAGATAGTATCAATGAAGAAAAAATTCAATTGCTTGATGCGGATACGAATGAGGTGGAATTTACACTTAATGCAACAGGCAATCCTTTCATCTGGCAGGTGCAATACCCATTAATAGAAGGTCAACGCTATGCCATGACAATAGATTCTACCGCAATCTATTCCATTTACGAAACCACCAATGATTCCAATACATTTCGATGGACTCTGACTGAAGAAAAGCAATATGGCAATCTACAGGTAAAAGTAGAAATGGATACCGAAGAAGCCCTGGTAATGGAATTATTAAAGAACAAAAAGGTAATTAATCGGAAGGCAGTCACCGCAGGAAAATCTTCCACTTATCCTTATCTGCAAGCCGGGGAATATCAATTGCGTCTCATCGTTGATAAAAATAAAGACGGGGAGTGGACCACCGGCGATTACTTGTCCGGCAGGCAGGCGGAACCAGCCATAATTTACAATGAAACCCTCACGGTAAGGGCAAACTGGGACAAGGAGATTGAGTGGGTGATTGAATGAGGTATTTTACCGGTTTTTTGAGAGGTTCCCTTAGCAATTGCTTTTAAGTCTGGAAGTTCACCGGAATCTAGCGAAGACTTTCTTTGTCTCTTGGGAATGCTAGCTTATAAAGCGCTATAGAGAAATGATTTAATCAGTTCTATGCCACCCCTACGGGGTTTTTAGAAATACTTTATACATCCTAGTATTATATCATCCCTACGGGATTCAAATAGCAATGGAAAAGTCAAAGACGATCATTGCTTTGGAATTAATAAGTTCTATTTACAGGTTTTACAAAGAATATTGGAACCAAAGGGATGAACCATGATTTTTTACTAAACCCTGTAGGGGTGAAATAGTATTAGAAAAAACAGCCAGAAAGGAATCAAACCCGTAGGGTGGCATTAGGGAAGCCAACAGGGGGCCCCGATTCAATCTAGGCCTTACACGGGCCAAGAGGTGGAAATCGATTTTTGATTGTGTTAGAAACGGTTAAGTAATAACAACAGATTAAACCCAGTATGGGTGAAATAGTATTAGAAAAAACAGCCAGAAAGGAATCAAACCCGTAGGGTGGCATTAGGGAAGCC
>CAZBIF010000057.1:5589-12357 GCA_964492055.1 uncultured Flavobacteriales bacterium
GGGGGCCCCGATTCAATCTAGGCCTTACACGGGCCAAGAGGTGGAAATCGATTTTCAGGTGCGTTTGAAATGTTTAAAATAATCATTAACAGATTAAACCCTGTAGGGGTGAAATAGCATTAGAAAAAACAGCCAGAAAGGAATCAAACCCGTAGGGTGGCATTAGGGAAGCCAACAGGGGGCCCCGATTCAATCTAGGCCTTACACGGGCCAAGAGGTGGAAATCGATTTTCAGGTGCGTTTGAAATGTTTAAAATAATCATTAACAGATTAAACCCTGTAGGGGTGAAATAGCATTAGAAAAAATAGCCTTAAAGGAATCCAACCCCGTAGGGGTGGCATTAGGGAAGCTAAAACGGGAGATGCCCCGATTTAATCGGGGCCTTCCATTGTCCCCCGAGGTCAAAATCAAATTTCCAATGCTTCGCATTGCAAATGCAAAAGCTTTTTAAAAACAAAAGCGGGCTTTGTTTTTGCCCGCTTTTGCATTTGATTGTGGAATTTTGATCCTCTAGTGGTGCCAGCTGGAATCGAACCAGCGACACAAGGATTTTCAGTCCTTTGCTCTACCGACTGAGCTATGGCACCTCCTTATTAAAGGACGGCAAATTTAGAAAAATAATATGTGTTTTCATTTTTATAAAGCCAACTTTTTTGACTGCATTGATTAGCTTTGGCCTGTGGCAAAACAGCTGGTGATAGATATTGGAAATTCCCGCACAAAATGGGGCATTTTTGAAGATAATAATTTATTATACCACCAATCCTTACACAATGATCAACTTTCAACCTACCATGAATACATAGATGAATTTGAGGTGGACCGCATGATCGTTTCTTCGGTAAACCGCAAAGTTGAAAAAAGTTTGAAACTCCATAAAAAGCGCATCCCGCAACTGCATTTTGAAACGCACCACCCATTGCCCATTAAAAGTCAATACCAAACTCCCGAAACTTTAGGCAAAGACAGACTGGCAGCCGTAATTGGCGCAAGACAACTACTGGGGAACTTCCCCATTTTAACCATTGATACCGGTAGTTGCATTACCTATGATTTTATCGATGCCAGGGGAATCTACCATGGGGGAGCTATCTCTCCCGGCTTGCAAATGCGCCTAAGAGCCATGCATCATTTCACCGATGCGCTCCCCTTGATCAACTGGCAGCAAACCGAACTTCCCCCGCTAACCGGTAACAGTACGATCACATCCATGTTGTCGGGTGTGTTTCACGGGATCAGCGGTGAGCTAAACCATTACGTTTCCGCATACAAAAGCCAAAATCCGGACTTAAAAATTGCCCTAACGGGAGGGGATGCTTCATTGTTTGAAAAAGAGATAAAAAATGGCATCTTTGCAGACCCAAATCTCGTGCTAAAAGGATTAAATGAGATATTACTTTATAATAGCAAGTAAACCGCTTGTTATTCTTTCCTGTTTATTTTCATTTCTCAATTTTTCTGCCCAGGCCCAGGTAACTACCGGATCGCCTTACAGTCAATATGGGTTAGGTCTGCCAAGCAATAATTCCTTCAATGGTAATTTTGCCCTTGGGGGTCTTACCCACTCCTGGCGACCCTACAATTACCGCCCGGTATTATATGATTCACTGGCACGCAGCGGGGCCACTTTTAACGATCGCAATACCAATTTTATAAATCCGGGTAATCCGGCATCATTTTCGAATTTTAGCCTGACTACCTACGAGGCCGGTGTACGTATCAAGAATGTAGAATTGGCCAATGAATTGAGTGAAAAACAAAATAATTACACCTACTTCAGCCATCTGGCCATTGGATTTCCTATAGGTAATCAATGGGGGGCGGCTTTTGGAATCCGTCCGGTGAGCAATGTAGGGTATAGTTACGACCTTGACGGAAGCACTGTGGGTGAACTTGGTACTACCTACAATTTTGAAGGGGAAGGAGGTTTGAATGAGGTTTTTGTCGGTACGGCGGTAACCCTTTTTGAACAGCTATCGCTGGGAGTCAAATTAAAGTACCTTTTTGGCAACATCTATTACGATAAACGTCTTTTATTCGATGAAAATGTGAATTCCAACACATTTAATGTACTTGATCAGCAATCGTATCAGATCAATGACCTGAGCCTGGATTGGGGAGCGCAGTATTTCAAGGATCTTTCTGATGAGAACCGCTTGATTGCTGCTATTTTTATTTCCACCAATAGCGAAGTGAATGCGACCTACAACCGTTTGCTTAGAAGTTACGGAGGGGAAGTGAATTTTGAACGCATTAAGGATACGGCGCTAATCATTCGCAATGAAGAAAGGGAATTGTCCATTGCTCCGGTTTATGGGGTAGGCTTGGCTTACGAAAAGAAAGGAAGCTGGCTACTGGGAATGGATGTGGAACTGCACCAATGGGAAGATACTGAATACAGCAATGGGGTCACTTTAGGAGAGAATGTGCAAGCCCGCCTTGGGTTTGAGAAATACGTGAGTCAGACAGCCTTTGGAAATATCTGGAAAAAAATGGGCTACCGTCTTGGTATGCGTTATACCTCCAGTTTATTGCAGGTTAATAATCAAGATATACAGGAGTTTGGCATAGCCTTTGGTTTAGCCATGCCGCTTAGAAAAAGCTTCTCCACCCTTAACCTTGGCATAGAGGTGGGGCAAAGGGGAACAACAGACCATCAATTGATCAGCGAACAATTTATTAATATTCAATTGGGGGTGACTATAAATGATAAATGGTTTATTAAAAGAAAGTATGATTAATCAGGAAATGATGAAAAGAATATTGGCCACCTTGTTTGTAATTACAGGATTTACCTTCAGTGGGATGGCTCAGAAGTATGGGGAAGATAGTGTACGCTGTGTGCAAAATCTCTCGCTCTACCGCGATTATTACAAACAAAAAGTATACGAGGATGCCTATAAATACTGGAAAATAGCCTACAAGATCTGTCCGGAATCCTCCGAGCGAATGTATGTGGATGGGGCCAATCTGGTGGAATACAAAATGAAAAACGCCAAAACTGCTGAGGAAGCCAAGGCTTATACCGATACTTTATTGCAGGTGTATGATAAGCGAATTCAGTATTTTGGCAATGAAGGATATGTTTTGGGCCGTAAAGGAACAGACATGCTCCGTTATGTGAAAGATGATCCGGAGGCTATATTTTCTACTTTAGAAAAATCGTTTAAGTTGCAGGGAGAGGAAGCTGAGGCCGGAGCTATTATGGCATACATGACCGTACTGGTGAGTTTGGAAAAGGCCGGAGCAAAAACAGCAGATGAAGTCGTTACTGTTTTTTCAGACCTTTCTGATGTATTGTCTAAGAACATCGCTAAGTGGGAAGGAAAAAACACCCAGAAATACTACATCAGCGCTCAGGAGAATGTGGAAGAACTTGCCGGCCCTTACCTGAGTTGTGAAAAGCTGCAAGAAATGGCTACTAAAGGCTATGAAGAAAATAAAGACAATGCGGCCTGGATGGAGCGTACGGCAAATATGTTGGATAAAAAAGGCTGTGTGGAATCCGAGATCTTTTTTAAGATCGCCAATAAGATGCATAGTACCAATCCTTCTGCCGTATCAGCGGAGAAAATGGGCATCATGTCTTTAAAGAAGAAGAACTATGATGAAGCGGTAAAATTCTTTCAGCAAGCGCTTGAAATGGGTAAAGGTACCGATAAGGAATACGATTATCACATTGAACTTGCCCAGGCATACAGCAGTAAGGGCAATTATCCTCAGGCCAGAAGTCATGCCCGTAAGGCCGCTGAATTGAAACCCTCTGCCGGTTTACCCTACATCATGATCGGCGATATGGTAGCTGCAAGTTCCAGCTCCTGCGGGGACGATGCCTGTAAACAAAAGGCCGTCTACTGGCTGGCTACGGATTACTATATCAGGGCAAAGAACAAAGATGCTTCGGTCGCTGAATCCGCCAATAGTAAAATTGCTACTTACAGTAAATATTTCCCCACTAAAGAAGAATGTTTTTTTATAGGTATTAAGGAAGGGGACACAGTAGAGATCGGATGCTGGATAGGAGAGTCAACCAAGGCGCGCTTTTAATTGAAAAAAAATAAAAATAGATTCCTGCAGCTGGTCTTTTTGATCGGCTGCACTTTTTTTATAGCCTGCGAAAATGATCCGGAGGAAGTGGATAAACTGGCCGATGAAACCATCTATCCGGACCAGTCCCTTAAGGAAGTTGATATCTTATACACTACCAAAGGGCAATTGGAATTTCGGCTGCAAGCCCCGGTATTGCATCAATACAGCGGTGAAAAAGCGTACAGCGAAATGCCGGATGGTATTATCATAGAAGTGTATGATAGTGCCATGCAGGTAACTTCCCGATTGAGCAGTAATTATGCGATCGACCTCACCCATGCCGGTCAAATGGAAGCACGGGAAGATGTGGTGGTGATCAACAGCAAAGGCGAAAAACTGAATACGGAAGAATTAATATGGGATCAGAAAACCAAAAAGATTACTTCCGATAAATTTGTAAAAATTACCACCGAAGATCAGGTATTGATGGGGGAAGGGCTTATAGCCAATGAAGATTTCACCGAATACCGTATTCTAGATCCCCGTGGTACCATAAATATTGACCATGCTGAAGATCATTAAATTCATGGAAAAAATGTGGCTGATGCTGGCCATAGTTACTTTTCTCATCGCGGTTTACCAGTCCATCCGCGAATCAATTTACGATGCGGTCTACTTTTATGGTTTTTCGGTAATCGCCATCCTTCTGTTTGTGATGCGCCGGCAGCAAAGAAGAATGCACGAACGCAAGCAGAACGAAGAATGAATTGTTATTTTTGAACATCTGCCTGATTTTCCATGGATAGTTACAACTGGAGTATAATTATCAGCATGCTCGTATTTTCTGCCTTTTTTTCAGGCATGGAGATCGCATTCGTTTCAGCCAATAAACTGAAGATCGAGCTGGACGGCAAGCAGGGCAATATCCTGGCTTCTGTTATTGCCGGTTTTCAAAAGCGCCCTGCCCGTTTTATTGCCACTATGCTGGTAGGCAACAACATTGCTCTGGTGATCTATGGTATCTTTATGGCCAGGGTTTTAGAACCAGTCCTGCAGCGATATATTGCTTCCGAAGTAGTAATCCTGTTGCTGCAAACCCTCTTCTCTACCATCATCATTTTACTCACCGCCGAGTTCCTGCCAAAGACCTTATTTCGCATAAACCCAAACTACATGTTGAGGATTTTTGCTATCCCTCTCATTTTACTGTATGGGATATTGATCTTGCCCATGTTGCTGGTGACGGGCTTGTCGGAATTGCTATTGCGGTTGTTTTCCCCCTCCATGGCCTTAAGCGAAGAAATGAACTTCGGGCGGCTGGACCTGGAGCATTACCTGCGCGAAGGCACCGAACATCAGGAAGCCACACGTGAAATTGATCACGAAATACAGATCTTCCAGAATGCGCTGGATTTTTCCAAGGTGAAAGCCAGGGAATGCATGATCCCCCGCACGGAAATTGTAGCCATGGATGTGGAAGCTGACATCAAAACATTGCGGGAGAAATTCACCGACACCGGTCTTTCCAAGATCCTCATTTACCGGGACAATATTGATAATATCATTGGGTATACCCACTCCTTTGAATTGTTCAAACAACCGGAAAGTATCAAATCCATACTCTTGCCTATCCCGATATTGCCCATCTCTATGACTGCGAATGAGATCCTGCAAAACCTGCTGAACCAGCACCGCAGCATAGCGGTAGTAGTGGATGAATTTGGAGGTACTGCCGGCGTGCTCACCATTGAAGATGTGATCGAAGAGATCTTCGGGGAGATAGAAGACGAACACGATAAGGAGGATCTCACCGAGGTACAACTGGCCGAAAATGAATACCTGCTGTCTGCCAGACTGGAAGTGGATTATCTAAACAATACCTTTAATCTTAATCTCCCGGAATCAGATAATTACGAGACCCTGGGCGGCCTCATCATAGATAAATTTGAAAGCATTCCTTCGGTAGACGATAAGATTCAAATGAACAATTTTCTGTTCACCGTTAAAAAAACATTTGAAAATAAACTCGACCTGGTTCATTTGAAAATTCTCAACAAGGAAGTGTAAATGTTTAACAAGCAGTATTTCAATTAGATATATAAAAGGCGAAGGCTGCATCAAGAGCTTTTAATTATCAACGGACATCCGTATATTCGCAAACCCAAATTTTTTAAGAATATTTCATGGCAGTTATAGGTAAGATCAGGGAAAAATCAACCCTGGTATTGATCATTATTGGTGGAGCTATCGTAGCTTTTGTCCTCAGCGACCTGTTCAGTTCAAGTGCCGGAGGCAATGCTCAAGGCCCGCTTAACCTGGCAGTGGTAGACGGTCATACGGTATCCCCGCAGGAGTATGAGGATAAGCTACAAGAAGCTTACGAAAATTATGAGATGCAGTCGCAACAGCCACTTGACGAACGCACCAAGTCGGCGATCCGTGAGAATATTTGGACCAGCATGATGCAGGATATTATCATTGGCCGGGAAACGGACGAATTGGGTATGAAGGTTACTACCAAAGAATTGTTTGACATGGTGCAGGGAAATGAACCACACCCTACTGTTAAGAAAGCGTTCACCAACCCGGAAACGGGAGAGTTCAACTCGGCCCAGGTAGTTGCCTTTTTGCAGAATATGGATCAGAATCCTGAAGGAAAGGAGCAGTGGATAAGTTTTGAGAAAGCCTTGAAAAGTAATCAGCTGGTGGATAAATATAATAACCTGATCACCAAAGGG
>CAZBIF010000057.1:12367-15381 GCA_964492055.1 uncultured Flavobacteriales bacterium
ATTACCCCACCTCTCTGGCGAGCGGCGATTATAAAGATAACGCCACCCGCTTAAGTTTTAAATATGTATATAAGCCCTATGATGCGTTGAACGACTCCCTCGTAGAACTCAGCGAATCAGAGATCGAAGAATACTACGAAGAAAATAAAAAGGATTATGATCAGAAGGCCAGTACCCGCTTGTACTACGCTTATTTCCCGGTACAACCTTCCCAGCATGACATCATGGAAGCCCGGCAGTGGGCACAGGATATTCAGAAGCGTTTTCAGACTGCAAAAAATGATTCCACTTTCGTGAACGCTAATTCCGATGAGCGCTTTGACCCCGTTTTTTACTCTAAAGCTACTGCCCCTGCAAGACTGGATACCGCCTTGTGGCAGAAGGATTCAGGCTATGTATCGGAAGTGAAGCAGGTAGAAAATACTTTTTACATCCATAAAGTGCGAAAAACTAAGATGGCTCCGGATTCAGTAGAGGCCAGTCACATTTTGATCTCTACGCAGAACCGCAGTGCAGCCGAGGCAGAAGCAATAGCTGACAGTGTGATGAATGAACTGGAGAACGGTTCCGTTTTCTCTGCCGTGGCCATGGATATCTCCGATGATCCGGGCTCCGCTGAAAAAGGAGGTGAGCTGGGCTGGTTTGCCGAAGGGATGATGGTAAAACCTTTCAATGAGGCTGCTTTCAGTGCTGAGGTGGGTGAATTGAAGAAAGTGAAATCCCAGTTTGGTTACCACATCATTAAAGTAACCGATAAGACAGAAGTAAATAAGAAAATTCAGATCGCTACCATTAGCCGGGAAGCTTTGCCGGGTAAAGAAACATACGCGGAATTATTCAATCAGGCCAACAGCTTTTCCATTGATGCTAATGATCTGGAATCTTTCAATAACCTGATCAATGAACGAAACATTCAAAGAAGAATGGCGGTACTAGGGGAAAATGACAACCAATTGCCCAATACCGAAGCTTCACGCGACCTTGTGCGCTGGGCAAAGGATGCCGAGGAAGGTGATGTATCCGAAGCGTATGATATTGGTGATGCCTTTGCTGTAGCAGTGGTTGAAAGTCAAAACGAAGAGGGAGCTGCTCCTTTGGATAAAGTGAGGAACCGGGTAGAGTTTATGGCCCGTCAGCAGAAAAAGGCCGAAGTATTTAAGGAAGAACTTTCCGGGGCATCAAACATCGGCGACCTTGCTGCCAAAACGAATTTAAGCGTGGAAAACGCAAAAGACATCTCTTTTTCCAGTCCAGCGATTCCTGAAGTAGGCCTTGAGCCGGTAGTGATTGGCAAAGCCATGAGCCTGGAGCAAGGACAAATGAGTGTTCCTATTGAAGGAAACGCAGGCGTATTTGTGATCCAATTGGAGAATAAAGTGGTACCCGGAGGTGAACCTGAAATTGCCCAGACCAGGACCACCAATTTCCGCGGACTGCAAACCAGGGTGCAAAATGGAGCTGTACTCGATGCTATGCGCAAGGAAGCAGAAATAGAAGACAACCGCTCAAAGTTCTACTAATAGAAGATATCCAAAGTTTTCGAAAGGCCATTTCCCACGGAATGGCCTTTTGTATTAAAAATCGGTTGAAAAGCATATTCTGATATACTGCTTAATGCGTATTTTATCGTCAAATAGTTGACGATAGAATGAGCAATCGCGTATTAGAGAAACTACAGATCCTTGCGGATGCTGCCAAATATGATGTTAGCTGTGCCAGCAGTGGAAGCAAGCGGAAAAATCACAATAATGGACTAGGCAATGCGGAAGGCATGGGTATATGCCATACCTACACCCAGGATGGACGTTGTGTTTCCCTTTTAAAAATCCTACTCACCAATCATTGCATTTACGATTGTGCCTATTGCATCTCCCGCAAGTCGAATGATGTAAAACGGGCCGCCTTCACGGTGCAGGAAGTGGTGGACCTCACCATCAATTTTTACCGTCGCAATTACATTGAAGGTTTGTTCCTCAGTTCCGGGATTTTCAAAAGTGCGGATTACACCATGGAGCGATTGTGCTGGATCGCTAAAAAGTTACGTACAGAAGAAAAGTTCAACGGTTACATTCATTTGAAAGCCATTCCCGGGGCGTCCAGGGAGCTGATCGATGAAGCCGCCCGCTATGCCGATCGTCTGAGTGTGAATCTGGAGATCCCTTCGGAGAAAAGCCTGAAGCTTATCGCGCCAGAGAAAAATTATAAGGATGCTTATACACCCATGGGATACCTGAAGGAAGGCATAACCGAATACAAGAAAGAGGCGAAGAAGGTGAAAAAAACACCCCTTTATGCTCCAGCCGGACAAAGTACCCAGCTGGTGATCGGAGCCAGTCCGGAGAGCGATTACCAGATCCTGAACTTAAGCAGTGAGCTCTATCAGCATCAACAGCTAAAGCGGGTATATTATTCTGCTTATATCCCGGTTTCTGAAGACAATCGCTTACCTGCCATTCAATCTCCCCCTTTGAAGAGAGAGAATCGTTTGTACCAGGCAGACTGGCTGATGCGCTTTTACGGCTTTCAAGTAGATGAGATCATTGATGAACAACAAGGGGATCTGGAGCTGGACTTTGATCCCAAAATGGCCTGGGCACTTAGGAACCCACAGTTCTTTCCGGTGAATATTCAAAAAGCTACAAAGGAGGAGCTTATTCGGGTACCGGGACTGGGAATAAAAACCGCCCTCCTCATTATAAAAGCCCGGCGTTTTGGAAAGATCCGTTCAGAACAGGTTAGGAAAATGGGACTGGCGTGGAACCGTGCAAAATACTTTCTCAGTGGCTTCTCTGATACGCTAAGGATTTTGGACTGGCAACCTGCTCAATTGCGTAATTCCCTTTTACTTGCTTCTCAAACGCCCCAACCCCAACTCAGCTTATTTTGAAGGCAATCAATTGCATTTATGATGGTAGCTGGAACGGACTGCTCAGCGTAATCTATGAAGCATACGAACAGCAATTCGACCCCCGGCATATTTTCAGGAAAGGGGAGGAAAAGCACGACCTGTTTGT
>CAZBIF010000057.1:15476-15691 GCA_964492055.1 uncultured Flavobacteriales bacterium
TCAGATTACCGGAATCCCCATGTACTTCGGCTCAAACAAATAGAGAAGGAGATCGGCCGGGAGGTCCACCGCATGCATGCCTTTGTGCGATTTCAACGTTCAGTGGATGAGATCTGGTATGCCTTTATAGAACCCGATTTCAATGTTTTGCCCCTTATAGGTGAGCATTTTGAAAAGCGGTATGCCGATCAACGCTGGGTGATTTATGATCTGAA
>CAZBIF010000058.1:0-7700 GCA_964492055.1 uncultured Flavobacteriales bacterium
ATCAATAAAACTGCCGAAGGAAAATAAAACGAAAATTTATTTAGGACAGCATTAAGTGGATTTAATTAATAATGATTTCGCTTTATAACATGAACCTTAACCCTACCGAACAATTTAGTGTTTTATAAGGCTGATCAAATCTGTTTGAATAAGTTTCACTACCTCCTTGACTATCTTTATAAATCATTGTTCCTTCATATTCATACTCTAATCCAAAATACTCTAAATTAATATTGAGCATAGTAGTAGGGGAAACCTCACTAAAAAAACCAAAATTAATTCCGTAAATAAATTTTGAATCAGACGGCCCACTATGATTTTCGGTACCACTATAATTAGAGTAAGTGGCACTCACATCAATTTCAGGAAATTTAAGGGAAGAGAATCCAATTACCGGATTTAAGTAAAAGCTGGTAGGATTGTTCCCGAATTCAAAACTAATCCCGGTAGTGATTGAGTGGTGATGATAATTCGTAGAATTTATTGAAAAAACCAGAGGAGGGTAATTTCTATGCAAGTTTTCTTCATTAATTTCATCGTTAAATGCATAAGAAGAAAACCCATAATCAAACGTGACCGCTATATTTTTATGAAAATAGCCCAGGTAATTCAAAGAAACATTAAAACCATTGATTGCATACCCTGCCTCCCTCTCTCCCAATTCATCGGAACCAAATTCTCCGGTAGTAATTGCATAACCTGCATTGACCCCAAAAAATGCTTTGTTGGTCGCGGAGGTTTTCTTTTCCATAGCGAAATCGGCTGTCTGCTGGGCAGCAGCATAGTGTAGAGTAAGAAAAAGGGATAGCAGCACGGTTAGTCTCATGACATAAGTTATTAGAAAGCGGGGTTTATTATTTGACTAAATTATTGATTTATTTATTTTAAAATGGCAGAAGAATTGAGGTCTATTATTTGACGGGGCCCTGGTACCCAGGATAAAGCTCTTTCTCGCTTCGCTTGGATCAATTTCGTGTTTAGAGTGAAATAAAGTAAACTGAATCGATTGCCTTCGGCCATCTTCGGTTGGAGTGCTTCAAATCAACAAAAGCAGATGTTAAGAGGGCGTTTAAATTTTCGAAAATAAAATAGAACGGGAGGGTTCCAACCGATTGCCTTCGGCCATCTCTGATTGAGGCCCTGGTACCCAAGCTAAAGCTCTTTCTCGCTTCGCTTGGATCAATTTCGTGTTTAGAGTGAAATAAAGTAAACTGAATCGATTGCCTTCGGCCATCTTCGGTTGGAGTGCTTCAAATCAACAAAAGCAGATGTTAAGAGGGCGTTTAAATTTTCGAAAATAAAATAGAACGGGAGGGTTCCAACCGATTGCCTTCGGCCATCTCTGATTGAGGCCCTGGTACCCAAGCTAAAGCTCTTTCTCGCTTCGCTTGGATCAATTTCGTGTTTAGAGTGAAATAAAGTAAACTGAATCGATTGCCTTCGGCCATCTTCGGTTGGAGTGCTTCAAATCAACAAAAGCAGATGTTAAGAGGGCGTTTAAATTTTCGAAAATAAAATAGAACGGGAGGGTTCCAACCGATTGCCTTCGGCCATCTCTGATTGAGGCCCTGGTACCCAAGCTAAAGCTCTTTCTCGCTTCGCTCGAAATACGCTTTTTTATTTTTCAGTTCGCTGGAACAAGTTCCGCTCCTGTCAAATAAAAAAGCCCAACCTGTCGGTTGAGCTTTAGCTTGTGGGCGATGAGAGATTCGAACTCCCGACCCCCTCGGTGTAAACGAGGTGCTCTGAACCAGCTGAGCTAATCGCCCCCATTTTTGGGAGTGCAAATATAAACTAATTGACGAATATGGGTACACACCATTTAAAAAAAATCAAATTGCCTCGGCAACCGTAAAAGTACTGCCTCCTACAAAAACCAGATCCTTTGAACTAGCCTCTTTTAACGCTGCCTCATAAGCGATGGTTACCGAAGAATAGACGCTCCCTTGCAGGTCGTATCTTTCAGCAGTTTTTTGCAATATGTCTACATCCATCCCTCTTGGAATATCCGGCCTGCAAAAATAATAAGTGGCCCTTTTAGGGAACAATGGTAAAATCTCATCCAGGTTTTTTTCCTTTACAAACCCCAGCACCAGATGTAGTTTTTCATATTCTTCTTCCCCTAATTGGGCTGTAATAAACTTCAAGCCATCGTAGTTGTGACCTACATCCATGATGACTTTCGGAGCCTCCTGCATGATCTCCCAGCGGCCCCGCAACCCACTCAATTCCCGCACCTTTTGCAAGGATTCCTCTAATTGGGGGTAGCTGATAGCATAACCTAATTGTCGCAAGGTATACCAGGCGGTATACACAGTTTGACAATTTTCTTTCTGGTAATTGCCTTTTAATTCACAGCTTAATTTCGGAGCTTTTGCGCCAATTTCCTGTGCATGATAATACCGACTACCCTTTTTCTTGGCATAACTTTCCAACACCTGCCTGACCCGATGGATATTTCCTAATACTACAGGACGGCCGGCTTTAATAATCCCGGCTTTTTCAAGGGCTATCTTTTCCAGGGTATCTCCCAGCATTTCAGTGTGGTCCATACCGATAGTTGTGATCACACTCAACACCGGATCAATGATATTCGTAGAATCCAGACGTCCTCCAAGCCCGGTTTCTATTACGCATATATCCGTGTTGCTTTTGGCAAAATAATAAAAAGCCAAAGCTACCGTCCATTCAAAAAAGGAAGGTTGGACCTTTTCAAACGCTGAGCGGTATTTTTCCACGAACGCCATTACCTCCTCCTCCGGAATTACCTTTCCATCTATTCTTATCCTTTCCCGAAAATCCTTCAAATGGGGGGAAGTATATAAACCGGTTTTAAAGCTGGAATAAGTAAAAGCCGCGGCCAGCATATGGGATACCGACCCTTTTCCATTGGTGCCTGCTACGTGAATACATTTTAATTTTCGATGGGGGTTCCCGAGAATTTCCATCAATGCCAGGGTATTCCCCAGGTCTTTCTTATAGGCGACGGCTCCCTGCCTCTGATACATTGGCAACTGCTTGAAGAGGTATTCAAGCGTCTCGGAATAGGTCATTAATTGAGGATGAAAATAAACGTCATTTGACCCTTTTGTTCCTCCGCTGCATCGGGATTTGCATTGAACCTGGTTTGTAAGGCTGCTTCTTCAGCTTTTTTATTGAGATAACTACTGGTGGTATTGGAACCTCGGGCACCTGCCTTGGCGCGAATAACCTTACCGTAGCGATCTACGATGATGTCTACCACCACCTTGCCTTCTTCCTGGCTTTGGTCATTGATAGTCGGTTTTTGCAGCATTTTTCTACCGGATAAATTAAAAGAAAATCCATCCCCGGATCCGCCCCCCACGTATCTGCCACTATTTGGATCGCCCTCCTGACTACCCTGGTTGCCGGCCTCGCCGGTGTTGCCATCGGAAGGTGACCCATCCTCCTTCTTGTTTTTCCATTTGTCTATGGCACTGCTCAACTGCTTATCCGGCTTTGGTTCTTCTTTTGGCTTTGTTACCTCCTTTTTCTCTTCTTTCTTTCTATTAATGGCAGGTGCATCCTCAGTATTCTGAGTGACGATCTCTTCCACCACTTCCTGGGGAGTTTCCTGTACCGGTTCAACTTCACTTGCCGCCTCTTGCCGGGGGGTAGTAACCGGTTCTTTATTTTGAAGGTTATTATTCTGCCCTTGCTGGTCAAAGCCAAAATTGATAGTGATGCCTTCTTCCTCGGGAGGGGGAATGGTATAAGTGAGGCCGAAAAAAGCAAAAACCAATAAGAGCAAGAGATGAAATCCTATGCTGAAAAAAAGCCCTCGCTTTTTATTTTTTTCTTCGGTATTTTCCAATCTTATTTGCTTTTGGTAGCAAGCACCATTTTAAATTTATTCCGGCTGGCAATATCCATCACTTTCACCGCTTCTTCTACGGCAATTTGCTTATCTACATGAAGAATAATAGAATTTTCCGGATTATTGCCCATGCGTTTTTTCAGCAAGGGTTCCAGAAAATCGAACTCTACCGGCTGTTCATCTATGTAATACTGCAAATCCTTGGTGATACTTACGGAAACTGTCTGTGGGGCGAGTGTTTTACTTGAACTACTCGGCAGCAATAATTTCAGGGCGTTGGGGCTAACCAGGGTGGACGTAAGCATGAAAAAGATCAATAGCAAAAACACAATGTCTGTCATGGAAGACATATTGAAATTCGGACTGACTTTATTTCTGCTGCGAATGGCCATTATTTTACCGGTTCATTTAAAATATCCATGAATTCAGTGGTGCGGGCTTCCATTTTGAATACCACTTTCTCCACCTTGGCTACCAGTAAATTGTAGCCGATAAAAGCGACAATACCCACTACAAGACCAGCTACCGTAGTCACCATGGCGGTATAAATACCTTCGGATAACAACTCCACATCAATATTTCCTCCGGCAGAAGCCATTTCATGGAATGCCAGGATCATTCCAATTACCGTTCCCAAAAAACCGATCATGGGTGCCGCCCCGGAAATGGTGGCCAGGGTGGCCAGGTTTTTTTCCAGTTTGAATAATTCCAGTTTGCCGGTATTTTCAATCGCCGCCGCTATGTCTCCTAGAGGTTTACCAATTCGATTTACCCCTTTTTCAATCATGCGGGCAATGGGGGTAGAGGTATTTTTGCATAAAGAGCGGGCCGCTTCCAGCTTGCCGTCGTGGATGAAATCCTTGATCTGGTTCATGAAATTCTGATCTTCCTGAGCTGCTTTTTTGATGGTGAGATACCGCTCCACAAATATGTAAATTGCGATTACTGAAAGGATGAAAAGGGTGAGCATGACCAGAATACCCCCGACCCCGCCACTGCTGATCAATTCGAGTATGGAAAGGGTTTCCTCCGTAGTTTCCTGGGCTGCCAGGGAGTCTGCAGCAGTATTCACATTGATCTGACAAATAGGAATATTCATAAATCCAAAAATAGGTTCTAAAATGCTCAGACTAAATTATAGGCAAAGCAAGGGATTACGACAGAGCATGTACGTACTTGTAAACAGCTTTATGTTAGTTTTATTGCAGGCTAAGCAATGAGAAAAACATAAACCAGGGCACCTGCAGCATATCCCAGAATGGCTAATAAACTCATATTCTTGAGGTACCAGATAAAGTCGATACGCTCCATGCCCATCACGGCTACTCCCGCGGCTGATCCAATGATCAAGGCACTCCCACCGGTGCCCGCACAATACGCGAGGAATTCCCAGAAATTACCATCCTGAATGAAATGCTGATAATAGGCTGCATTTTCAGGAGAAAATGTAGCTAGTAGTTCAGGGGAAACAATGGGGTACATTCCCATGGAGGCTGCCACCAATGGTACATTATCGACTATGGAAGACAATAAGCCAATCACTATATTCACCAGGTAAATATTGCCGATCCCTTCATCCAGGATCTTTGCCATGGCCGTAAGGTGTCCGGCAGACTGCAAACTGGAGATGGCGATCAGTATTCCAAGGAAAAAGAGAACACTGACGATATCGATTTTTCTCAATACACCGATGACCGATAATTCTGACTTGTGTTCGTGATTTTTCGAACGGTGCAAAATTTCGGTAACTACCCACAACACCCCTAGCCCGAACATCATACCCATATAGGGGGGGAGGTGGGTCACGGTTTTAAATACCGGTACAAAGAGCAGTAAGGCTACACCTAGAAAGAACACCAGGTTTCTTTCAAAGGGTGTGGTTTTATCGGAAATATGCTCTGCCTCTTGTTCCTGCACCGGGCGTTGTACTTCTCCTTTCTGGGTAAAGCTCAGGTAAATAAGTGGCACCAGCATACATACCAGACTAGGTAGAAAAAGTTCAGTAATGATGTTAGCTGCAGAGATCTGTTTGCCTATCCACAACATAGTAGTGGTTACGTCTCCAATGGGTGACCAGGCTCCTCCTGCGTTAGCTGCAATAATCACCAATCCGGCAAAAAACCAGCGGTCCTTTTTATCAGCAATTAGCTTGCGCAATAGAGAGATCATAACAATAGAAGTGGTGAGGTTGTCCAGGGCGGCAGAAAAGAAAAAGGTAAGTGTACAAATGATCCACAGTAATTTAACTTTATTGGTGGTTTTTATACGATTGGTAATCACGGCAAATCCCTCATGTGCATCTATCAATTCCACGATTGTCATCGCCCCGATAAGGAAGAAAATGATCTCCGAATGATGGGTGAGGTGGTGGGACAATTCATGTACAATGAAATGATAATAATCTCCATGGGGATTATTATTCAGGTATTCCAGGTATTTACTGCTTTCGCTGAGAATGCTTTCGGCACCTATCACATAAGCAGTCCAACCCAATACGGCAATTAATAATGCAGGGGCGGCTTTGTCAATCCGGAAAGGGTGCTCGAAAGCTATCATGATGTAGCCGAGCACAAATATTACCACCATTAATGTATACATACCTATTGCCTTAAGTTAGCTTTTCCAATGCGATCTGAAATGCGGTTTGCGCAATTCGTGTTTTACTGTTTGATTTTTGATACACTTTTTCCAGTGCCTTACTGATCGTGGCAGAGGTATCTGAAAAGATAGCGTGATCAGACATTTCCACCTGCGGTCCCATCAAATAAGCAAATACCCTGGCCATACCACAATTGGATATAAAATCGGGGATCAGGCTGATCTGCTCATCGGCAAAACGGCCGATGGGACCAAAAAAGATCTCAGGATCGGCAAAAGGTACATTCGCGCCGGAGGAGATTACCTCAATGCCGGCCTTTATCATTTGATCAACCTGTTTTTTACTGATCAGTCGGGATGCTGCGCAGGGAATAAAAATATCTGCCGGAAGGTTCCATATTTTTTCATTCACTTCATCAAAAGGGAGGGCATCTACCGCATACAATTTATTGCCCGATTTTTGGAGAAACAGACTGGTTATTTCTTCCAGCCCGTAACCTTCGGCATTTATAAGACCACCGTCCCGGTCAATTATACCCACGATCAAAGCTCCTTCCTGGGCCAGGTAATAGGCTGCGGCAGATCCTACATTTCCCCATCCCTGTACGATCACTTTTTTACCGGCAATGGAGTCCAGACCGTGATAAATCCTATAGTAATGTTTTACAGACTCTGCCACCCCGTAGCCGGTGATCATGTCCGCCACTACATATTTGCGACCAATATCCAGACTGTATTGGGGATCTTCAATCACCTTGATCACTCCATAGCGTAATTGCCCTATGCGGTTGATCTTTTCGGCTTCCCGGGGTTGAAAATGCCCGTTAAATACACCTTCCTGCGGATGCCAGACGCCGGCGGCTTCGGTAATGGGAATTACTTCATGGATCTCATCCACGTTAAGGTCCCCACCAGTTCCATAATAGCTTTTTAGGAGGGGCGATACTGCGTGGTACCATCTTTTTAAAACGCCCTGCTTGCGGGGATCAGCGGGATCAAAATTGATCCCTGATTTAGCCCCGCCAATCGGAGGGCCGGAAACGGTGAATTTTACTTCCATGGTTTTGGCAAGGGAAGTTACTTCGTGCTTATCGAGCCCTTGCCGCATTCGGGTACCGCCCCCGGCAGCGCCGCCCCGTAAAGAGTTGATCACTACCCAGCCTTCTGCTTCGGTTTCCTGATCTTTCCATTCAAAAACGATTTCCGGGGGTTGGTTTTCGTACTTTTTCAGTAATTCTTCCACGAAAGAAATTTGGCCTCAAAA
>CAZBIF010000058.1:7710-15612 GCA_964492055.1 uncultured Flavobacteriales bacterium
CTTGAACTTTCACGACCAAATTACCCGGATAAGTTTATCCCAGATAAATGCAGCCGCTTATACTATCCCTATCAGCTCCGGTAACCTGCCTGTCGATGTTCTTTTGCTGCAGGAATCGCAAAAAACCCAGATAGGCGAATATCAAAGATTCTTTGAATTCAACCAGGTTTTTGTCAGGTAAAAAAGTACCCGGTAGCAAGTGTTTGATTTCCTGCATTAAAAATTGATGATAAGCACCGCCACCGGTAACCATCATGCTTGCTTTTTGAGAAGAAGGGGGCAGGGCAGAATGGATAGACTGCGCTAAATGAATACAGAAAGTAGCAAGCAAATCTTCTCCTTTGCCCTTATACGTCCGGATCAATGGGAAGAAAAATGGCTCTACTTCTTCACGTCCCAATGATTTCGGGGAAGGCTGATGCAAAAATGGGAAACGGTCCATTTTTTCTAACAGTTGAAGATCAATATCTCCCTCCTTTGCCAATGCCCCGTCCTCATCGTATTCTTTTTGGAAATGGATATGGCATATCTCATTTAATACCAGATTACAGGCAGTGACATCAAATGCCTTAATGGCATCCATCTCCATAAAGGTAATATTTGCTATCCCACCCAGGTTAAGAAAATGGGAGTGTTCAGGAAACAATAGCTTTTCCCCATAGGGGACCAAAGGGGCGCCTTGCCCTGCGCGAGCCACGTCCATACTACGGAAATCGCAAACCACCGGTAAATTGACTGCAGCTGCAAGCGAAGCCCCGCTACCTAACTGAAAGGTCAATTTATTTTGTGGTTGATGGAATACGGTATAGCCATGGGAAGCGACCAGGTCTATCGCTAATGAATGGCGTTCAATGAACGTTTGACATTGACTGCCCATCCAGCTTCCATAATCATTATGTAAAAGCAATAATTCAAGAGCAGAGGCATATAGGGCTTTTTGTAGCTGATCCTTTAAAGCGGAAGGAAATGGAATGGTTTCACAGGAAAGTATTTTATACGACGGATTGCTCCTATCTTCAGAAAAATTAACGGCACACAAATCAAGCCCATCCAAGGATGTGCCTGACATAAGACCGAGTACTGATAGCGGATTTTTAATTGAATTACCGATCAAAATGAAGTATTTTTGCCCCCCATAATAAGAGAAAGTGATAAAATTATGAATATAGAACTTACCGAAGAACAATTAGCGGTGCGTGATGCGGCCAGGGACTTTGCCCAAAATGTTTTGAAACCCGGTGTGATTGAGAGGGATGAAAAACAGGAATTTCCAACGGAACAGGTGAAACAGTTAGGGGAGCTTGGTTTTATGGGGATGATGGTAGACCCGCAATATGGAGGGGGCGGAATGGATACGGTTTCCTATGTGCTCGCCATGGAAGAGATCTCAAAAATT
Organism: uncultured Flavobacteriales bacterium; assembly: GCA_964492055.1. Lineage (GTDB taxonomy): Bacteria > Bacteroidota > Bacteroidia > Flavobacteriales_E > Vicingaceae > CAZBIF01. Next base: position 9,107 of record CAZBIF010000058.1, read on the forward strand.
GATGCATCTACTTCTGTTTGTATGTCGGTAAACAATTCACTGGTTTGCTGGGGGATTGAAAAATATGGTACGGAGGAGCAAAAACAAAAATACCTGGTGCCCCTGGCAAAAGGGGAGAAAATCGGAGCCTTTTGTTTGTCAGAGCCGGAGGCTGGTTCTGATGCTACTTCTCAACGAACTACTGCCATCGATAAGGGAGATTATTATTTATTGAATGGTACCAAGAACTGGATCACCAATGGAAATACGGCTTCTTATTATATCGTTATCGCACAAACGGATGTAGAGAAGGGGCATCGAGGGATCAATGCATTTATAGTTGAAAAGGAATGGGATGGCTTTACTGTGGGAGCTAAAGAGAATAAGCTTGGTATCCGCGGCTCTGATACTCATACCTTAATGTTTAGTGATGTTAAAGTGCCAAAAGAGAACCGCATCGGGGAAGATGGATTTGGTTTTAAATTCGCCATGAAAGTATTATCCGGGGGAAGGATTGGTATCGCGGCCCAGGCCCTGGGCATTGCGTCCGGTGCGATGGAATTGGCCATTGCCTATTCCAAGGAGCGAGAAGCTTTTGGCAAAGCTATACACAAACACCAGGCGATAGCTTTTAAACTGGCAGATATGGCCACAGAGGTGGAAGCAGCCAGATTGTTGTGCCTAAAGGCGGCCAATTTGAAGGATAGAGGAGAAAATTTCGATAAAGCTTCAGCTATGGCGAAGGTCTTTGCCAGCCGGGTGGCCATGGAAACTACAGTAGAGGCCGTACAGGTGCACGGAGGGTATGGTTTTGTAAAGGAATACCATGTTGAACGCCTGATGCGGGATGCGAAAATCACCCAAATCTATGAGGGGACTACGGAAGTGCAAAAAATTGTGATATCCCGGGCGGTCCTTACTGAATGAGGCCTAACTCCTGCATAAGCGTTTCCAGGGCCATGCCACGTGATCCTTTTACGAGTATACTTAACTGATCGAAATCCTGTTGCTTCAGGTAATCCAGTGCAGCATTCTTTTCCTTAAAACATGTAATATCCGAATGGGGGGCCGTATGGTAAAATGCACTACCAATGGCGATCACCTGATCGAAGTGATACGGTTTGAGATGATCGAGTAGTGTCTTATGTTCCTGTAGGGAATGTTCGCCTAATTCAAACATATCCCCGAGAATGACCATCTTTTTACCGGGTTTTTTGCTGAAATTATCGATTGCGGCCTGCATGCTGTTGGGGTTGGCATTGTAGGCATCAAGGTAAATCGTCGTGGTTCCTTTGATAATTAATTGGGAGCGGTTATTATCTGGTAGGTAAGCGCCAATGGCCTGATTGATCTGATCAGCCGGAACTTCAAAATTACACCCTATACAGATAGCGGATAAAATGTTATAAAAATTATACGTTCCATAAAGTGACGCCTGGAACATTCCGGTTTTTTCCTCCCATGTCCACTCCCCCTTCAACTGTGGATGTTCCTGCAGCAAGACCCCGCGGCAATCAGCCACCGCTGAGCTACCATAAGTAACGCGCTTTAAATTTCCGGCAAGCTCCAGTAAAACTTCATCATCCTGATTGATAAATATAGTTCCTCCGGCAGAGGAGAGGTATTTATACAATTCGGATTTTCCTTTTCTAACTCCTTCCATACCGCCAAACCCCTCCAAATGAGCCTTGCCGATATTGGTGATGAGTCCATAATCAGGTCGGGCAATGGATGATAAAAAGGCTATTTCCCCCTGATGATTCGCTCCCATTTCTATTATACCCATCTCATGATCCTGGGTTAACTGAAGGAGGGTAAGCGGAACCCCAATGTGGTTATTGTAATTGCCCTGGGTGGAGTGGGCTCTGTATTTCTGCGACAGTACTCTGTGGATCAATTCTTTCGTTGTGGTCTTACCATTGCTGCCTGTTATACCAATAATGGGATAGTTTAATTGGGAACGGTGGTAGCGGGCGAGCCCTTGTAAGGTTTCAAGGGTGTTTTCCACCACGATATATTGATCGCTTTTTTTAAACTTTTCATCATCTATTACAGCATATGCAGCTCCCTTTTGTATGGCTTCTTCAGCAAACTGGTTACCATCGAAATTCTCTCCGGAAAGAGCAAAATAAATACAGCCAGCTTCAATTTTTCGACTATCTTTAGAAATAACCGAATGCTTTCTATAGATCTGATATAATTCTTCTATCGGAATTGCCATGTTGCGAAAATAAAAAAGCCCCCCGATTTAAATGGGAGGCTTTTTTATTTTTTTTATATTGATTAATATACCAGACCTTCAGGGCTGCCTACACGGATCATGGCGCAACGGAAGCCAAGGTCGGGTGCTGCCTGGTCTTCATCCAGGTACCTGCGGGTTCCCGGTGTCATCCAGTAAGCACGATCATTCCATGAACCTCCTTTATAAACCCGAGCTCTGTCGCTAATAAGTGTAGTATTGCCAAAGTCATACATACTTGCATCGCCTTTATTAGCAAATTCAGCAGCATTATCATAATAAATCGATGATTGTAAGTCGCCATCTTCATAGTTAATCACATCTGCCCGCTTATAATTTCTTCTTTCCGCCAGGTTGTCGTCTTCCGGATTTACTTCCCGGTATTTTAATCGTCCCAGGCTATCCTTTTCAGCAATATAGCCTTCTTCATCCCTTACCAGGGTTTTAAAGACATTTCCACGGAAAGGACGGAAATCATTTGCATCTTCTAAGGTCATGGGACGATATACATCCATCACCCATTCACTTACGTTTCCAGCCATATTATACAGTCCATAATCGTTCGGCCAGTAGGAATAAACCGGGGCGGTAATTTCTGCACGGTCATTCAGGTAACCTGCCACACCCATATTATCTCCGCGGCCTCGCTTAAAGTTAGCCAGCATCTGACCGAGGTATTTTTCATCGGCATTTCGTACACCATGTCCATTCCAGGGATAAAATTTACGTTCTACTATAAGCTCTTCATAAGTATTACCAATTAAGCCCAGAGCAGCATATTCCCATTCCGCTTCGGTAGGGAGTCGGTACTCAGGCAATAGTATACCATCCTCAATTTTAACGTTCCTGGTTTCTTTGTTGGGGTCGAGATCGATCAATCCATCAACGCGTTTACCGCTCTCGTACTGACCCATTAAATATGCCTTGGTATTAAAGTTATCTTCATTGAATTGATTTGGATTGTGCTCAAATAATCCTTCGCGGATAAGAATCAACTCATTTACCCTATCAGTTCGCCAGGCTGCATAATCTGTAGCTTGCAACCAGTTGACCCCCACTACCGGATAATCATTGTAAGCGGGATGGCGTAAATAATACTCCACATAAGGTTCATTATAGGCTAATGGGCTTCTCCATACCAATGTGTCCGGTAAGGCCTTTTTATATACTTCAGGATAATCAGCGGCAAAAACCCGATTTAACCAATACAGGTATTCCCGGTAATCAATATTTTTTACTTCAGTTTCATCCATATAAAAAGATGATACTGTCACTGTGCGTTGCACATTATTCCAGTCGTAAAAAATATCCTGCTCGGTTCTTCCCATAGTAAAACGTCCACCTTCTATTAAGACAAGTCCAGGGCCGGTTTCCTGTTCAAAAAAGGGAGGGCGTTCAAATCCGCCGTTTTGGGAATCATTATAAGCCCAGCCGGTAGTGCTGGATCGTTCCTTAGAACAGGAAGCCAGTGCCAAAATAGCAAAGACCCCTATCAGCGGCATAATGTTATTTCGTTTTTTCATCATATGTCGGATTGAAAACAACTTTCAAAAGTAAAGAAATTATCTTTTTGTAGAGTATTAACTAAAATGAAGGACAACTTATTGTTTCAAATTTTATCTTCTTCGGTCGGCAAGGGAAAATGTAGCTGAATGAGATTTCATGGGATCCGTTTGTTTTATCAGATAGTAAACTAACTGTAAGGTCATAACTGTATCCAATTTTAAAATCATCCATTTGCACACCTAGCAAACCTATTATAGCATCTGAATTATTATTTGTATTTCTAAACCAGGTACCAAGTACCAAGGGTCCCTTGGTTACGTACAATCCAAGATTAAGTTCGGTAAAAGGTCCCTGAAGTTGATAAATTACGTTTGGAGACCATGTCATATCTTCATTTCTAAGGCCAAAAGGCAATACTGCCCCGAAGTGTGCTGTATACAATCGGGGGAGGGCGGAAAAGTCTATAAATCCTTCATCCGGTTCAGTTAAATGGTGGACAGCAATACCAAAATAGGTCTTCTCACTAAATCCCAATAAGCCAAAGGAAAAATCAGGATAAGTGACTTTGTCAACCGGGACTATCTCTGCGGTTTCATAAACGAAACCACGCCGGGCATCGATCATATCACCAAAACGCAAATTGCTGATATCAATTGATTTTTGGACGAAGGTAGCTTCAAACCCTGCCCGTATGCTAAACTTACGATTTACTGCAAACTGATAGGAATACAATAAACTACCCCGAAAGTTATTCAATATCCCTTCACCGACCCTATCCTGCAACAATAAAACACCTAAACCGCCATTTATAGCGTCTATCTGTTTGTCGAAGCTGGCGGCATAAGTAATATAACTATTATCTATGCCAGGCCACTGATTGCGGTAATTTAAAGTTAATCTGGGACAGTTGGCAGTGCCCGCAAAGGCAGGGTTTAAATACAATCGGTTAGCATAAAATTGGGAAAAGGAAGGATCTTGCGCAAAGCCTTTCTTACCCAACATTAACCCCAGAATTAAAAATAGAAATACTTTACGCACGCACAGAAATCTTCAGCATAAGCGCAAATATAAATAAACTATATAATTATGGTTGTAAATAATATTCATACTATTTAATCCTAATAAAGCAGCAGAAGATGGCATTCACTTTGTAATATTATTAAATACAATATTCTATAGGAAAAGCCCGTTCACTATCCCAAACAACTAAATACTAATGAAAAGGTCTAAATACACTATCTTGCTTTTGCTGCTGATGATAGCGGGATTTAATGGTTATTCACAGAAGCAACTCCAGGACATTTACCTCTCCTGGAATGAACCAGTAGAAATGGGATTAGAAGGCTCTGAGAAGAAAAAGGTGTTGAATTTTGATGAGGCACAATATGACTATCCCTCTACTCTTTTGCCATTTTATTATCTGCAGATCGCTGAAGGATATAATCAATCAGTGAGCGGGCTGACCATTCAGGAAATTCAATTCGAAAAACTCACCGAAGAAGAAGCCGCCTTAATACAAAAATCATCAGCAGAAATTAGCAGGGGAGTGAGCTATGAAATTCATAATGCAGTGGTTAGAAAGCAAAATGTCTCTTATTTAAAATTAAGCCCTTTTCGACTGAATGAAAATGGTCAGATAGAAAAATTGATTTCGCTTAAATATGACATTAATCTTATTAAAGATAAATTGTACAGACAAAAAGCCCAGATGTATGCAGCCAATTCTGTTTTAAGATCGGGGGACTGGTTTAAAGTAGGTGTGGCCCAGGACGGGGTTTATAAGTTGAGCTACAATTTTTTAAATAACCTGGGTCTTGATATCAATAACATTGATCCACGCAATATCCGCATCTACGGTAATGGAGGTGGGATGTTACCTGCTTTAAACAGTGCACCGCGAAATGACGACCTGATAGAGAACCCCATTCAAGTAATCGGGGAGTCAGATGGTAAGTTTGATAAAGGTGATTATGTGTTGTTTTATGGAGAAGGTCAGGTAGAATGGAAATATGATTCAACGAAAGATAGATTTTCACATACTTTGAATACCTATTCCGATACTACCTACTATTTTATTACAGCTGATCTGGGAAAAGGTAAACGAATTATGGAATCAGCTGCACCTGCTGATGCTCCCACCTATACTACTAACCAGTTTGATGATTATAAGTATCATGAACGGGATCTGGTCAATTTATTAAATTCGGGTTCAACCTGGTTTGGTGAAACTTTTAATGACGCAAATCCCCTTCAATTTAATTTCGACTTTCCCAATTTGGTTACTTCCTCCCCTGCCAGTTTTGAAATTAGCGCAGCTGGTAGAGCCGGAAAAACCAGTTATTTCTATATGAATGTAGCCAATAAAAATTTCAGTATGCCTATAGGAGCTACCATACTTAACCGGTATGAAATGGATTTTGCCACTATGACTAGAGATGAATTCACTTTTACTCCTACGGCGAACCCAATTAGTCTTAAGGTTTCTTATAGTAAGCCTCAAGCGGTATCCAAAGGCTGGTTAAACTATATAAATGTGAATGCCAGGCGTAAATTGATCCATACAGGGATGCGAAATCTTTAAACCAATCCATGGTGGAATATCAGTTAAGCGCCCCTCAGGGAGCCAGGGTGTGGGAAGTTACCGACCCCACAAACGTGGGTGAGAAAATTTTAACGCAGAGCGGGGTGGGCATTTATACATTTAAAGCAGATGGTAAGCAGCTCCGGCAGTTTGTTTCCTTTACCGGAACAGATTCAACACACGTATTTGCCAAAGGAAGGG
>CAZBIF010000059.1:0-9831 GCA_964492055.1 uncultured Flavobacteriales bacterium
CATCGTTGCTTTTACCGAAATACTGATGGGAAGTGGGCAGGTGACTGGTATATTTAGCCCCGGCCAGCAATTGGTTGCGCAGTGCCACCAGTCGAGGGATTACATTGTTCTCTATCCCAGTTTGGGTGAATACGAATTCTGTTCCATAGCCCCCTGGAATGGTAAACATGGCTTTGGTAGAACCAATTCTAAAAGCTTTCCCATTATAATACAAGGTGTCACCATAACATTCGCTATTGCCATTTCCGCAATTGGCAGTATCTATGAGGGTGATGATCTGTGATAATCCAAAGTCCATGTTCAATGAACGGCCAAAAAACAAATCTGCATCCGGCCCCACAAAGTCGGGGTCTGCGCTGGTGTTAATGGCCACGGAGTTGGTCATGGTCTCAACTAATTCATTGCCACCTGTAATGCTGGTTTCAATGGTAGTTGTAGATACAATGCTATTCTGAATTTTAGTGGGTGTAGTATAACCTAAACCAATTGTAAACTCGGTACCTAATTTAAAATTCTTCATAAGGGCTACCCCTAATCCACCGCCGTTTTCGTAGGTGCTCACAGTAGTATGAGCTGTTTCCTCCTCCCAGGATGAAAAACTTTCAGACCCCGGAGGGTCGCGCAGGATCATGGTTACTACCTGCGGGCCCTGGGTAGCAAAGGAATTGCCCAAAGCCCTTCCGCCAAATATTACTCCCCTGAATAAAGGACTGGGCGTACCATCACCCTGATGGGGATTCCAGCTAACTGTTGAAGTAGGTGTGATTAAAGTGAGTTCAAACACTTTGGTGAAACTGTATTGGGGAATTATCTGGTCAGTAGCTGTATTGGCCTGCCCCGCAGCAAAGCGGTACACCTGATTACCACTGAAGTTATCCACCGGTCTGATGATAAACTCCTTGGTTGGTTCTGTCGAGAGCTGGTTATTGATCACGAACTTTCCGTCCGTAAGGGGTACACTGTCAAATACACTACTTCCACCGTCTTTATTTTCATAAATCTCATTGGCCTGGATATTCCACTCATAAAGTTCATTCTCCTCAAAGATGGGATACCTTAACCCAAGTACAGAAGTCGGTATCACCATATCCACATCATTTACATCAATAGTCACACTATCAGAACCATAGAGAGTAGAGAAATTCTCATCCAGCACATTAAGGGAAGGCGTAACAAAGTGGATAAAGTCCAGGGACTTATTAAAGCGGCTGGTATCTATGCGGTCTATCTTTTGCACTCCCAGGGAATCCCTGAACAAAGTGTCGGTTTCTGTTTGCAGCGGTGGTGCCATGGATAGATCAAGGATCGCATTGTTCCTGAACTGTATGGCTGCGTTGGAGGTAATATTGAAGTCCGGGACTTCGTACTTCAGAGGTGGCAACTGAATTTCATATTCACCGGTTACCGCATCGGTAGTTACCGTAGTATCCATGCAGCCTCCACCCTGCTGGGATTTGAACCGGATAGTGGCTCTGCCGATATTATTTTTTCCGCGCCCTAATCCCGGAGGAAGCGCTTTTTGTATACCGCCGCCGGCAACCCGCCCTACTACTGTCATTAAGGTGTTGTCAATAAATGAGCCCAGTACTTCATTTTGCTGGAAATTGTAATTTCCGGATGCCGGGAACCTGCCGGTAGAGAATGTATGGCTCTGTTTTTCCGCAGTGATAACATGCGGGCCGATGGGCACCTGAAGGGAAAACTGTCCGTTTGCATCGGTGGTGACCGGAGTACCGTTTTGTATGACCACCTCACCGTCCACCTTAATAAATACACCTTCCACAAAACAAGTGGAATTGGCGAATTTTACGGAACCGGTGACGTTAAAAGAGGAGTTATCGGTAAAGTTTACATTGTTGAAGTTCGGACTGCTTCCCCCGATAAATAAAGTGGTGGTGGCCGGACTAAAAGTATGGGTGCCGAAAGCAGGAGTGATCACATAATTGTCCCCATTGCCCAGGTATGGAACAAAAGGAATGAAATAACTACCCCGCTCATCCGTGTATGCACCTGCAGTTAGCTGCGTGGTACTGGGCTTACTATTGCTGAAACCGGCATTGCCCATCAGGTCAGCATGATTTTTATTGGGGGTTAACAAGGTCTTTGAATAATCATAGGCGCGGTTGCCAAATCCTTCATCAAACCTCCAGTAGCCCACCAGTCCTTTCATGGAAGGATTGATGTACACATCATACGATTGCTCGACTTCCAGATCAGAAAGGGCCCGATCGTAAAAACGCAAATCATCTAACTGCCCGTTAAAGAAACTACCACCGCTGTTTTTTCCGATGAGGAAATTGCTGGTGGAATCCGTGGAGAGTTGAGTGGAAGCGTCTTTGTGCACTAAAATACCATCCACATATAATTTCATGGTATCACCGCTCACTGAAGCACCTACTGAAAACCAGTTACCGGCAATGATACGGGAAGAAGTTGCTGAGATGGTTTTGGTCCCGCTTGTTAGTTTCAGGCTAGCACCATCCAGAAAGAATTCCCATCCGGTAGAACCTGATCTTTTGGAAGCTATTACCTTTTTGCCGGTAAGGTTAGCCGGCCGAATATAAGAAACCACCGTCATGGAATCCGTTTGCAGCATATCAGGATTATGGGCATTTGCATAAGCAGTAGTCCCGTTGAAATTGCCGGATTTACCACTGGCGCCGGAAGCGGCTTCTGCAGTTATCTTCACATCTTTAACTGCCGTACCACCGTCGTAGGTTACCTGGCCGTTTATGGTACCGAAAGCCAGGCGGAAACCAATATCCTTGGTGGTATTGGACAAGATGGTATTGCTGGCACAATCACTTACTCCTTGTATCAAATACTCATATAAAGTATTGGCATTGGCGGTATTATCGGCATAAAAGCGCGAATTACCGTTGATAGAAGTAACAAAGGTAGTATCAGCAGTTAAGGGATTGATCCGATAAATATACCAGTCGTCCACCTGACGCGTGGGGGTTTTCCATTTCAATTCAATCCGATCTCCGAATTCCCCATCGGTCGCACTTACCTTATTCTGTGCGGTATTAAAAACACTGCTAATATCTGAAGGAATGTAAGCAGCTTGTGAATTGGAAGAAATTGTCCCGGTAGAACGGCAGGTATTGTATACCTTTACTTTATAGGTCAGGTTCTGACAAATATCAGCAGTATTATCTGTGTAGCTTGTGGTATTTTCAGCCACATCAAACTCTACCTGACCGGTAGGCCCCTGACGCACGATCTTAAATCCATCCTCCATTTCCGAGTTATCCACCCAGGTAAGGGTAACTTCCCTTGCTGTGGTATCTACCGTAATCGAACTAGTGGTAGTAGCTACCGGCACACCCAAGCCAACGCCATTTTCGGTACTGGTATAATTAGAATAAATAGGGCCACTGTTCGGACAAGTACCTAAAGCCCTTACCCGGTAATAATACCTCACCCCGGAAACGGCATTATTGTCTCTTACCGAACGGTCAGAGCCGGAGAGAGTGAAAGTTTCCAGGCCGCTTGTAAAAGTTGAATTGGTGGCTTTGTATACCTCGAAATTATTCGGGTTATTGGAGTTGGCCCAGTTCCAGTTGATGTCGAGGGCACCGTTGCAATTGGCCTGATCAATATACAATCCGCTTGGGTTGCCGGCCAGTCCGATCCGCCGTCCATTGACGAGCACTCCCGGGCTTCTGGCTACCCGGTTGCCGGAATAGGTCATGACTGTCTGAATCTTGTATTCCTGTTCTTTACCCGGCGTTGCATTAGCATCGGTGAAGGCAGTACCGGAACTGTTGTAAACAGGAGTATAGGTTCCGGACGTATTGGCTTCCCTCCGGCCCACTTCAAACGTTAAATTTGGCGCACCGGCGACTATGGAAGGTGCAAGCCAGCTCACAGGCACATTGTTACAAGAAGCATCCATACCCGCAGCCGGCGATTGTGGATCATCTATGCGGGTATTTACACTAATTGGAATAGTGGCAGGAATCAGCGGATCACCACAGCCCCCATTGGCATTACCATGCCTTCCTTCGAAAGTGATTGTTAAGGTGTTGGAGAAAAAATCCCCGGGTAAACTAGTAAAGTCCGCATAGTTAAGGCCGGAAGATCCCCCAGTGGTATTATCAAATATCTTAACCGGAGAATTAGCTCCGATCTTATAAGATATCTTTTCATCGGTGGTATAGCGACGGCAAACGGAAGAACCTCCCGGATCATCCTTCCAGGTTACCTTCATGGTGCCATTTACATAGTTTATGTTTACAGTTATATCATTCGCGGTAAGCTGGGCGCGAATCTGAAGTGAAAATGAAAAGAACAATATAAAGCCAAAGGCGACCCTCATAAGTTTCATAGTCAGTTGTGTACGTTAGCAGATTTCTTAAAAAACCTTAAAATATAAAAGCCGCACAAACATACATTATAATTCATTTAGTAAAATATTATTTTATAGGTTGAATATCTCTTTTTTAGAAGGTTACAGGAATAACAGGCTTTCCAAGTTGATTTTTTTTTGAACAGAAGCTCAATTTATCAAACTCTCTATGCTCTATTCCTTTTCTTATTCTAATAATTGCTACTGAAAAAGTAATTAATAGATTTGCAGGGCTTTATGAACCTTACCCTATCTATAGAGGACTTTATCGATTTTACCTGCCGGGAATTTGCCGAAGCTCCCGAAAATTTGAACCCTCATACAAGATTTCGCGATCTCCCGGGCTGGAGCTCCCTGAATGCACTGATCTATATCTCAAGCATCAATGATGAATATGGGGTATTGATCTCCTCCTCTGATCTTTCCCGATGCGCCACTCTGGGAGATATCTACTGCTTAATCCAGCCTTCCGCATAATGGCTATTGCAGTATGCAAAGGCTTGCGGTTAGCAGGTATTGCCACAGCCTTGCCCACGCAAAAAGAAGACAATCTTGAACTCAGCCAGCTTGATGAGGAAGCCCGATCATCTCTGGTAAAACACACCGGTATTCGCTTCCGGCACCGGGTAAAAAATAAACAGGCCGACATCAAACCCCTTTTTTACAAGGCTATTGAACAAATTCTACGGGAATTGAACTGGGATATTCAAACTGTTGACGCCCTGCTGGTGGTCACCCAGACCGCCTTTACTCCTATTCCGGCAATGGCCTGTCAGCTGCAGGGGGAAATGGGTTTTTCGGACGACACCCTGGCGTATGATCTGAATCTGGGATGTTCCGGCTATGTTTACGGTTTGCATAATTCCGCCCAATTACTTCACTCACTTAAAAAATCGGTTGCCAGGGTGCTATTATGCTGTGGCGACCTATCCAGTACGCTCACGGAAGACGCAGATATGACCGTCCGGCCTATTTTCTCGGATGCCGTATCTGTGACTGCCCTTGAAAAGGATGCCGGCAAAGCCGACCGCCCCTGGTATTTTAATTTGCAAACCATGGGCAAAGGGCAAAACGCCATAGCCTTAGAGCACACTACCAGAGGCAGTTTTATGCGCCTGAATGGCATAGATGTTTTCAATTATTCCGTGAAATACGTGCCTGACAACATCAGAAGTTTATTCCGGGAGGCGAAGATCAGTCTGGATGAAACCAAATTATTGGTGTTGCACCAGGCCAATCTCCTGATCAACGAAGCTATCCGCAAAGCCTTGGGTGTAGAAAAAGAAAAAATGCCTACGACCCTGCAAAAATTTGGTAACACCGCCTCAGCCAGCATTCCCCTTACGCTTGCTCACCATTACCGCCCGGAACAACATGACCGTAAACCCCTACTATTGTCGGGTTTTGGGGTGGGTTTTTCCATAGGTTCCGTACTGCTTTCGCTGAATTCTTTAAAAATCATTCCTCCAATTTATCTGGATACTTAGATTTGCAACATGCACAGCCTGGACCTTGTCATCCCCCTCTATAATTCAAGTGCCATTACCCCTCAATTGATACAGCGGCTGAACGAATGGTGTGCCAGCATTGATTTTGAGGTAAAGGTGATATTTGTGGATGACGGCAGTTCCCGGAGCAGCTGGGAGATTATCCGCAAAGCTGAAAAAAACTTTGCCCACCGCTACATCGGCCTGGCTAAAAATTACGGACAACATACAGCCACTGCCATGGGCCTCAGCTATTGCGAAGCTCCCTTAGTTGCCACCATGGATGATGACCTGCAACACGATCCTTTTGAGCTCAACAAGATGATGGAAAAAATGGAGCAAAGCAAAGCCGACCTGGTATTCGGCACCTTTCAGGAAAAGCAACACTCCTTTTTGCGAAATTTAGGCAGCGGTCTCTTAAAATGGATCTTCAGCCATGAAAAACTGGATTATTCCTCCATCACCTCCTTTCGACTGATGAAGAAACATGTGGCCAGGCCATTTATTAAGATCAACAAACCCATTGTATTTATAGAGGAATACCTATTGAGAAGTGCCACTAAAAAAGTGAGTTGCCCCATCAGGCACGGCAAGCGGGAAAGTAATTCCAGTTACTCCTACCGCAATTTGTTCCGCTTTGCCCTAAAAATTGTGCTTTACCATTCTTCCTTTCCGTTGAAATTCATCATTCGCCTGGGTTTACTTACTGCTGTGGCCTGTTTTTTTATGGCCTGTTATTTTATTTATAAAAAATGGGCATACGGTGCTTATGTAGGTTTTTCGGCCCTCATCGTTTCCATCTTTTTCTCTACGGGTATCCTCATGGTTACCCTGGGGATCATCGGAGAGTACATTCGCCGGATCTGGATCAATCAACATGAGCTGGACCGGATAATGGTGCTGGAGGAAAGCCATGATTGAGACCTACGGCGTACTACTTGAACCCCTCAGCCTGTCTACTGCCCTGCTGGTAAGGGAGTGGAGGAATGCCCCACGCATCCGGCAATTCATGGACTATCAGCAAGAGATCTCCGAACAACAACAAATCCAATGGTTCAGAGAGGTTGAGGCTTCCCGCAACTATTTCTTTGTGATCCGGCGTCACCAGCAGCCCATCGGCTTGATCCATCTGGACCGTTTCAGTGCAGACCGTACCACTGCCTTTGCCGGTTTGTTCATCGGAGAGGAAAAGTTTGCCGGTACCGGTGCTGCCTTTGCAGCCTCGCTTAGCCTGCTTGATTTTGCATTTGAAGAATTAAAACTCCATAGCGTATTTGCCAAAGTGCACCGGCAGAACCACATAGCCATTCAATACAATGCCGCCCTGGGTTTCAGGGAAGATGGAATGGAAAACAAGGATTTTTTAAGGCTGAAAGTAGAGCAGGAAACCTATCATATCAAGCGTAAACAACTGGCCCCCCTCCTATCGCTGTAATATCCGCCAGCGGATCTCGTCCAGCCGCTGTTTTAACCGCTGCATGCTGCTCTTTCCTTCAAGTTCAAGATAGCCGAGGGTAAAGAGACTGGGGTTCAAAATCCATTTCAGGGCCCGTTTGGGCAGGGACAAGGCTGCATAGGGAGTTTTCTGAATACTGACCATGGGTTTCAGCCGGGGGTAAATGGCGGAGAAAAAGGTTTTGCGGTTGTGGCGGTAATATGCATTCCCCTCAAAACCTAGCACCCTCATGCCCAGGTGAAAAGTGAGGTGCTTGTCCAGGTGAAAAACCGGATTTTCGGCAAAGGCCATGCAGTTGTACAACAGGCTAACCCCGATAAAAGGTACCCCCACGCAAATATCCTGTAGGATGAATTTTTCCAGCAGATCCTTGCGGAAGACAAAACAGTCGAAACCCGGGTGGGACCTTCCGGTATCGGCATACATCTGCGGGAGCTGATCTATAGCAGTATAATGGCTACGCAAACGCCGGCGGTTGATCACTACGGCATCGTGCCCCTTCCTGAGCTCTGCCGCGACAAAATCATAGAAAAAGGGCATCACCCCAATATCAGCATTGGAATAGATAAGGTATTCAGCCTCCTCCACTTCTTCGGCCTTCTCGAGGATATCGCGGATCAGGGGCAATTTTCTACCCTGTAATCCGGGTTTCACCTCACTGACTGTTCGCTGCAGCGCAGATAATTGCCGAAAGGGAGCAGGCAACTCCATCTGTTCTGCCTGAACCGTAGTAGCACAAAGCTCAAGGCTATAGTCCGGATGGGAAAATTGCCGCCGGGCATGCAGCATGCTTTGCAGGGTAACCTGCTGCACAAAAACCCACTGCGGATCTTCCGGGGACTGAAAGGGATTGATCAGGTGGATGATTTTGCTCAACTTGCGGATAATGGGTAGTGCAAAAAAAGGAAAGTTTTAATTCTCCCTGACTTTTTTCTTATTTATCATGAGCCTGTTGTAAGGCCAGTTTTCCCATTTCCTCATTGAGCTGCTCAGCAGCTTGCTTGGCAAATGCTTCGAAATCAAATTTTTCTTCTTTCATTTCTGTGCCAATTCAAGTATTTCTTAATTTGACTCAGTTAATTGAGCTTACTCCTGGGTGTGGGTTCAGCTTTCAAATTCTCATCCTGAAATCTTGATCCGGATCAAGATTCGTCTTAAAAAGCGTAGCCAACTTTGTCAAAAAATAAATCAACCTATTATGAAACAAGCAGAAACCATCAAAGAACTGAAAAATTATACGCAGCAAAACCTGAATAAAGCCCGGGAATTTGCTCAGCTTCCGCAGGAAAAATTAAAGAAGCAACCGGCTGAAGGCAGCTGGAGTGCCTTGCAATGTATGGAACACCTTAACTTGTATGGGGATTTCTATCTCAGGGAAATTGAAAACAAGGTTAGGCAGGCCAAAAAGCTCCATCAGGCCGACAGGAACTTTAAACCGGGTTTCTTTGGCAAGTTGTTCACCGGTATGATGTTGCCCGGACAAAATGGCCCCTCTTTAAAAATGAAAACCTTTGCCGATAAGAACCCGGACGCTTCCCACATGAATGAAGCCAATCTGGAACGGTTTATCAGGCAACAGCAGAAGTGGCTGGAGATACTTGATTCTGCCAGGGAAGTTAACCTAAATAAAAATGCCTGCAAACTCACCTTGCCCTTACTGAAGATGAACCTGGGTGCCACCCTGCAATTTGTAATCTATCATAATGTGCGGCATGTGCAACAAGCTGAACGGGCTATTGGTTGAGGAAGTAAGAATAGCCATCTCCTGGGGGTCAACTTTTTCAGTTTCTTCCTGTTGATTTTAACATGAAGAACCTCCCGACTTATCTGATGCTTTTTGCAGGTATGGCCTTGTTTGGTTCTGCTACGCCTTTAAGCAAACTGGTTACGGAAGCCTTTCCGGTCTTCGTAGCAGGTGGGCTGCGGGTACTTATGGCCTTTCTTATCTTGTTGCCTTTTACTTCATTTAAGCCGCTCAGGCAATTTCACAGCAAGGATTGGTGGCTGATCACAGGCATCGGGGTGATCGGAGTGCTGGGGTTCACCGCCCTATTGCTTTACGGCATGAAACAGGTAAGTGGAGTAACGGGCAGTATCATTATGAGCGCTACCCCGGCACTCACGGCCGGGCTCTCCTACCTGGTGTTTGGCGATCATTTTGGCTGGCGGAAAGGAACTGCTATTGGGTTGGCAGTAGCCGGAATTTTAACGATCAATATATTCAGTAAAGACGGTGGGAGTAACCATAGCACATTCTATGGGATGCTGATGGTAGTAGGGGCAATTTGCTGTGAAGCCTGCTATACGCTGATGGGCAAAGCTTTGACAAAAGACTTTTCCCCGGTGCTGATCGCCTGTTTATCCGCCCTTATCGCCTTTGTGGCATTTACTCCGGTGGCTGTCTGGCAATACGAAAGCGGCTTGTTTTCTAAGGCTACCTCTTCAGACTGGTGGACATTGATTGCTTACGGCGTAGGTACGATGGGAATTGGATCCGTAATGTGGTACAATGGAGTACAAAGGGTAGAAGGATC
>CAZBIF010000059.1:9841-10251 GCA_964492055.1 uncultured Flavobacteriales bacterium
GCCCATCAGCGCCTTACTCTTCTCTTATATATTACTGGGTGAAGCCTTCGAATGGATCCACTTACTTGGTTTTGGCATCGTTTTCAGCGGGGTATTGCTAATTATTCAGGCACATAAAAAAATGGCTTCCTGAATTAATAAGGGTTTCCGATAGATTACATACTCAACCAGCTAGTAAGTAAGTTTAAATTTTCCATTGGTGATGATCACTGAATCTTGTCCAACCATCGGAGTGGCACTAAAATTAAATGTGCCGGCAATTTCTTTTCCGCTTTGATCGTGATTGCTAATTGTCAAAGTGCCTGAGCTGGCCATATAAAACTCTGTGGAAGACTTATTATACTGCCCGACATAATCGCTCATCATTCCCCCTAAGTTATAAGTGCCTGTTGAAATGTTTTCAGGAAGAA
>CAZBIF010000059.1:10261-13730 GCA_964492055.1 uncultured Flavobacteriales bacterium
CTGATCACTTCCGACGATTGACAATTGGCCATTTCCCATTAGTACTCCCGTGACGACCGGCGCATTAAAGGCAACTCCGTCTATATCTGCCGTTAAGGACTTACCCCCTCCTGTATTCGGAGGCAGCTGCGTAATGTAGGGAACTTCGAAAGTTCCTTGCGTGATTTTCTTGGAAGAATTTGGAGAAGAAAGAGTATTAATGCCTTCAAAATCAAAGGTTCCTTTCATGATCTTACTTGTAGTATTTATCTCAGTAATTATCACTGTTCCTCCTTTGGTGCCGGCGTTATAATTTTCAGTCTGACTAATCTGATATACTGCATTACCATCTGCAGCATTGGTAAGGTCATAAGTCCCCACGCCTGATGCCAATAAAGTGATGGTGATAACGCTATTGTCTGCCGCCGTGCCCGTAATATTTATCGTGCCGCTCATCATCGCACCCTGGGCGGAAACTGCCTGCCATGCCACCCCCTCCACTGAGGCGCTCATTTTACCCGTGAAGGTGGGATTATTAGTATTATTGTTGTTATTGGAAACTGGGTTTTTCCCGGTGGCCTCTGCATTATAATCTTCATTCGGGCTAAGGGCTTGTTCTTTTTCACAGCCAAGAATACCGATTACAAAAAGTAAAATAAAAATCTTCAGGAATGTCTTCATGATCTAGTTAATTGATTAATTAAGGTTAACAAAAATAAAGATTTATACCCTATGGTGATGGCTTCACCGCCTATTTATTCAACCCTCATCCCTTGGATTAAAATTGTTAAAATTAGTAAGTACATAGGATTAAAAGGTTACTATTTATTAAACTACCTCAAAGGCAACTAGCTTGACGCTTAAATTTTGGTAAACCAACACCATGTGGTTTGCCGGGATGGCAGTAAAATCATCCCCTTCGCTGCTTAACTTCTCAGAAACGATCAATACGCTGCGGTTCCCCGCTTCGGCAGGCAGCATGCGGCATAGCCCCTTTTCGCACACATAGCGTGAGCCTTCTGAATAATATAGCGATAAGGGTTTATCTTCCGGATTAGTGACATAACGCAGGCCCACCATTCGCTGTCCATCACCGACTACCATATTGAGATAAGAGCTTTCTTTCACCCCCGCCTCTGTTTTTAATTCCTCCAGTTGCATGACCATTTCTTTTAAAGCAGCCGCCATCAGATCAGCAGAACTGTTTTCTTTCTGTAAGCGACGGTTATACGCATCAATAAATAAAGCAAAAAGGTGCTCGGAATCGGTTTGTCCCTGGATCCAGGTAAAACTTTCGGGACTTAGTGCATGGTATAAATTTCTTTTGTAAAGGCTGAATTCACCGGCATCCCCATTGTGCATCATCAGTAGATCCTTGTAAGCAAAAGGGTGGCAATTGGTCTCTGACAAAGCCCCTACCGATGCTGCCCGCACATGGGCAAAAAAGCAGGATGATTTGATGGTGGGGGCAATGGAAAGCAAACTACGGTTGTTCCAGGCCGGGCTGATTGAAGTAAACACTGCCGGTTCTTCAGTAAGGATGTGATTGTACCAGCCAATTCCAAACCCGTCGCCGTTCAACGGCTCTTCGATCTCCTGGGCATTGCTGCTTTGATTGATCAGGGAGTTCTTGGGTTCAATGATCAGTTTTTGCATGAGAATGGGTGCACCCAGATAAGCGACCAAGCGACACATAGGCTAAAAGAATTTAATACTGTCCAGAGAAATCAATACCAAATTTGGATAAAAAATTGATTTCCTGCTTTTCCCTTCAATGAATTAATTAACCCTGCAAATTAGAAGAAGTAGACTATTTAAATTGATAGGTCAATTTAACCGTTCCATATAAGTTGCGTGGCATGCCCGGGTAGTAGTATCGTGGTTCCCCACCCCCGAAGGCGAGGGCATTAATGAGAACTGAAGCAGCATAAGAATTATCCAGCACATTCTGAACACCAAATTGGGTATTAAAGATCAGCCTTTCAGAAAAATCACCCTTCCACCCTATTCCTGTATTTATCCGCAGATAAGAGTCGCTATACAAACTGTTCCCGTCATTCAGGGGAATGCTGCCCACCTCAAGGACATTTCCGTTGACATACCAGCCCGACTCGTGTTCCAGCCATAGTCCCCCGGTAAGCTTGCGATCCGGCACCCCGGTTAATTCGTTGCCCGTAAAATCCTTTCCTTCATTGACAAAATCCCTGAAATAGTGAAAATTAAATTCTGCCGCCACCCAAGCCCTATAGGAAATGGTAAGGTTGGTGGCGCTTTGGTAAGCCATATTCATTTCCACCCCCCGGTGAATGGAATTGCCGGCATTTTTACCCACATACTGATCTGCTCCCACTCGCTGGGCCACCAGTAAATTTTTTACATTCATCCAATAGGCGGTGATCCCGCTTTGCAATCTGTTTTTTAGCCATAGCCTGTTCAGCCCGATCTCGTAATTCCAACCGGTAGCAGGACCGATCTCCGGATTGATCTGACCTTCGGGGTTGAGGGTTTCTTCTACGTCGGGAAAATTGAAACCCCGGCTGACACCTGCGGTGACATTGGTTTTACTGTCAGGTTTATACAATGCATTCACTGCTGGGGTAAAAAGACTTCCGAAATTTCGTTCAGATCGCTCAGAATCTGGAAAATTCTGTTCCTGCTTGTAGCGGGTATGGCTGTATAATACCCCCCCCTGTAACTGTAGATCATCCCATAGGTCAAAGGTTGTTTTTTGAAAAAATTGCAGGCGATTTCGCCGCTGCTGCATACTGCTGAGCAGATCCCCTTCAACACTACCACTCCCGGGGAAATCCCGGTAATTATTATCCCGGGTGCTGATGCTGATATCATCCATGTACCACTCCCCCCCTATTTCCCAACGGGCACTCGCAGCTTTCCAATCCCCCAGAAAACGGCTGCGTATCCCTAAGCCGTTGGTTTCATCAGCAAGAATGTTAAACGGTCGGGGTTCATAGTGATCGTTCAGGCGAAGAAACAGACTGCTATGATTTGTAAATGATGAGTTTTCCGTGGTAAATGTCAGGCCGGCAAGCTGGTCGAACTGATCTTCATAACCCCGGGCGGCTTCCCAGTTTCCATCAGCCTGTGCGGGATCTTCCTTAAAGTCAGTTTCACCCAGGGAGCTGGGGATATAGCCCCGGAGATCCGATAAATGGTAAAGCAAGCCCAGGGTGCTTCGGGGACTGATCTTTCCTTGTAAATTAACCGCCAGGGCCTGCCTGGCAAATTGGCTGTTTTCCCGGAAGCCATCTTCCTCCTGCCGGCTGTAATTTACATTGACGGACCATACCGAATCCGTGTAATGCCCTCCGCTGGTGAATTTCTTCATGCCAAAAGAACCCACAGTGACTGACTGGGATATGCTATTTTGCCCTTCCCCGACCGCTGGAGTATTCAAGAGAATGGTGCCCCCCAGATTGCTTCCATAGACCACGGAGCGGGGGCCTTTTATTACCTCCACCGATTGCAAACT
>CAZBIF010000059.1:13740-15601 GCA_964492055.1 uncultured Flavobacteriales bacterium
CAAAAAATCGATGGCCGTTTCCCCGCTGCCATTGGTGATGGGTATTTCATTAAAATAGGCTTTTACCTTATTACTGCCGTAAAGAGTACGCGCTCCGATCCCGCGAATGGTAATGCGGTTGGTATTGATGGCGCCGCTTTGAATGTAGACCCCCGGCAGCTGATTGATAGGGGCGATCAGTTCATCGGGCCGGTAAGCCTGAAAATCCTTTCTATCCACTTTGGCCATTGGGTATATTTCATCAGCGGAAGTGGATGTGGGGGAGATTTCTACCGGCCCGATGAACCCGCCTTCGGTATTTATAGTGTAAAGCTTTTCCCTGGCCTGAAGCTGCAAGGGAAACCAATGATCTTCAGATATAAGTTCCACCCAGAAAGGGAGAAGTTCGGGAAGATCAAATGAAAAAAATCCCTGTGAGTCAGACTGTGCCACTATGGAATCATGGTAAACCACCTTAACATTTACTAAGGGCCTTCCTTGCTGATCCAGCAACTTTGCTGAATAAGATTGAGAAAAGAGCTTGGTGGCCGAAAAAAGGTAAATCAGAAAAAGGCAGAACCGAGCCTTCATGGCTTATTTTCCATAAGTAACCTTCCAGATACAATCCCCGGCATCGTCGGTTACCAGTAGTGACCCGTCTGTATCAAGAGCAACACAGACCGGTCGGCCATACACTTCTGCAGCTTTTTCCTTGGCAATAAACCCACCCATGAACTCCATCGGCTCGGCGGTAGGTTTTCCGTTCTCAAAAGAAACGAATGCAACCTGATAACCGGACAAGTCCGCCCGGTTCCAGGAACCGTGCTGTCCGATAAATGTACCATTACGATATTTTTCCGGAAATTGCCGCTTATCGTAAAATACCAGACCAAGGGATGCGGTATGAGCCTTGGTAGGCACATCCGGTACTATGGCCTTGGCTACCAGCTCCGGTTTACGCCCGTTCAGACGGGGGTCTTCAATTTGCCCGAAATAACTGTAAGGCCAGCCGTAAAAACCATTCTCTTTGACAGAAGTAATGTAATCAGCTTATCCCTTTCGTTCACTGCCGTCCACAATTCGCCGGTTACGGGGTTCCAGTCCATTCCCACCGGGTTGCGTAGGCCGGAGGCATAGACCTTTTCGTTCTTGCCTTCCAGGTCAGTTACCAGGATATTCGCCCTCCTGATCTCTTCATCCATACCGTACTCCCCTACATTACTGGCGGATCCTACCGATATGTAAAGTTTATCCTGTGCCTTGTTGGTGATGATATTTCGCGTCCAGTGGTGATTGTAGCCACCAGCGGGCAGCTGAATGATCTTTTTCCCATTTGCTGCTTCTAATTTCTTTTCTCCCTGGTAAGGGATCTTCAATACCCCATCCTGATTAGCTACATAAAAATGATCTTTGATGATCAGCATCCCAAAAGGCTTGTTCAATCCATTCATGAAGATTTCTTTCCGGTCGATGGTGCCGTCACCATTTTCATCTATTAGACGGAGAATGCGGTCTTCCTTTGATTCTGCCACAAAATATTCGCCTTGGGGGCCAATATAGATCCAGCGGGGATGGTCCAGATCTGCTGCAAAACGGCTGACGGTAAAACCTTCAGGTACGGTGGGCAACTTCCCCTCCGGCCAATCAACGATACGGCTGCTGTTGCGTACTGATTCGGAATGGTATGGCGGGGGTAGGATGAGCTGCCCTACTGTAGTTTGCACGGTGTCCCAGCCCTCTTTTACTTCCGCTCTTTTTTCCTCTTCACTTAGCTTTTTAATGTGGCTTTGGGAATCGCATCCAATGGGTATTAGAAAGGAAATCAGGAAATATGACAAAAACCTGCTGCTGAAAAAGTGCCTGTAATTCATGGAGGATGTTT
>CAZBIF010000060.1:0-726 GCA_964492055.1 uncultured Flavobacteriales bacterium
CTTCGCGGCTTCGCGAGAGATCTCTTAAAATTCAAATCACTCCCACCTTATAAAAATTTCACGCAAAGTCGCAGAGGCGCAAAGTAAATCCATCATGTAAAGTCTATTAGGATATTTTATAGGTTATTTACGATCCGTGTAATTCCATTCTTGATCAATGATTCATTGAAATTTATCAGTAGGCCGAGCTTTAGACCAGTTAACTTTAAATAGGTCAAAACTTGTTTTTTGTGAAGGGGTGCAATGGATTCAACCGATTTTATTTCAATCAGCACTTTATTTTCTACTATTAAATCAGCCCGGAAGCCATGATCCATTTTTATTCCGTGCCATATCACCGGAACAGCCTGCTGGCGAGTGACACGCAATTTTCTTTTAATTAATTCATAGGTAAGGATCTCTTCATAAACTGACTCAAACAAACCGGGACCTAATTCAACATGGATATGATAGCAGGTATCTACAATAATTTTGGAAAGTTCGTTCTCCTCCATAGTTTAGGTAAAAGGTTGTAACGCTCAGTTAAACCACATTTACTTCTCACAATATAATTACTTTTAGGCATATATCATATTTTTACCATTTAGGTGAGCGTCTTTCCTTTTTGGCGAGAGACTACCCACAATTTCTTATCAATTCTCAAACTATAAATTGTCCACGCAGAGAAGAAGTAGCGTAAAATGACCCCTCCCTTAGCGGCTTAGAGTCTTAGCGAGAAACCAAAAA
>CAZBIF010000060.1:736-3655 GCA_964492055.1 uncultured Flavobacteriales bacterium
AGTTTCACTCAATTTGCGGGAAATGGTGTCACGCAGAGGAACAGGGGCGCAAAGTAAATCCCTTCCATGACGTCTTTGCGGCTTGGCGCCTTTGCGAGAGACAGAAGTAAAAATCAGCTAATTCAACAGCCAAATCCCCTTATTCAGCGATTTTAGCCGAACAATTGATTACCACAGCTTATTATCTTTTAGTTTTGCACTCCCTTTATGAAAATTGCTGAATTAAAGCAACGTTACAGCGAAGACCAGCGGGTGAAGGATATTTCCGAGCAATTGCGAAATAACCCCCTTTCCCATGTCCATTTGCAGGACATGGCCGGTAGCCTGCACGCTTTTATCAGCTATGGCATTTCCAAGAACCTCCCCCTGCATCAGTTCATCGTACTGCCCGATAAAGAAGAGGCCGCCTATTTTCTCAACGACCTGGAAACCCTAGCAGGCGAACGGGCCTTGTTTTATCCTTCTTCCTATCGCCGGGCATATGAAACGGAAAAGACTGATAACGCCAACATCCAATTGCGGGCCGAAGTGCTGAACAAGGTGAGCGCCCGGGAACAGCAGTACTTTATCGTCAGTTACCCGGAAGCGCTTAGCGAATTTGTGGTCACGGAAAAAAACCTGAAGCAAAACACCTTGGAGATCAATAGCGGGGATAAACTAAGCATCGATTTTTTGATCGAAACCCTCAACAGTTATGGTTTTGAACGTACCGATTTTGTAGGCGATCCCGGACAATTCTCCGTACGCGGAGGGATCATGGACATTTACTCCTTCGCCAACGAAAATCCCTACCGCCTGGAGTTCTTCGGGGACGAAATAGAATCTATTCGTCTGTTTGACCCGGCCACCCAACTTTCTCTGAAACCGTTGGAACGTATAGCTGTCCTTCCTAACGTACAGAAGGAAATGATCGAATCTTCCCGTGTGCCCATTTTCGAGTTTTTACCCGATAACACGCTATTCTGGTTTAAGGATTACCGCATTTGCCGCGATAAAGTGGAGGAGTTGTTTCAACAGGCTAAAGATATCTTCCAGAACCTGGACTCCCCTCTCAAGCGACTGCCTCCCGAACAAATGTACATTTCGAAAGAAGAGTTTATCCGCAGCACCCTGCAATTAAACACCATCGAATTCGGGCAGCAGACCTATTTCCCGGCAGAGTTAAAAATTGAAGGTAAGACTTCGCCCCAACCTGCCTTCAATAAAAATTTCGATCTGCTGGTTGAGAACCTCAACCGGAATACCGGCAACGGTTTGCAGAACATTCTGGTAGCCAATAATGCCAAACAGATCGAACGACTATATGCCATTTTTGAGGATATCGGTAAAGAGCTGAAGGTGGAAACCATGTTGCTGAGCATACACGAAGGTTTTATCGATCAGCAGCAGCAACTGGCCATCTACACTGATCACCAGATATTTAACCGCTACCAGCGATTCCGACTAAAGGAAAGCTTTAAAAAGAAAGACCAGGCCATCACCCTAAAGGAGTTGCAAAACCTGAGCCCGGGGGATTTTATCACCCACATTGACCACGGGGTAGGGCAGTTTTCAGGTCTGGAAAAGATCACCGTGGTAAAGAGCAGGAAGCCATTCGCATCCTTTACCGGAATAAGGATATACTCTATATCAGCATTCATTCCCTGCACCGCATTTCCAAATTTGTGAGTAAGGACGGTACTCCACCGAAGATCGACAAACTAGGTTCCGATGCCTGGAAGAAGCTCAAGCAAAAAACCAAGAAGAAGGTCAAGGAAATTGCCTACGACCTGATCAAGCTGTATGCGGAAAGGCGTTCAAAAAAGGGCTTTGCCTTTTCCCCGGATACTTACCTGCAAAATGAACTGGAAGCATCCTTTCTCTATGAAGATACCCCGGATCAGCTCAAGACTACCCAGGATGTTAAAGCCGATCTGGAATCAGAAACGCCTATGGATAGGTTGATTTGCGGAGATGTAGGTTTTGGTAAAACCGAAATTGCCATCCGGGCGGCTTTCAAAGCAGTGACCGACAGCAAGCAGGTAGCCGTACTGGTGCCAACCACCATCCTCGCCTGGCAGCATTACCAGACCTTCAAAAACCGGTTGAAGGATTTCCCTGCCAAGGTTGATTACATAAATCGTTTCAAGACTGCCAAACAGCAAAAAGAGACCCTGCGAAAACTTGCCAGCGGAGAGATCGACATTCTTATTGGCACCCACCGCATTGTGGGCAAGGATATCAAATTCAAGGATCTGGGGTTACTTATTGTGGACGAGGAGCAAAAGTTTGGGGTTGGGGTGAAGGATAAATTGAAAACCCTGAAGGTAAATGTAGATACCCTGACCTTAACCGCCACTCCCATACCGCGAACTCTACAGTTTTCACTCATGCAGGCACGTGACCTATCAGTGATCAACACCCCGCCGCCTAACCGGCAGCCGATCCTGACTGAGGTACATACCTTCAATGAAGAATTGATCCGGGATGCGATCAGCTATGAGATCAGCCGGGGCGGACAAGTGTTTTTCATTCATAACCGGGTGCAGAATATCAAAGAGGTAGCCGGCATGATCCAGCGGCTGGTACCGGATGCCAGGGTGCTTACCGGCCACGGACAGATGAAAGGAGAGCAGCTGGAAGAGAAAATGATGGCTTTCATAAACGGGGAATACGATGTATTGGTAGCCACCACCATTATTGAAAGCGGCCTGGATATTCCCAATGCCAATACCATCATTATCAATAACGCCAACAACTTTGGCCTGAGTGATCTGCATCAGATGCGGGGAAGAGTAGGGCGATCCAATAAAAAGGCGTTTTGTTATTTATTAGCTCCTCCCATGATCTCACTTACCACAGAAGCCAGAAAACGACTGCAAGCGTTGGAGCAATTTTCAGACCTCGGCAGCGGATTTCAGATCGCCATGAAGGATTTGG
>CAZBIF010000060.1:3665-10653 GCA_964492055.1 uncultured Flavobacteriales bacterium
TCCGTGGCGCCGGTAATTTACTGGGGGCAGAACAAAGCGGATTTATCTCCGAGATCGGCTTCGATACCTATCAGAAAATATTGAACGAAGCCATTCAGGAGCTGAAAGAAACCGAATTTAAGGATCTGTACCAGCAGGAAGAGCACTTTGTGGAAGATTGTCAGATAGAGACCGACCTGGAGATCTTGATCCCGGATGAGTATGTGAGCAACATTGCCGAGCGCATCAACCTCTACAAGGAGCTGGACAATACTGAAACAGAGGACGGTCTACGTCAATTCGAAGAACAACTGATCGACCGCTTTGGCCCTATCCCCCAACCCACGCAGGAAATGATCCGGGCCATTCGCCTCCGCTGGATCGCTAAAGAAATTGGATTGGAAAAGGTGGTGCTCAAACAACAGAAACTGATCTGCTACTTTGTGAGCAATCAGGAATCCCCTTATTACCAGTCGGCTACTTTTACCCGGGTACTGCAATTTGTGCAGCAAAATCCCAACCGCTGCAAACTGAAAGAGCGAAAAGACCGATTAAGTCTTGTTTTTGAAAATGTCAAGAGCATTGTACAAGCGATTGAGTTACTGGATGGGGTGCTGGAGAAGGAGATGGTGAAATGAATTTACCGTTCGCCTAAAGTGCTTTCTAACTGTGTTCTCAGAAAAACTATTTCGCCTTTAAGATGATCGATTTGTTTTTCATAATTTTCCCGTTCTTTTTCTGAAAAAGCGTAGTTATTCTGATTATTTGCTCCATAAGCATTATCACAATTCTGAAAAATAAATTTTTCATCGAAGCCCATTAATTGCTGAGGGGTTGCTTCAAGAATATCTGCGATAGAAATTAATTTGGACAACGTAAGTTCGGTTTCATTTTTTTCTAGCCTACTGTATTGTCGCTGACTGATGCCCATTGCAGAAGCTATATATTCCTGTGAATATCCTTTAAGCTCCCTTACTTTTCTAATGTTGTTACCTATATCCATAATGTTCGTCTAAATTAGACATTAAAAGTCTACATTCAGACACTTTACGCACATTATTTAAATTAATTATTGCTATAAATTTGACTTAGAGATTCCAACTAAACCAAAATTCTAAAATTATGAAATTACTAACTTTTACTATCCTCTTTAATATTATTTTAGTATTACATAGTCAGGTAAGCAGGCAGACACTTCATTTTATGTCTACCTCTCAAAAAACCGCCCTTGCTACGCAGATGCATAATTACATTTCTGCTGAAGTAATTGAACAACATTGTGATATGAAAATGTTAACGGGAGGAGATATTCATTCCGACTTTGATTTTTTACCCTTTCATCGGGGTTATTTGCAAGATATGGAAGATTATTTGTTCCTCAACGGTGCTAAACAACATGTACCCTTGCCGCTCTGGGATCCTGCTGACCAATCGTTACCTCTACCAACTCAATTTAGAACACTTGATAATGATTGTATTAATGCCATTTGTCCACAATCAAATCATTTACAAAAATGTACAACTCAGTTATCAACTTTTTCAACAATAATTTCTGTACCAGACTACTTAAAACATCTCATTAAAGCTGGCAATAATAATGATCTATGCGACTGGCAAATGAATCCGACTTCTCCGTCAACACAAGATTGTTGTCCAAGTGGATTGAGTGCCATTATCGAAGGAAGCACCTATCGTCTTGCTACCTACCCTGCTCCGCTTAATACAAGTGCTAATGTATATTACCACGATCAAACGCACACCGATCTGGGAGGAGTAATGAATTCTATGGTGTCTCCAACTTCCCTAGCATTTTGGTTATTCCATGCCCAAGTTGACCAAATCTGGAGACATTGGGAATATTATTGTTCCAATTCTACTCTTCCAAATATAGACTTATTTATGAAAGATCACCCTTATACCCAATTAAGTGAAAGGGATCTTGGTGACGAACCTAGTATATATAACGATGCGCAGTACTTATTCCTATGATATCTGGTGTAGAA
This sequence comes from uncultured Flavobacteriales bacterium, assembly GCA_964492055.1. Lineage (GTDB taxonomy): Bacteria > Bacteroidota > Bacteroidia > Flavobacteriales_E > Vicingaceae > CAZBIF01. Next base: position 5,648 of record CAZBIF010000060.1, read on the forward strand.
ATCAAAATGATGGATTGACAACTGATGTCCATCAAAACCCTATATCAGATGGTTCAACAGCAACTCATGTATACGTTAGAGTTAGGAATAGGGGAAAAAATGCCAATACGGGTAATGAAAAATTAAAGATATATTGGGCCAAGGCAGCTACCGATCTAACCTGGCCCAAACACTGGGATGGGACCTTGTACCATACAAGTGGACTAACAAGTACTTGAATGGGAGATATTATCACTACTATCAACATTCCCATCATAAAACCCATGGGACAGGATATTCTCCATTTTACCTGGATAGCCCCTGATCCGAGTAATTACAGTTTCAATAATGAACCCTTTCATTTTTGCCTGTTAGCCCGGATAGATCATGCAAATGACCCCATGTATAACGAAAGGACCACCGGCAGATGGAATCTCGGCCCTAATGTGAAAGATAATAATAATATTATATGGAAAAACCTTTCTATTATTGATCTTAATCCTTTGGTAAACAATCCAAACGGAGGGTCTGCTATTCCCACTACTACAGCCAATTTCTTTGTCGGTAATACAACTGATTCAACAGCCGCATTTGATTTTGTTTTTGAAACTATTCCTCCGCGCAACGGCAATGATATTTTAAATGACGCCAATATTACCATCACCTTAGAGGATGAAATATGGAATAAATGGGAAAATCAGGGGTTCAGTGGCGATAATGTGGAAATTATTGATTTTGAGCAAAAACAGATCAGGATCAATGGAGATCCAGCTTCCTTGACGAACTTATCCTTTGAGGAGAATGAGCGCTACCAAATGAATTTAAAATTCAATATCCATTCGGATGCTTTTCCCTTTGAAAAAGAATATGATTATATCGTAAGACAGAAATTGAGCGGTAATGGCCTTGAAGTCGGAGGGGAAGGTTTCAAAATTTACCCCCCTTCCAGGTATGGAATTATTGCGGATGCGGGCTCAGACAGAAAAGTAGCAATAGGAGATTCCACAGAACTGAGGGCAGTTGATATTAACGAACCCGCAGATTATAAATGGTATGACTTAAGTGGAAATTTAATTTCCTCTGACATGAATTTTTTTGTATCGCCTACAATTAATACAGAATATCTACTGGAGGTTACAGCATTAAATGACGGAATGGTAGACTATGACAAGGTAAAAGTTGATATTAAAACCTCCCAGATTTTGTCTATATCCCCAAATCCCGCTACTAATATTGTAACTGTCGACTATGAACTTGGAAACGTTAACTCTGCTCAACTTGTTTTGATTCAGACGTTTGGTGCCACCTATACTTTTAATTTAAACACCACCTTATCCACTATTAACATAGATATAAGTAACTTTAATTCCGGATTATACCATGTAGCCTTAATTTGTGATGGGGTCTCTATGGATTCCGATCATCTTTATAAAAATTAATTGTGATGAAAAAAATACTGCTTCTACTAATATCCTATGTTGTATCAAGTTCTGTATCGGGACAAAACCCCAACTGGAAACTCGTTTATGCTGGTAATAACGCTATGCTGGGCAAGATGCTTTTTGTAGATAGTGTAAAGGGATACGTGGTTGAAAAAAATTCCATTTTAAGCACTATGGATGCCGGATTAAACTGGAAAACAGATACCACATTGCTGAATTTTCAAAGTATTGAAAATTTTCTTCTGTATAAGGACACCCTATTTGTCATAACCAAAGACAGTTTAGCTAACTGGCACATCAATAAACTCTCCAAGGATCTATTCCCCCTTAGTTCCACGAAAAGCAGTTTGGATTCTGTCTTTTTACGTACTTCTATCTCTTCCGACAGCGGCTTAATTGGTGTTTCAAGCAATGATTACCTGGAATTATTAAGGGCTGGTAATTTACACCCCTTACTGTTGGCTTATGCTATTATGTTTTTTGATATAAATGATCAGCACCTTACCGTTACTACCAATGATACTATATACTTAAGTGATGATCTGGGAGCAAACTGGCAAAAAATAGGGAAAAAAACTTTTTCGGGAACCTGGCCCAGGGTTTATTATAATGGGAGCGACACCCTTTATTTGAATGGTTATGGTTTCCCTTCTCAATCAGAGATTAGTTATGACAAAGGGAAAACCTGGAACCAATGGTTAAATCTAAGCTCTCCTCAGCCGCTTGGAATAATTTTCACTAATTCAACAAACCTTTTGGGATGGGGGGTTCGAAAAAATTTTATCTACGTTTCAACTGATAAAGGTTTTTCTTTTAATACCCCCGATACGCTTAATGCCATGATAAGCTATTTGCATCATAAAGAAAAGAATGAGGTCTTTGCAACGGGTTTCAATGGAGAAATATACAAATCAATTAATCTGGGAGGATTAGTAGGCCTTAAAGTAAATAAAGGCATAGAAAGCAAAAGGATAGCAGTAGTACCCAATCCGGCCTCAACGGTACTTTATTTACAAAATCCGGATAATATTGCTATCCGCTCCATTAAAATAGTGGATGTGAAAGGCGAGGTGGTTAAAAGAATGCCTGCAAATAGTTTACAATTTGATATCTCATCACTTAGTTCCGGGCATTATTTTATTTTAATGGAGACGAAACAAGGAGAAGTACGTCAAAAATTTATCAAAAACTAATTCGCCCTGATCGCCTCCACCGGATCCAGCCGACTGGCAGTCCAGGAAGGGATAAAGCCTGAAAGGATGCCGATGAGGGCTGAAATTCCCAGGCCTTGCAAGATGTTTTTTACCCCCAGTATAACCTCGAACTCCAGCCCGTAGGTGAGGAAAAGGGTGCCAAGAAAGATCAGGAACAGTCCTACCAAACCCCCGATCAGACAGAGGAAAACCGACTCAAATAGGAATTGCAGTAAGATAAAATAATTTTTCGCCCCCAGGGATTTTTGTATGCCAATCAGGGAGGTGCGTTCTTTGACGGATACGAACATGATGTTGGCAATGCTGAAGCCACCCACGATGATGGAGAAAATACCAATGGAAAAACCGGCGATATTGATCACGGAAAAGATCCCGTCAAACACCTTGGAAAGCATACTCAACTGATTCAGGGCAAAATTGTCCCTGGCTTTCGGTTTCAGTTTCCTGATGGACCGCATGATGCCGGTCAGTTCATCCATCAGTTCCCGGTTGCTCACCCCCGGTTTTGCCTTTACCATAATGGTGGAACCGCTGTTGCGGGAGCGGACATTCACAAAATTCCGCAGGAACGGCAAAGTGGTAAATACATTTTCATCGTTGGAGTTGCCCATGGCCCCTTGTCCTTCTTTTTCAAGCACACCGATCACATTCAGCTTGCGTCCTTTGAATTTAAAAGTCTTGCCGATGGCTGAACGTTCTCCATAAAGGTTCTCGGCGATCTCCGCCCCGATGATGGCCACCTGCCGCCCTGCCTGGTTCTCAATTTCGGTAAAATAACGTCCCTGTTCGATCTTCAGGTCCCAAATTTCATTATAAGCATAGGTCACCCCCAGTAAAGAAACATTCTCAATGCTGTTGTTCCCCGCTTTCAAAGTACCCTGACTGGCCGTCATAAATGCCACTGCTTCGGCACTTTGCACCCGTTTTTGCACCATCTTAAATTCCTTGTAATCCGGATCAGGACGGCGGATGTAGTCCCACCAGGGGGTTTCGCTGCTGAACTGCCAGGGCATTTTCTGAATATAGATCACATTATCCCCCAGGCTTTGGATGCTGTTTCGCACATTGGCCTCCAGCGAATCGATCATGGTAAATACCGAAACCATGGAGAAAATACCGATGGTGATGCCCAGTAAGGAAAGAATGGTACGCAGTTTATTTACCCGCAGGGAATCCAGGGCAAACAGCAAACTTTCTTTGATCAGGCGCAGGATCAATTTCATCAGGCAGCCAAGTTACGGGCTTTTGATAAAACTACCCTTACCATTTATCCTGTTAATCCTCCGCTCAATCCCTCTGCACTTACCACTTTTCAACAGCCGTTAATAACCTCTGCTTGCCCCCTTTCCAACTTGGGCTTAAATGGCTAATCTTGTAGGTTAATTTAACTGCAAATGCCCGCATCCCGCAAAATTAAAAATGCGCTGATCTCTGTTTTTTACAAGGATGGCCTGGAGCCACTCATCCAAAACCTGCACCAGCAGGGAGTAACCATTTATTCCACCGGCGGCACCAGGAAATTTATCGAAGAAAAGCACATCCCCGTGGAAGCCGTGGAAGAGCTAACCTCCTACCCTTCCATTCTGGGTGGCCGGGTAAAAACCCTGCACCCAAAAGTATTTGGCGGCATCTTAAGTCGCAGGGAAAACAACAGTGATCAGGAAGAATTAAATGAATTTGCCATTCCGGAAATTGATCTAGTGGTAGTTGACCTATACCCTTTCAATGAAACGGTAGCAGCTGGGGGTTCTGAGGAAGATATCATAGAAAAAATCGACATTGGTGGTATTTCCCTTATCCGGGCTGCGGCCAAAAATTACAGAGACGTAGCCATCATTTCTTCCCGCTCACAATACGGTAAAGTAAACCAATGGCTAAAAGAACAAGACGGAAAAACTACGCTGGAACAACGAAAAATTCTGGCTACTGAGGCATTTTCTCAAAGTGCCAGCTACGACAAAGCCATTCACGCCTATTTTTCAGGCGATAGTCAGCAACCATCTTCTACCATATCACTCGGAGCGGAAAAAAACTTGCGCTATGGAGAAAACCCGCACCAAAGAGGGGCATTTTACGGAAACATTGATGCACTTTTCGAGCAGTTGCATGGGAAAGAGCTTTCCTACAACAACCTTCTGGATGTGGATGCAGCCGTCAACCTCATACAGGAATTCAGTGATGAGAAACCGGCCTTTGCCATACTAAAACACAACAATGCCTGCGGCATGGCCATCCGCGATACGCTTAAAGAAGCCTATCGGGCTGCCCTGGCCGGGGATCCGGTATCAGCCTTTGGTGGGATTTTGATAAGCAACAAACCACTTGATACAGCTACAGCGGAAGAGATCAATCAATTGTTTTGTGAAGTAGT
>CAZBIF010000060.1:10760-15578 GCA_964492055.1 uncultured Flavobacteriales bacterium
CTGATTTTTCTGCAGATGGCCTGCAATTGCTGAAACAAAAAAAGAACCGCATCGTACTAAAACAGTTGAAAAAACTGGAAAACCAACCCCAACTGCGCAGCAATCTGAACGGCTATCTATGGCAGGAAAAAGACACGGCCACTGAGAGGTCCGAAGACCTGAGAAATGTGACTGAGAAAAAGGCTTCGAAAATAGAGCTGGAAGACCTGCTCTTTGCCAGCCGTTTGGTGAAGCATACCAAGTCCAATGCTATTGTACTGGTAAAAGATAAACAACTTCTGGCCAGCGGGGCCGGACAGACTTCCCGGGTGGATGCCTTAAAACAAGCAGTTGCTAAGGCAAAGAGTTTTAATTTTGATCTCAAAGGAGCGGTAATGGCCTCTGATGCATTTTTCCCTTTTCCCGATTGTGTAGAGATCGGCGCAGAGGCAGGTATTGTGGCTATTATACAACCCGGGGGTTCCATTAAAGATGATTTGAGTGTAGAAACGTGCAATAAACTTAATATTGCTATGGTGTTTAGTGGGACCAGACATTTTAAACATTGATATTGAAAAAACGGAATGGGATTATTTGCACAGGAAATTGCCATTGACCTGGGCACCGCCAACACCCTGGTGATCCACCAGGACAAGGTAGTGGTGGACGAACCCAGTATTGTGGCCATCGACCGGGCTTCCGGAAAGGTAATTGCTGTGGGCAAAAAAGCCATGCAGATGCACGGAAAGACCCATGAAGAGATCAAGACCATAAGGCCTCTGAAAGACGGGGTGATCGCTGATTTCCAGGCGGCGGAATACATGATCCGCGGAATGATCAAAATGATCAATCAGAAGAAAAGGCTGATCACTCCTTCACTGAAAATGGTGATCTGCATTCCTTCCGGAATCACGGAAGTGGAAAAGCGGGCGGTAAAAGACTCTGCAGAACACGCCGGTGGTAAAGAAGTTTACCTCATCCACGAGCCCATGGCAGCGGCCATAGGTATCGGAATCGATGTGCTGGAACCTATGGGGAACATGATCATTGATATTGGGGGGGGTACCTCCGAAATTGCGGTCATCGCCCTGGGTGGCATTGTTTGCGACAAATCCATACGTGTGGCCGGGGACGATTTCACCAATGATATTGTGGATTACATGCGCAGGCAACACAACCTGCTGATCGGGGAGCGCTCTGCAGAAAAGATCAAGATTGAGGTAGGCTCGGCTTTACCTGAACTGGATAATCCCCCGGAGGACTATGCCATTCAAGGGCGGGATCTGATGACAGGTACTCCTAAAGAAATAAAAGTTTCCTATACCGAGATCGCCCATGCCCTGGATAAGTCCATCACAAAAATTGAGGCGGCCATCCTGAATGCCCTGGAGATGACCCCGCCGGAATTGTCAGCCGATATACACCGTACCGGTTTATATCTGGCAGGAGGTGGCTCTCTGCTGCGAGGCCTGGACAAAAGGATCTCTCAGAAAACCAAATTACCGGTGCACGTGGCGGAAGACCCGTTACGTGCCGTGGCTCGAGGTACCGGTATTGCCTTAAAGAATTCGGCTAAATTGCCATTTTTAATACGCTAAGACGATAGTATGGATAGATGCGAAACCTGATCCAGTTTTTAAATAGATATTCTTTCTTTTTCCTTTTTCTCTTTTTTGAGGTTATTGCCTTCTATATCCTTATTCGTCACAACAATTTTCACCAAAGCCGTTTTTTCACTTCCTCTAATTACCTTAGTGGTAGGATCTATACTACCTATTCCAACTTCACTGATTACATAAACCTGAAACAGGTAAATGAGGATCTGCTGGAAGAAAACCGCCGCCTCAAAGAACGGCAGATCAAAAGTTTTGACGGGCTTTATGGGGAAAACATCATGATCAATGATACCATCTACCAGCGAAAGTACCTCTACTCCACTGCACGTATCATCAATAATTCCACCAATAAACAGCGCAATTACCTCACCCTGAATACCGGTTCGGAAAACGGAGTAAAACCTGGCATGGGCGTAGTGGGTTCAACAGGGGTGATCGGGGTAATCCAAAATGTGTCTCCCCATTTCAGTACGGTTTTATCGGTTTTGCATATCAATAGCAGCATCAGCGCTAAGGTAGAGGGATCGGATTATTTTGGTTCCCTGAAGTGGGAAGGAAAGAGTTACCGCGAAGGGATCCTGGAAGATATCCCCAATCACGTGCAGCTCACCATCGGGGATACCATAGTAACGAGTGGATTTTCGGCCACTTTTCCTCCCGGCATAGATCTGGCAACCATAGCTGATATCATTAAACCGGAAGGAGAAAATTTTTATACGATCAAGGTGAATTTTATTGTGGATTACAAAAATATCTCCCAGGTATATGTGATCAAGAACATCATGAAAAGGGAACAGCAGGAACTCGAAAATCAGCTGAATCATGAATAGCGATCTCATCAAACTCCCCATCTGGTTTATTGCACTGGTGTTTGTGCAAGTGCTCATTCTCAACAACATTCAATTAAGTGGTTACATCAATCCTTTTCTCTACATCATTTTCATTCTCTGGATGCCTTTTGAGATGAACAAGGCGCTGGTGATGTTAATTGCTTTTGTCATGGGACTGGCAGTGGATATTTTCAGCAATACCCCAGGTATGCATGCTTCTGTTTTCCTGGCTTTTTGCCGGCCTTATGTATTGCGTCTGCTAGCCCCCAGGGACGGATACGAGGTCACTCATTCTCCAGGCATCCAACACATGGGCTTTCAGTGGTTTTTTGTATATGCGGCACTGCTGACTTTGCTTCATCATCTTTTTCTCTTCTATGTGGAGGTATTTCGCTTCGAAGACTTCTTTCGCACCCTGGGCAGGGCCTTGCTGAGTACCCTCCTCACCTTATTGCTGATCTTATTAACTCAGCTTTTTCGCTATAACGCCAACGAACGCTCATGAAAAATCTGGAAGAAAGGCGTTATGTGATCAGCGGCATTTTTTTATTTGTCGGTATTGTCTTTCTTATCCGCCTGTTTTATGTGCAGGTGATCGACACCCACTATAAACTTGACGCCGACAACAATGTGATCCGGCAGGTGATCAAATACCCCGCTCGCGGTCTCATTTACGACCGCGATGGCCGTTTGCTGGTCTTTAATGAAGCGGCATATGACCTGATGGTAGTTCCCCGACAAGTTTCAGAAGATCTCGACACCCTGGCATTTTGCGAGTTAATTGGTATTGAAAAGGAGGCTTTTGTTGCCAAGATGAGAAAAGCCAAAGCTTTTTCCTATTACAAGGCTTCTATCTTTGAAAAGGAGATCAGTACCCGGGCCTTTGCCCGCATTCAGGAACATCTATTCAAGTATCCGGGATTTTTTGTACAGACCAGGACATTGCGAAGTTATCCCCGACAATCGGCCCCTCATCTGCTGGGTTATGTTGGGGAGGTAAGTCCTTCTATTATTGAACAGGATCCTTACTATAAATCCGGCGACCACATTGGTATAAGCGGCATTGAAAAACAATATGAAAAATACTTGCGGGGTCGGCGGGGAGTAGAACGCATCCTGGTAGATGTTTTCAATCGGGAAAAGGGGAAATTCATGGGGGGTATCCATGATTCCACTGCTATATCCGGAAAGGCTATGACCTTAACCATTGATGCTGAATTGCAGGAATACGGAGAACGGTTGATGCAAAATAAAAAAGGCAGCATTGTAGCTATTGAACCGGCTACCGGAGAGATCCTTGCCCTGATCAGCATGCCTTATTACGACCCCAATTTGCTGGTAGGTCGGGAGCGATCAAGCAATTACGTATTGCTTAGCCATGATACGCTAAACCCGCTTTTCAACCGTGCTTTGATGGCCAAATACCCCCCCGGCTCCACCTTTAAAAGTATCAATGCCCTGATTGGGCTACAGGAAGAGGTGCTGACCCCCAATACCCGCTATAGTTGCTACAACGGTTACCGCGCCGGGAGTTTTCGCATGGGTTGTCATGCCCACCCTTCCCCGGTGGATCTGGAATATTCCATCCAGACTTCCTGTAATGCTTATTACAGCAACGTCTTCAGAAGCATTGTGGATAACTACAAGGAAACCGAAGAAGGCTACACGGTCTGGCGGAATTACGTACAGAATTTCGGCCTGGGTAAAAAGACCGGCCTTGACCTGCCTAATGAACTGGAAGGGTTTGTGCCCCCTGCTGAATATTACGACCGTTATTACCGCAAAGGGGGTTGGAATTCCCTTACCATAGTTTCCCTGGCGATAGGGCAAGGCGAACTGGGTTTCACCCCCATGCAGATGGCTAACATGACTGCTGCCATCGCCAATAAAGGATATTACATGACCCCGCACATCGTTAAAAACATAGAAACGGTAGGTTTTCCCTCGGAGCTTGCGGTTGAAAAAATGGAAACCGGAGTGGCAGCGGAGCACTTTGAGAAAGTAGTGAATGCTATGGGAAAAGTAGTGGAGAGAGGTACTGGTACCCAGGCAAGAATCGACTCAATTGAGGTTTGCGGTAAAACAGGTACGGTACAAAACCCGCATGGGGATGATCATTCAACTTTCATTGCATTTGCTCCCAAAGACAACCCTAAAATTGCACTTTCGGTATATGTTGAAAACGGGTATTGGGGCTCACGCTGGGCGGCCCCTATTGCCGGCCTGATGATAGAAAAATATTTAAAGGATACCATTACCCGCCCGGCCATCGAAAAGAGGATGCTGGAAGGGGACCTCATCCATCGCGATCAGCCTAAAGTAGTAGCCCATGCGGAATAGGAGCCTCATCGACAATGTGGACTGGATCACCGTAGGCTTGTATTTTTTAATGG
>CAZBIF010000061.1:0-3464 GCA_964492055.1 uncultured Flavobacteriales bacterium
ATTATACACCCGGAAAGACAATAATTCCTGTAAACCCCAGCCCCGGGGATAAATGATATCATTTATTCCATCCCCGTTGGGGGTGAAAGCTTGTGGTACATCCAGGGTAAATTTTTGTTCTACTTTAATCTGCAGGGTGTCATACCTTTCAAAGCAACCGAATTTATCGTACACATGCAGGTAATAAACCTGATCGGACAGAGGTTTAAAGCTTATGGGGTTGCAATCCGGGCAACTGAGGTATTTATCCGGAGACCACTGATAGATAAGATTAGGGCCAAGATTGAGGTTTAAGTTAATTTCTTCTCCTACGATAAGAGTTGTATCATCGAAATTTATCGCAGGTATGGGCCGGGGAACAAAAACAGTAAGTCGGGCAGTATCCCGGCATTGAAAAGAATTTTCAGTAATTACCCTATAGTTTATCGTACTATCCGGATAAACAAATGGATTATGAGTAAATGGATCAGATAAAAAGCTAGTGGGCTGCCAGGAATATGTTAGCCCTCCCTCTGCGGTGAGTTGTATGGTATCTCCAGGACAAACTCCGCTGTCACTTACTTGCAATTGAGGTCTTGGGAAGGCCATAAAGGTAAAGGTTGCGGTGTCCCGGCAACCATTTGTAGATGCGATGATCAACTTGTGCTGATAAGTTCCTTCATTGAATATTTTCCTTTGGATGGAATTAGAAAAAAGCCTGCTCCCATCTTCAATTATCCATTCAAATTTATCCGCTCCGGAGGATAAGTTTTCTAATGGTAATACCAAAGGCACACATCCTTTATTGGTATCCGCCCCAATTCTTGCGTATATGTTTAATACATTTAATGAATCCCTCAGGGCTACCTGGCAAGTAGTATCCGAATTATAAAGGATTAAGGCAGGGTAAATAATTCCGCTGGTATCATAGCGGTGGTAGGCGGGGTTGGTAAAACTCCCCTTTCCGTCCCCGAAATCCCAGTTAAACGCATGTACATTGCTTGTACTATCTATATGAAATGACACTTCATCACCTACACAGAAGTTATCCTTATCAATAGCGAAAGTTGCATAGGGTCCATCTGTCTGTATAAAATCTATCTTACTGATGGTATCAGTACAATTATTAGGTGATATTACGCTCAGTTGTACCCTGAATTTTCCCGGCAGAGTATAATTATGGAAGGGGTCTTTGAGCACAGAAGAACCACCGTCTCCAAAATGCCATTTGTATTGATAGGATGAATCGCTGGGGAAACTTTGATTTATAAAACGCACCGCTAAAGGATAACAATTCGCAATGGCAGTATCTGAAGTAAAGTCTGCCTGAGGATTTACTTTAATACGAATTTCCTGACTAAGAATACTGTCCACACAACCCCCCGGGTCAATGACTTTTAATTTTACCCGGTAATTACCTGCCTGAGTATAAGCGTATTTAAACCGGTTTTTATTTATGGTATCTACCTGATTATTCCCAAAATCCCAGACATAGGTGCCGCGGGGGTTATTGGTAGTATTGATGAAGGTAATACTATCCAGTTGACAGGCGGATCCAGCGGAGCTGAAACCAAGATCATAATAAACGCCTTTTATATGATTTTTCTTAAAGATGGAATCGGTGCAACCGAGAGAGTCTGTAATCTTAAAAAATACTGAAACCGGCCCAAGCGTATCGATAGACAGCTGGGGATTTTGAATAGTAGCACTAAGGTTTGAGTTAAATATCCACCTCCATTTTTTGGGAGAAGCATGGTATGTACTATTATCGTTTAGCTTAGCCTCGAAAGGGATACAACCAAAAGAGGGGCTCACACTGAAATCCGCCTTAGGTTTGGAAATAAAAATGCTATCGTATATGGTATCACTACAGCCTAAATTGTTTGATGCAATCATTTGAATTACCTGCCACCCCCCATCCAGGAAATAGGGAATAAACGTGGAGTCTTGAAAAACTCCTAAACTGCTATCTCCCAGTTTCCAGGTGTATGTATCATAGTAATACGTATCGAACGTCCTTAGCCGGACCGAATCTCCATAGCAGTAATAGAAATCATTGGTTAATAAATCCGGCAAGCGCACTGGGTATAAATTGATCCTTATTGGTTTGTATTGTGGGGCACAACCATTTGTATCATTGAATGCTAGAAGGCTGGCGGTGTAAATGGTATCCTTTGCATAAATATGAGTTGGGGAAACCGTCACTGAATCCAGGGGAGAACCGTCACCGAAATCCCAGTAAAACCGTGTTGCCCCTTTAATTTCAGCTTGGAAAGTAATCTTATTGGGATTAATGCAATCAGATTGAGGTTTTACAAAAATAACCGGCCCTTTAACATAGTATGCGCTGTCAATCGTAAATGAAGTATCACAATATTCACCCAGGCGTACGGTTACAGTATGGTAACCGGTATCATAATGTATTGGATTACCATATTTTTTTAAGAGGTATTTTTCTTTAATAGTCGTGGAGAAAGCGGAGATCGGACGAAATTCATAAATGATCATTCGGCTTGTATCAAAAGTCTCGGTTAGTTCCACAAAAACAATTTCATCCTGACAAACCGAATCCGGATATACCGTAAAGTCCGGATTTCCTTTTTCGTAAGCTTTTATTTCAGTTTTATCCCTGGCAATACAGCCCGAATCATTGGTGATCACAAGGCTCACTTCAAAACTGCCAGCAGAATCGAAGGTTATCGGGGGAGGTTTTTTGAGCGTGGAAGAATCTCCATTTCCGAAGATCCATTTATAGGATTTTGCTTTTCCGATCAAAAGGGTGGAATCAAAAAAATTTAATGTTACCGGATAGCAACCTTTATATCCGTCTTTTAACCCCTCGGGGCCATCCACCCAAATACTCGTCTGCATCCACTTCATTTCACGGCTCTTTTTAACAACGGTATCCCTGCAACCCAGATTACTGCTCAGGATCAGCGAATCGGTGTATATTCCATACCTGGTTTCGGTTGCAGAAATTTTTGGGGTAGTATAAGTTAGCCGGGGTTCGGTAGAATCCCGGGGGTCGGTATCAATCGACCAATAATAACGGTCTGCATAATTAGAAGTCGCCTGCATAATTACTGTATCCCTCAACTGACAGGAAAACTCCGGATAAATGGTAAAATCCCCAATCAAATGCTGAACGTACACACTATCGATGTACTCCACCGTACAAGCATTTCCCAGTTTTGCTTGTAACCGTATCTTAAAAGAACCTGAATCCTGGTATTCATGGACCGGATTTAATTTAGTACTGATGGAACTATCTCCCAAATCCCAGGTAAAATCAGTGGCTCCGCTGCTTAAGTTTTCCAGGCTGACGGTGTCCCCCAGGCAAATGGAATCCCTTGATAATTTAAAATAGGCCACCGGTTGAGCTATTTTAATATAGGAGTAACGTAATAAGGTATCAGAACAGTGGCTGCCTGTAGCCCGAAGTAAAACATTGAAATTGCCGAAAGAGGTATAGGTATGGGAAGGAT
>CAZBIF010000061.1:3474-8912 GCA_964492055.1 uncultured Flavobacteriales bacterium
CATCCGTGGAGGTATTCCCATCCCCGAAATCCCAGTAGTAGGTCAGGTTTGAACCTTTTGAAGTATTTTTAAATTTCACCGTAAATGGAATACTACACGAATTCTGAGCCCCCAGGGTATAATAATTGGCTTGAGTGGCAGGCAGGATGTTGGTGTACGAAGATCTCAACTTAGTGGCATCACAGCCATTCTTATCTACTACTTGTAAAGAAACTGAATACACCCCATGATTTTGATAAGTAAAGAGCGGATTACTACTACTTCCTTTATTACCGTCACCAAAATCCCATAAATATTTATCTATACTGGTATCACCTGGGATCACCGTGCTTTTAAAGTTAACTTGCCAGGGTTCACAACCCGTCAGGGGATTACCGGTAAAGTCAACAATTGGGGAACGGTAAACTTTAATCAACTTATTTTTTATTTTGGACGCAGTAGAGGAAGCATTCTTTACTGTTAAACTTACGGTGTAAACACCCGGAGAACTGTATGATGCGGTAGGATTCTGTAAGGTGGAAGTATTGCCATTTCCAAAATCCCACATCCAGCTAGTCGGGCTGCCGGTTGATTTATCAGAGAATTGTACCCCTGCCAAAGCGCTACAGCCAGAAGTTTTATTTGCGGTAAAATCAGCATTTAATTGAGAAAATACCTCTACTTTTAAAAGGAGAAATAGTATTATTGAAGTAAAATAGGCGCTTTTACCCCTACCCTTAATTGCAATCCAATTGATCACGAAAATTACATTGGTTAATATTTTCAGCAAAAGTCTGCTTATTATAGCAATGACTAATTTAATAAATATTCACGATTTATATGACCAGGACGTTCATTCTTCCCAATGGTTGGTTCAGTCCAATCAGAGAAATGTGGCCAGCCGAACTGATTTTGAGGGGAAAATGAATATGTTGCTCGATTACAGACAACAGTGGAAAGCCATTGGTACGCCTTTCCGTTCATCCGGTTTTTTCTTTAATCATCAGCTAACCACCGCTGTTTCTCCCTTATTATTTTTTTACGGCCTTTATTTCAGTCATGATCAAAGCGGGGATGGTAAACTAAGAGTGACGGATCTGCAATTGAGTGGGGGTGTCAAATGGCGACTTAGTGATCAATCCTTTAGCCTGGCATTCGGCAGTTCCTATATATCCAAAGATTTTCAACCTCATACTTTAACTTTTCCCGGCCAATATGATAATACCATCGGAAGGTTCAATCCGACCCTCAATAATCAGGAATTTAATTTGAATGATGAACTGAATTACGTAGACGCTCATGCAGGCATTCACTATCGCAGGATTATTGGGGAATTCTGGGAGATTGAGACTGGAGCCTTCGTCAATCATCTTTTTAGCCCGGGCGAATCTTTTTTAAATCAGGATAATTTAAGATCCCAGGCCTGGGGAATTAATATCAGCGCTCCGCATCAATTTAATTCTTCCCTTATTATTCAACCTGCCGTTTCCTATTACCGTATTTCTGCTGCTACGGAATGGTTGCTGGGCGGCAGATTAACTATCTTGAATGACAGCTGGCCGATCTTTCAGTCCCTTACTCCTTTTCTGTTTTTACGGTGGGGGGTAAATCGTACTACCGATGCTGTAATAATAGGCTCCCGTGCCGGTTTTGGGCAATTCGATGTTGGGTTTTCCTACGATATTAATGTTTCCAGCCTTGATCTGGCAACCGACAACCGCGGAGGTTTTGAATTAAGTGTGTTTTATAACTTTCATCATGCTGTACTACCTGAAAGAAGAATTCCCTGCCTGCGTTATTAAATCTATAGCTATTCTCATGTTGTTTGGGATCTCCGGTGACATGCTAGCCCAGGCCATCGATGAGGTCCCAACTGCACAGCTGATCTCCCTGGCCAGGCAGGCAGAATCATATAAAGATTATTATACCGCTTCAAAATACTATGAAGAATATGGCCGGAGAAAGGGTGATGAAGCAGAGGTGAAGGAAAAACTGGCCTTTGCTTATGTCAGATCGAATCAGTTTAAAAAAGCTGTTGATGAAATAGAAGAACTCAGACAAGAAGAGGATCATAAAATAAGCCTTCTGGACTTTTACCTTGGTTCGATATATCAATCATTTGATCAATGTACCCGGGCCATTCCACTCCTGGAAGATTTTAAGAAGAACTACAAACCGAAAAAGAGAGAGAAAAAGTATTTGATCTTAGCCAAAACCATCATCGAAGGATGTGAAATTTATCAGGGGAAGGAGGACTCTACAAATCTATATGTAAAACCCTTGCCAGCCACCATTAATGGACAACATGTAGAAGCTTCTCCGGTAATTACCCCGGAAGGAAATTTAATCTATAATTCCCTCCGGATTTCCGGTCAGAATACCTATGATTTTGCTACAGACAGCTTACCCGAAAGACAATTTTATGAAGCTATTCCATTTGCGGAAAACTGGAGTGGTTATGAAGCATGGAAGTTGGCTCCAGACCTCCCTCTGAGAGAGGAGGTCAATGGAACTTTCAATCCATCTTATGATAAATTTTATTTCACAGCCTGTGCGGAGAATAAACTAAACGAAACCAATTGTGATCTGTATGTGGCACACTTGACTGATACCGGCTTTCGGGAGGTGCGAAAATTAGGCAGGGGTGTCAATACGCGTTTTAATGAAACTCAGCCTTCCATTGGTTTTGATCAAAAGGGGAGGGAAGTGCTTTATTTTGCTTCCGACAGAAAAGGAGGAAAAGGAGGATTCGATCTCTGGTATGCGATCTACGATCTCCGCAAGGGAAAATTTAAACCTGCCAGAAATTGCGGGAATATTATAAATACAGTTGGAGATGAACAAACACCCTTCTGGGATTCAGGCTCAGGCAATTTTTACTTTAGTTCCAATGGTCATCCGGGGATAGGGCAATATGATATTTTTAAAGCAGCAGGAGAATGCTCCCGTTGGGGAAAAATAGAAAATCTGAAAAAACCCATCAATAGCGGGTTTGATGATCTGTATTTCCATAGGGATAAAGCAGGCCATCAGGGTTTATTTGTAAGCAACCGCAATCATTTACAAAAAAACAACTTCTGCTGTGACGATATATTTTATTTTATCGACCCTGATTTTGTGCGATTGAATTACCAAGGGGTTGTGGAGTTGCAACAGGATGGTGGTACCCCAAGACGCGCCCCGGTTGTCATAAAGATCTATCAGGTAAATGATAGTACGGGTGATGCATTCTTGTTAAAATCTTTGCAAACTGAGGAAGATGGGTCTTTTAATCTCAGATTGGAGGCTGGTTATAAATACGAATTAGAATTGCAACGAAAAGGATTCCTTACTTTATCAAAAATCATATCGACCAAACATAAGACAAGCACTGAAGCAGCGGGATTGAGATATGTTCTGCAACCTATGCCTACCGAACCTTTGGTTTTTGGCCATCTTTATTACGGATCGGCTAAGGCGGATTTAACTTTTGAAAGCAAACAATATATAGACACTACCCTGTATAAATTACTGATGAGAAATCCAACTTCGATTATCGAGATCAGGGCGCATACAGACAATATTGGCAGTACTACATCCAATCAACAACTCTCTCAGCAAAGGGCAGAAAATGTCAGGAAGTATTTGGTATCTAAAGGGATTGATAGAGAGCGGTTGATTGCGCGTGGATTTGGGGAAAGTGAACCCATTGCCCCGAATAAAAATGCAGACGGGAGCGATAACCCTGAAGGGAGGGCGAAAAACCGACGTACGGAGATCAAATTTGTGGGCGAACTTGAAGAAGAAACCGGGGAAGATTAATTATTCAACCACCGCCCTGCGAATCTTCAATAGTTTCTCCAGCAGGGGCTTTAACTGATCCAGAGGCAACATATTGGCACCGTCTGATTGTGCCGACCTGGGTTCATAATGGGTTTCCAGGAAAAGTCCGTCAGCGCCGGTGGCAATGGCTGCCTTTCCTATGGTCTCGATCATTTCAGGCCGGCCACCGGTAACCCCACTGTTCTGATTGGGCTCCTGCAGGGAATGGGTAATGTCCATGATCACCGGGTAGCCAAATTTCTTCATTTTGGGGATTCCCCGGAAATCCACTATCAGGTCCTGGTAGCCGAAGGTGGTTCCCCGGTCTGTCAGGCATACGTTTTTATTGCCACTCTCTACAACCTTTTGTAAAGTAAATTGCATGGCTTCCGGCGAGAGGAATTGCCCTTTTTTTATGTTGATGTGTTTACCTGTATCCGCAGCGGCTACCAGAATGTCTGTTTGCCTGCATAAAAAAGCGGGAATTTGCAGCATATCCACATAGGCTGCCGCTATGGAAGCTTCCCTCGCCGAATGAATATCCGTCACCACCGGTACATCAAATTCATTTCCTACTTTTTCAAGTATGCCCAGCGCTTTTTCGTCACCGATCCCGGTAAAAGAATCCAGCCGCGAGCGGTTGGCTTTGCGATACGATCCTTTGAAGATCCACGGAATGGCTAGTTCATCTGTAATGTTTTTGATCTCTTCAGCGATCTTCATAGCCATACTTTCCCCTTCTATGGCACAAGGCCCTGCCAGTAAGAAAAAGTTTTGATTTTCAGTATAATGTAGTTTAGGTAAGTTGGAAAGCATGCGAATAAAGTTTGGTGCAAAAATACGATAAGCAAAAAAGCTGGGCTTAATAGGTATTTTACCTAATTCATATCATTCCGTTTTTAACTGAAGTAGTATGCTGCTTTCTTTTTCATTTTTGCATCATGTTTTTCAGGCCTACCATCTTCAGTTGCCTGCTGTTATTCAGTTTGGGGCTTAGTGCTCAGCAAGAGGGATTACGACTACGCATTGTGGCGGAAAGTAATTACAGCCCATTTCTGCTAAGTGTATCCAATGAAGTAACTGCCACTTTTCCTATGCAATTGGAAATACCTACTGCATTCAGCCCAAACGGCGATGGCCTGAATGATACCTATGGCCTGAATCCACGAGGGGTAGAAAAATTTGAATTGGTAGTTTACAATCGGCTGGGGGAGATCCTCTTTCGCACTACCGATCCATCCCACCGCTGGGATGGATCCCATCGCGGTCAACCGCTGGAAACCGGAGTATACGCATACGAATTAAAAGCCATCAGTACCTCCCGTCAATCACTGAGTCGAAAAGGCACCATTACCCTGATCAATTAGAATGAAACGAACTCTTCTGCTGAGCTGTATTTGCTTCCTATCCGGGCTGGTCAACGCCCAGCTGTCTTTCGTTGCTGATACCCTTTCTGCTTGTGCCCCCTTGCAGGTAAAATTCACCAATCTTTCCACCGGCTACAATTCCTATAAATGGAAATTCGGGGATGGTAGTAGTTCTACCTTTACCAATCCCACTCACTTTTATCAGGATAGTGGAAAATTTACCGTACAACTGATCGGTTATGCTGCGGTGAACGATACTTTATCATTAAAAGAAATGATAAAACTCAAGGG
>CAZBIF010000061.1:8952-10230 GCA_964492055.1 uncultured Flavobacteriales bacterium
CCTGCCCGCGCATCAATTCCTCTGGGTATTCGGCGACGGAGATTACAGCACCGAGTCCCAACCCAAACATGCTTACACTCAGGCCGGCACGTACCAGCCTACCTTGCAATTGATTAATTCAGCCGGTTGTAAAAACCTGATTTCGCATCCGCCTGTAACGGTTAGATCTAGCCCTGATTTTGAATTGCAGGGAGATACCGGCCTGATATGTAAATGGCCTGACACGATACGAATAAGTACAAACCGTCCCAACCTATCCCATAGCTGGTCTGTAAAAGCAGGTGACACGCTACATCAGCCTGTTTTGCAAATGCCGGTTGAGAGGGAGGGGGAATGGGACCTATTTGTAAAAGTAACTGATAGTGCCGGTTGCTCCGCTACGCAAAAGGTAAACAAGGCCATCCGCTCTGTTCAGCTTGATACTTTAATCGTCAGTCTTCTTGATTCTGTGGCTTGTACCAATCAATTAGTGAATTATGAGGCCAATCCCGGTTGGCAAAGTGTGCAATGGGATGATGGTAATGGCAGTCAGAACAACGGTACCAGGAGCCGGTTTACCTTTGCCGACACAGGATTTTACCAGGGTAGGGTAGTAGTTACTGACACCAATGGCTGTGTCCAGAGCCGAACCCTTTTACCGCTAAAGGTTCATCGCAGCCCACAGGCTGTGATAGGCAATTCATCATTGTTTAGTTGTGCCCCTGCTGAGGTATTTATGAAGAACCACTCCTACTTTGCGACAGATTTTGAATGGATAGTAAACCGTAAGTTATATTCCATAGCAAAGGAACCGCTGCTGTCACTGGATTCAGCGGGGGTGTATAAGATTTCCCTCATTGCAAAAAATCAATATTGTGCCGATACCCTGAACCTGGACTCCCAGGTTGTTTTGCAAGGAGGAAAGGTCTCCATTATTGGGGATGATTCAACAGGATGTGTTCCCTTTTCGCCTGCTTTGACTGTGCAGGATACCACCCTTCAGACCGTCGTTTGGCACTGGGGTAATGGTGATAGCTCAAAGGGTAGAAAGCCAAAGTATACTTACCGTAAGCCCGGTACCTACCAACCTTTCGTAATTAGCCGGACAGCCATTGGTTGTACCGATACTACTTACTATAAGCGTCCAATTAAATTAATGGGGGCTCCTTTTAATTTTTCAAAACCGGATACCATTGTCTTATGTAAACCTGGGGCTATTGGGTTTAACGGGCAAGCCATGGGTGGTCAATTCTGGAAGTGGGATTTTGGCGACGGGGTTTCCTCCTCGAAGCCCAACCC
>CAZBIF010000061.1:10286-15482 GCA_964492055.1 uncultured Flavobacteriales bacterium
ATATAAAGGGCTATAACGTGGTTCAGGTAAAGGATCCGGCTGCTAAATTTACCTTCAGCGTTTCCACTTGTCCGCTTTTTCGCCTTCGCTTTTTTGCTACAGACAGCAGTGCCGTAAAGTGGTTTTGGGATTTTGGGGATGGCATGACCGATACCGTAAAAGAGCCGGTACATTATTATCCAGGGGCCGGTTACTACAATGTGCAATTAAAAACCTGGGATAAGGACGGATGCCTCTCTGAAGGATATTACCTGAATGCGGTCAGGCTATTTCAATGCAGCGGGAATGATTCCCTGCCCAACAATAAAATTCCCGGCTCGGGAGGCGGGGGTGCATTCCACGATTCTTTGCCGACCTTGAACGGTTGTGCCCCCTTTCAGGTAAACTTCCAACTGCCGAAAGATTCATTCCTTCTACATACCTGGTACTTTGGTGATGGGAGCAGCAGTACATTGAAAAATCCATGGCATACCTACAGCCGGGAGGGTAAATATTCTGTCAGCCTTGTAGTACAAAAGCCGGATCTTTCTTACGACACTATAATAAACAGGAATTTTATCGGGGTGGGCAACCCAAAAGCCCGCTATGCGGCGAGTATTACCAATTTTTGCGACAGCTCAAGGGTGAAGTTTTTAAATCAGTCTGTAAATGCTACCTGCTTCAAGTGGAACTTATGCTCTAAAGGAGTGAGTACACTCAGCCAACCGGAAGTTACTTTTTTGCAGCAAACCAATCACTTCATTCAACTTACGGCGCAAGATTTCATGGGGTGCAATAGTCAGGCAGGTAAAAATTTATTTCTGCGGGGCAGCAATCCTTATTTTGAGTTCAAAGACCAGCTTTGTTATGGGGAAAGCAGTTTATTGCGCTCCAACATTAGCGGTTATGATTCCCTTGTTTGGCAAGTCGGAAATTTCAGGAAAAGCGGGGATTCAGTATTATTTACAGCCGGAGATACCGGCTCTTTTGAGGTGAGGTTATACGCTTATGATAACAATGAATGTGTATCCCAGTTCATCGCCCAGAAAAAAATGAAAGTTTATCGGCCGGTAGCTGATTTCAGCATTAAAAGCCCGCTGGAAAGTTGTGACCGGCTTGAGCTTAAGGTAGTCAACCAAAGTAGCGGTGCAGAAGATTTTAGCTGGGTTGTAGGCCCGGATACCTTTAATACTAAAGACCTGCAGTTGGTCCTTAAAGAAGCTGGAGAATACCCCCTTTCCCTTATAGCAGCAAAAAAAGGATGTTCATCCTTTAAGACTTTAGCCCAACCCATTCAGGTACATCAGGCAAAAGCAGAATTTAACTTTCAACAAAACAGTAACTGTTTCCCTATTCAGGTAAATTTTACAGATAAAAGTAAGGGAGCAGTAAGCTGGCATTGGGATTTCGGCAACGGGGATACCTCTTTGCTTGCCTCTCCGGTTTATACATTCCTTTCAAAGCCGCAGGGAAAGGTAAGATTAAGTATCGTGGACAGCAATCAGTGTAAGGCAAGTGTGCAGCGGGAATTACCGCAGTCTCACCTCGTCAAGGTGATAGCCAATCAATGGAAAGGGTGTATACCGCTAACGGTTGATTTTTCTGACAGCCTCAATTTGAGTGACAGCATCTTGTGGGATTTTGGGGATGGAACCACTGCTTTTGGGAAGCAGGTAAAGCACACGTATACTGATATCGGAAGGTACGATCTTACCGTTATCAGTAAATCCAAGGAAGGTTGCCGGGACACCCTGCTGTGGAAGGATACCATCTCGGCCGGAAAGATAAATGCTGATTTTAGTGTAGAAGCAGAAGGTAAAGGCTGTAAACCTTACCTGGTGAATTTCATTAACCAATCAGATCGTGCAAAAACCAGCCTTTGGAAATTTGGCGATGGGGAGGGTTCAGAAAAGTTTTCACCCATGAAAGTTTACAGCAAAACAGGTGATTTTTATCCTCGATTGATCGTGGAAGATAGCCTGGGATGTGAGGATAGTGCTACAGTTTCAAACGCCATACAAGTGCGAGGGCCGCTAGCGGAGTTTAACTTATCGGAAACAGAAAATTGCGGTCCGGTGGAAGTGCTGCATGCCGATTTTTCTAAAAATGCCATCAAGCGCATCTGGTATTACGGAGATGGGTTGACATCGAATCAGGTGCAGGTAAGTTACACCTATTCGGAAATGGGGAACCATTACATTGACCTGCGGGTGGAAGATGAGAATGGCTGCACCGACCACTTACGTAAAACAGTGAAGGTGTTGCTTAATCCCAGCGCCGGTTTTGTACAAGATACCTCCCAATATTGTGTGCCAGGCCAGGTAGGGCTGACATTCACCGGAAAAGACACCGCCGGAGCGACAATTACCTGGTACGGAAACAATCAGGAATTTGCCCGCGGGCCGTCGGCTGTTTTCGATAAAAAAAGTCAGGGTCTGTATGATATTAGTGTAAAAGTTAAAAATGCAAACGGCTGTTCCGATATAAAAAGCCGCAAAGCAGCCATTAAAGTGATGGCGGAAGAAGAAAAATCGCAGATAAAATGGATTGGGGTTTCCCGTGGTCTGACAGGGGAATGGCAACTTCTATGGAAGGCAGATCCGGTGTTCAGCTTTAGCCACTACCAAGTTTACCGCGAGGAAGATGGAAAATACGTTCCATATAAAAAGGTATTTCAACAGCAAGTGCAGCAATTGACCTTACCTTATCGTGCGGACTGGGAATCAGAGCAATGTTTTAAGGTGGAGGTGGTTACCTATTGCCGTGCGGAAGAAGGTCCTGCATCACTCATGAGCGCTTGTTCCTTTCATTTGAATGCTGAGGCCGAAACGGAAGGTATTAATTTATCCTGGGAGAGAAATCATTATAAATCCGCTCAGTTAGTTATTTACCGGGCATATAACCAATTTTTCCCTGCTCCATGGTTGTCCGTAGATTCATCCCGGCGTAGTTTGGTTGATAGCAGCCTGCTGTGTCCGGATACTTATGCATACCGTCTGGGAGTAAAAAGCGGCGGACATACCTTGTATAGCAATATCGCCAAAGTCCGACCGATAAACCGTACAGTGGATCAGATAAAAATGAACATTCAGCGTGCCTCGGTGGAAGTAGGGCAGGTGATTCTGGAGTGGAAACCATTGGAGCATACTTCTGACGCCGTTCAATCGTATCTGTTATACAGGAATAAATTGCGTTCTGGCAAGGAGATTATCAGTGAAATTCCGCTTTCACAATACTACTATATCGACCAAACTGCTTATACGGACGAAATAAGCCATACCTACAGTCTGGTTCTGCAACATCATTGCGATGCGCAATTGCAAATGAGCGAACAAGCTTCTACCATTCATTTAAAAGTCGGGGGAGAAGAGCAGTTTAGACAATTGAAATGGACCCCTGCCAAAGGGCTGGAAGGTGGTGTGAAACAATACCATGTGCAATTTCTCGATGAGAGCGGGGAGTGGGTGACGTACAAATCTGTCTCCTCAGAAGAACTGCAGCTGCTGTTGGATATGGATGATATTGAAGTGGTGAGGTAAGAGGCTAGATTTCCCTGCTTGTTAATTTTAAGGTAGCAATGAAGGGCAGCTTACAGCGAAATTTCCATGAAAAAAGGGGTTGGTTACATTTACCTGAAGATAGCTTGATTTCTATGTCGCCCTTACAGGGCTTGTGTTTAATATTAAATTGGACTTTCTAATTTGATATAGCCCCTCCGGGGCTTTTTTAATATGCACCCCAAAGTATGCGGGAATCAATTATAGAATGATAAACCTAGCTACCTAGGAGCGGAATAACAATAGAAAAATGAATGGTATGAATTATTAAGTAAATCGATAGGAATTGACTGTATCTATGTCGCCCTTACAGGGCTTATTTTCAATATTCTATTAGACTTTCTAATATTCTATCGCCCCTCCGGGGCTAATTTGTTAAAATCCGAATTATTAAGTGGAAGACAAGAAGTATTTATTAAATGATAAACAAAAGCTCCGTAAGTGCGGAATTTCAATAGCAAAAGGGATTGAATAATTTCTTTAGCTCCGTAGGAGCGGAATAACAATAGAAAAATGAATGGTCCGAATTATTTAGCACCCTAGGAACGACATAATCCTTACGCCGACTGTTTTTAATATCGCCCTTACAGGGCTTTTCTTTAATATTCTATTAGACTTTCTAATATTCTATCGCCCCTCCGGGAATTTTTTTTGATCAAATCTGAACTATCAAAAAGAATGCAGTAAGCAATTAAACCAAGCTCCGTTGGTGCGATATTATTCTATCCATTAAAAAGGTATTTTTCATCATAGTTGACTTCGAAATTCTCCAAGAGTTTCAAATATTCTTCTTCAAATGTAATTCGTTTGTGATGCAATTCCTGTTGGTTTATATACGTTATTACCGCATCCAACTGGGATTGAGCATAGGAAAAAGCAGCAAATCCTTCTTGCCAATTAAACTTCCCCATTACATATTTCTTTTCATTTATCCATTTGGAGGAACTGGCTTTAATATCCCTCACCAAATCAGAAATAGCAATGGAGGGATTTATACTTATTAGTATGTGGATATGGTCAGCCACCCCGCCAATGGCATAGACTTTTTGCTTTTTACCATTCACTATTCCACAAATGTATTTGTGTAATTCATCTTGCCAGGTTTTATGGATTAGGTTTTCGCGTCTTTTTACCGAGAATATTACCTGTATATATATTTGGGTATATGTGTTAGCCATAGATATTAAATTAGGATATATTGAGTTGCTAATTGATTTCGTAAGCATAATATTAATTGGAATAAGGCTAGGCATAACCTAATCCAATATATTATATCTTTTTTTACCTTCGATATTAAAGCTAATTAATGAGAGATTCAAATTAAAAAAATTTCGACTAGTGAATTTGAAATTACATTGGGTAGGTTTAGATTGATTTTTTCTTATGTCGCCCATACAGGGCTTCTATTTAATATTCAATTGGACCTTCTAATGTGATATCGCCCGTTTGGGGCTTTCTTAATATGCACCACCAAGTATGGGGGAACCAATTATAGAGTGATAAACCTAGCTCCGTGGAAGCGGAATTTCAATAGAAAAAGGGTTTGAATAATTTCTTTAGCTCCGTAGGTGCGACATACTATTCCCGCCGATTAGGTATAATAATTCAATAGCGTCCTAAATAAAAAGGGAGAAGCTTAAGTTTTTGCCCAAAATGTTTA
>CAZBIF010000062.1:0-15358 GCA_964492055.1 uncultured Flavobacteriales bacterium
ATCAATAAAACTGCCGAAGGAAAATAAAACGAAAATTTATTTAGGACAGCATTAATTTAACATCTTCAAATTGGTCAAAATGGGCGGTTCCACATTTGATTTTTAATCGTTCTTCATTTCTTAGTTTCGATAATTCCTTGCTTGATTTCGTCTCCGCTACAAAGTATATTTTCTTCTCGTTCTTGAAGACCAAAGCCCAGTCGGGATTGTATTTTCCAATTGGGGTGTCAATATGGAACCAGAAAGGGAGTTTAAAGTAGAACTCTATATCTTCCCTTGTTTCACATTCTTTTGCAAAACCTGCTTCGACATCCGAGTCCAGGGGCATGTATTTATCGTAAATGGTCTTGTCGTTTTTGCTTACCCCAAAGGTCAGGCTGTCAAGGTAGGTTTCAATTTCATTTTCCTCAAAGAGCAGCATTTCATAGTCCTTGCTGCCAATCTTTTCGTACTTGATTCCGTCGATCATCATTTCATAAAGCACCGTTTTGACGGTAGCAACCGATTTATCAAGGAACAACTGTGGATTGACCAGAATGTCATCCATACGTCCTGATTGCTTCAGGATTTTTAAAACCGTACTTCGTGTCAATTCGGTTTTACTTTGGATATAACCCAATACGTCCGGGATTTCATAATCCTTTTCCGGTTCGAGAACCTTGGAACTTCTTATCTCATAATCAACACCCGGTTCCTTAATATCAATTCCAACTTTTATCGATTTGATCCGGGGCTTTTTGATCTCCTCTATTTCTTTTATCGCTTTGGAAGCTGACTTTATCAATTCATCCGTATCATATGCGACCCGGTAATACGTCCGGGACTTGATCCGTTCCCATATTGCGAGAAATCTTGGGTCGGCCTGAAATCCTTTGCGGTACTTTACATTTACTCGTTTCCGTTTGTCTTTGATTCTACCCTTAAATGCCACTCCGCAGTCTGCTTCGATTTCTTCCTGAAGTTTTTTGGCAAAGTCCTCATAGCTCTCATTGGCAATCACTGTAAGCCGGTTAATGTTTCGGTCGTGAATTCTGTTTCCCGTTTCATCCACCGCCAAGCGTAATCCCCTACCGATTTCCTGGCGTTTTTTCATATCGGATTTGGTTTCGTTCAAGGTACATATCTGAAAAACATTGGGGCTGTCCCATCCTTCTCGCAAAGCAGAATGACTGAATATGAATCGCAACGGTTCATTGTTGTTCAACAACCGTTCCTTGTCCTTCATGATAAGCCGATAGGTATCATCATCTGCTTTGGTTTGGCCGGATGTGTCTTTTATACGCCCCTTTCGATCCTGGGAGAAATAACCGTTATGGACCTGATCCGCCGGAAAAGGGATTAAACCTTTGAAAGCCGGTTTTTGGCAAATTTCTGTGAATGCTTCTTCAAACCATTGGGCAAAGCGTCCCGGTAAAGGGCTACCTGAATCATCGTATTGACGGTAGTTGGCCACTTTGTCAATGAAAAAAAGCGAAAGCGTCTTAATGCCTTTTTCTTTAAGCTTGTGTTCCTTCTTGAAATGTTCCTCAATGGTTTTCTGGATTTGGAACTTCATGATCTCGTCCGTAAGCCCTCCTTGTGTATCACCTACATACAGTATAGTGCCGTTGGTAAACGAAATAAATTGATTGGCTACATCAATTTCATCAACGATAAAGCCATCCTCATATATTTCCCGCTTGTTGGACAAAGCATACAAATCATCGCCAACTTTAGCGGTAATGGTTTTCTTGGTAACACCATTGTTCTGGTTAACATCTAGCCGTAATTTGGCTGAAGTACGGGTTTTAGTGGCTTTCACCAATTCCAGACTGACGAAAGCATCGTTATAATTATCTTCTGCAAATACGGAATCCACTTCAATTTGCTTCACCAAGCCAAGATCGTAAGCTTTTACCGGGTCCAGGCTGTATACAAGGTTATAGAGGTTCAGGTGAGTTGCCGAATAGCGTAAAGTGCAGGATGGGTGCAGGTTCTCTATTGCCTTCTTCCGAATATCGGTTTCCATATTTTGAGGTTCATCTACAATAACAAAAGGCCGTGTATATTGTATAAATTCAACCGGACGTTTACCGGTTAACTTGTCATTTGGTTTATTAATGATGTTTTCGTCCTTGGCAAAGGCATCAATATTCATCACGAGTACCTGAACCGTATTGCTTGATGCAAAACCCCTGAGTTGGGATACCTTCCCGGAATCGTACACGCCGAAATCAACAGGCACTTTATCATAAAGCGTTTGAAAATGTTCGTAGGTGATTTCAAGGTTTTTTAGCACCCCTTCCCGAATGGCTACGCTTGGTACAACGATCACAAACTTTTT
This sequence comes from uncultured Flavobacteriales bacterium, assembly GCA_964492055.1. Taxonomy (GTDB): domain Bacteria; phylum Bacteroidota; class Bacteroidia; order Flavobacteriales_E; family Vicingaceae; genus CAZBIF01. Next base: position 2,324 of record CAZBIF010000062.1, read on the forward strand.
AAAACCGTATTGTTTGTTGAGTTCGTATATGGTTCGCAGGTACACGTATGTTTTGCCGGTACCGGTTTCCATTTCAACTGAGAAGTTCATACCGTCCAGTTGGGTAACGGGTTCAATCTCGTTGCGCTTTTGAACCTCTTGTACATTTTTCAGGATTTGCTCATCTGTCAGTATGATATTGTTACCAACGCCATTTTCTGAGAAACTTAAACCTGCCTGTCCGACAGGCAGGCTGCCTTCTGTCAAGGTAAAGTCCAATTCGCTGCTGCTTAATGGCTGCCCTTCAAAGATGTCAACAATCGCATTGATCGCCTGCTTCTGATAATCCTGATTGGGATCGAACTGGAGTTTCATATTAGGCAGCCTTCAGTTTTGTAAGGTTTTCCGGCTTATGTCTTTGTGACCATAGAATAAACTCAGCCCCTTTATTATGTAAAGCATCTAAATATTCATCTTTCACTTCTCGTTCCTCGTCATTAATAATAGCCAGTCCTGTTACCTTCTTTTCTGTTTGCCGTTCTCTTACCTGTCGCACGTCATCCCATGTAAAAAGAAAGTTGGAAACATTCAATTTATTCAATGAATTGAAGGCTTTTAATAATAACTCTGCCTCCTTATATGCTATTTGAAAATCAAAAGTAAACTCAAGCCCAGTACTGCCCTTCGAGATAAAATAAGGAGTATATACCGGGGCGTGTTCATCCAAATATAGTTTTACATCTTCCCTGAACATAGTTGCTACTGTATGTTTAGCCAATACATACAAATCATTGGCTTCAGCAATAGCAGAAAGCATATTCAGTTTCTTTTGAGAAAAATTGTTTTCTGTGGCTTCTGTGATTAATTCCTTGTTAGAGAGACTCACCCCATAATTCACCAATATTTTATCAAGTAATTCCTTTCGCTTGGGTGATCGTGAAATCTCGAGCCCACTAAGTTCTAAGTTTCTCACTGTATGTCCATCATCAGATAGGACAATTCGTCCGTTTTGTTTTTTAGCATAGATATCAATGGCGTCATTAAATACATCTGTAAAAGGAGTGCTTATTTCTACCCAATCGCTTGATGGAAACTCACTGACAATTGTTTTTTCCCTGAGAAATCGATAATAATCATTAAGAAGCTGATCTATCCAATTCATAATATTTGAGTTTGCACATTTAAATCTATTGATGTCAAAAGATTTATCTTTTTATTGAAAGCTCGAAAAATGCCTGTAAATTCCGATACTTCAGTAAATTCCTTTATCTGGAATGTATAGTCTGCATTCAGTGGCAGTGCCCAGGCAAGTGGTTTATAGCCCTCTATGTAATAATGAATGTGGCTGGTTTCCAGCCATTTTCCCACAAATGGGCGAAAAATAGCGGGGACATTCTCGGTAGCTTCTTCGGGATTCTTATGGCGTCCGCTAAAATCCACACGCAGTAAACCGATACTGGCTTCATCTTCCTGACAATACAATGTGAGTTTGAAATGATTTTTCGGGGATTGCCAAATCTCAACAAAAAAAGTAAATTCATTATCTTCTTTTGAAACAATATAAATCCTATCATCAACAGGAAAACGAGGAGCGTAGGTTTTTCTTTCGAGCACCTGATTTTCCTCAATTATGTGTTTAGGTAATTGGATTAGATAATCTGCTTGTTGCTGTGTAATCATTTTTAATTAATAAATTATCTCATATCGTCTTAAACTCCACCCCCGCATCACGCATTTGTAGTACGGTATTGGTTTTTAACTGGTCGTTTCCGGCAAACAGTTTGTCCAATGCTATGCACTTGTCCGGTTTGATGGAAATGATCTCCTTTACAATAGTCTCGTCCATTTTGGTAAGCGCGATAACCATTTCTGCCTTTGCTCCAGCCTCGGCAGACAAGTCATTGCCATTTACCACATAATAATTCTTTTTATACTCAACAGTACTATTCAGGTCAAAACCGGATTTTAGCAGCAATTCATACAGCATGTTTTCTTCTTCCGAACCTTCTTTGGTGGGGTCGGTAAAAGCTTCCAGTTGCTTTTCCAGTTGTTCTCCATTCTCAAACCTGCTGCCCCTCCATATTTTGAAACTGGAAGGTTGGAGCTTGAACACCTTAAAGCCCAAATCAGGTTTGAGGGCTTTTTTTTCATCCTCGAAATCCAGTTTTCCAGCTTTTTCTTTTTTCCTGGCTTTTTGCTCTTCTTCAATCTTATTGATGACCCTGCGAATGCGTTCTTTGGCTATGTCGGCAATGGTTTTATAACCAGATTTGTGTGCGTCAGATTTTTCCTCACATTCTTCTGCAAGTTGTACACATATAAACTTTCTATTTCCGGCTTTATTTTTATTAGAATTTAAAATACTTTCAGCCAATGTGCCACTTCCCCCAAAGAAATCAAGTATTATATCATTATCATCTGGCTTAGAGGATATTTTGAGCATCTGGTTTATTAATCTCACAGGTTTTGGTGTATCAAATGTTGGTGCTCCGGCAAATAGTTTATTTAATTGTTGTTTTGCTTCTTGTGTATGACCTACATCTTGATGTTTCCAGATAGTTTGTGCAACTATTCCTTGCTTGACATCCTTCAAAAATCTTTTTCTCCGTGGTTTCGCCGTACCATCTTTGCCAAAATAAACTTCATTACTGGCTATAAGCTCTTTCATTTCATTTTCTGGATGTCGCCAACTTGTTCCTGATTGGGGAGTCCATTTTTTACCTGATGGGGAGGTTATTGTATAAACACTGTTATCCCGGTGCTCCATACGTAATAAATCTGTTGAAGTCCAAGGCCCTCTGGGATCATCATCTGGATTTGAATATCGATCGTTTTGCTTTTCAGTTCTATCTAATGCATGAATAGTTACAGCCTCAATATTTTTTGCATATAACAATATATATTCATGCTCTGAGGAAAGATATTTTGCATCATTCTTTGTTGCAAATGTTCTTTGCCAAATGATTTCCTCTACAAAATTCTCCTCCCCAAAAATTTCATTCATTAGTAAACGGAGGTTGTGTACTTCGTTGTCGTCAATGGAAATGAAAATCACCCCATCATCTTTAAGCAGATTGCGGGCGAGGAAGAGGCGGGGGTACATCATATTGAGCCAGTTTGAATGGTAATGTCCGCTGTCCCGGCTGTTTTTCCGGTACATGCCTTCCCGGGTCAGGTAACCTTCTTCGTCCTTTTCGCCCACCCGTTTTAAATAATCTTCTTTGCTTTCCGAAAAACGGTCGGGATAAATAAAATGGTCGTTCCCGGTATTGTAAGGCGGGTCAATGTAGATCATCTTTACTTTACCGTAATAACTCTTTTGGAGTACTTTCAAGACCTCAAGGTTTTCGCCTTCAATAAAAATGTGCCCGGTATCGTCAAAATTTATGGATTCTTCTTTGGCTGGAGCGAGCGTAGCAGTAGTGGGGGATTGCAACACCTTAAAGGCATCACTTTTCCCCGCCCAGTTCAAAACATAACGTTCGTTGCTGAAGGCAATATCTTCCCCCAGAGTGGCTTTCAACTTTTCCCAATCCACTTTCCCTTCGCTGATGGCCTCCGGGAAAAGTTCTTTCAGCTTTTCGATTTGATCTTGTTGTATATCGAGCGACTTACTCACAGATTCGTTTAATTTTTTATCGGTGTTCGTGAATCTCCCTTCGGTCGATTTATCCTCCATGTTTTACTTCTGTGCCAGTTTTAAATCCTTACAAATCTCTTTTAATACTTCCCCAGGATCGGTATCAATTGCCAGGGCAATCAGGTAAAGTTCCCTTGCCCTTAATTGGGTAGAAAAGTTGAGCGTCAATTCACTGATCCTTGATTTACTAATACCGGTTTTCTTAGCAATTTCGGCTTTACTGGCAGATTTTTTAGCCAGGTATGCTCCAAGCTCAGTCATAATTATTACTTATTTCCAAGACTCAAATTTAGATTTATTTGTAAACAGTTTAGAATTGCTGTACAAATACTTATGCTAATCAAGAAAGTATAAAACTACGATGTTGATGTGAAATCTTCGGGTAGGTAGTAGACTAAACTTAATCCATCCTGGTTTAAATTCAATTGTGGTAATTGAAATATAGGGAAACTGTTGAGTTTGTCTGTAGTTGTTCTGTTTAGAACCGAATGCCATTTATGCCGGTACCCCGGCAAAAAAGATAAAAGCGATCGATACCAATCTATCCGTAAATGAAATTGAAAGGATAGCCGCCAATTATATAAAGTACGCTTCCTGGTTTAAATAATGGGGCGGGCGTCAGCCGTTATCGGCTTCCACTTCATCGGAGTCTTTCCGCCTTTTGATCAAAGCGATACCGGCAAAGAAAAATACTACCCCCAGTATGATTAAGGCCCAGGGACTCAGGGCCAGGTTAAAACTGCCAAAGGCACCCAGCACACCCATGGTGAGGGCTATGCCGCCCCCCACAGTAAGGATTAAACCCAATACTTTGATCATCTTGGTTTTGATTTAGTTGTTGATAATCATCCAAAACAACCCAGCTATGGTAAAGTTCATCAGCTCCAGATGGAAGCTTTTTCCAGTGTGATGCTTTCCCCAAAAAAGAATTGGGTGCTCCGTTCAAAAGATTCGGTATAATCAGATACGTAAAAACGGTCTTCGGTAGAGGCCGTACTGCTGCAAAGCTTTTTCCTCTGCAGTACTTTTTTTAGGTGCTGCGCTACGATCTCGGAAGGATCTATCACTTCCACTTTTTGGTTGTAGTAATCTGCTATCTGCCCTTTTATTAAGGGATAATGCGTGCAGCCCAACACCAGGCTTTCAATATCTTTTAAATGTTCATCTTCAAGGTAATTTTCAATTACCGCCTGACTGATGCGGTTGCCGATGAACCCTTCTTCAATCATGGGACAGAGCAGGGGGGTAGGCAGGGTTTGCAATTGCAGATGGGGGTATTTGCGCAATTTTTTAGGATAGGTACCACTTTTAATAGTTCCTTTGGTGCCGATGATCCCTACTTTCCTGGATTCTGGGTCGCGGGTTAATAATTCCACTACCGGATCTACCACATTTACTACCAAAGCCTGTTTCCCCACCGTTTCCTTCACCTCTTTGGTGGCAGTAGTACTGGCGGTATGGCAGGCAATTACGATTACCTTGCATTTCTTATCCAGTAAAAAACGGGCAATTTCAGTAGCGTAGTGTTTGATGGAATAATCCGCTTTATCCCCATACGGTAAATGGGCGGTATCACCAAAATAGATCAGGCTTTCCTGCGGCAACTGATTTTTGATGGCATGGGCTACGGTCAGGCCGCCGATGCCACTATCGAAAATTCCTATGGGTTGATCTGCTTGTAGTTCGGGCATAAAAAAAGGGCGGTTTTACCGCCCTGCAATTTATCAATATTAGCTGATTCGATTTAGAGTAATCCCAATTTCTTTTTTACCATGGGCATGATGTCGTCGGAATCCTTTTGATACAACAACACCCCCACTCCTGAATCGAAAATATAGGTGTAGTTGTTTTCCTTCGCTACCTGCTCTATGGCATTTTTAGCTTTGTCGATAATGGGTTTCAGCAATTGCTCTTCTTTGGCTTGCAAATCTTTCTGGGCAGTTTGCTGAAATTCGGAAATTCGGTCTTCCAGGTTGGTGATCTCCTTGATCTTATCCTGTTTGATGGATTCGGTCATGGTGGCCTCCTTGGATTGATAATTCTGCACTTTCGATTGATATTCCTTGGTCATGGTGGAAAGCTGCGATTCCAGTTCCTGGGCATATTTTTTAATTTCCGCTTCCACATTATTTCGCTCCGGCATGGCCATCAGCAATTCGTTGGAATTAATGTGTCCCAGTTTTTGTCCGAAAACGGTGCCTGTGAATACCACAGCCAGGATTAATAAGGTTTGTTTAATTGTTCTCATAATTTTCATGCTAATTTTAATATTGATAAATGATTTATTTTTATTTCGATTCTCCGGGTTTATAGCCCATGCGCCTCAACACATCGTCGCTTTTGTCGTATTTGGGATTGCTGAAGACCATAGTCGCCTCACTGCTTTTGTCAAAAATAATTGCATACCTGCCTACATTGGCCGTTTCCTGTACTGCTTTATATATCTTTTCCTGAATGGGTTTCACCAGTTCTTTTCTTTTTTTAAAAAGCTCACCGTCAATACCAAACTTTTCCTTTTTAAAATCTTTGGCATCCTGCTCTTTTTCCAGGATCTCCTCCCGCCGTTTATTTTTCATTTTCTCGGTCAGCAAAATTTCTTCAGCCTGATAATCCTTGTACATTTTATCAATCGCTTCGTACTTGCTTTCCACTTGCTTTTGCCATTGTTCGGCCAGGGCATCCAGTTGTTTCTGCGCTTCCTGGTATTCCGGAATATTCTTCAATATGTATTCGGTATCTATGTAGCCAATTTTCTGAGCTTTGGAAGTCAGCGGTAGAAGCCCCATCAATACTATGGCTGCTGCCATTCCTATTTTTATCAACCTATACATTTACCATCCTCCGATATTTCCACCAATAGTAAAGTGAAATTCTGTTTTGTTGTTGGGGTCGGTCCTTCCCGGAATTTCATCAAATCGGTAGCCCCAATCCAGCCCTAAAAGACCGAAGAAAGGCATGTAGATCCTCACTCCAACTCCCGCGGATCTTTTGACTTCAAACGGTGAAAAACCGGAGAAATCGAACCACGAGTTTCCCGCTTCTGCAAAAGCCAGGCCATAAATGGTAGCGGTGGGGTTGAGGCTAATGGGATAGCGGACTTCAGCGGTGTACTTACTCACAATAGTGGCTCCTGTACGGGGTGATAACTGCCGGTCACCGTAGCCCCTTAAAGCAATGATCTCACTACCGTCCAGGTTGAAGCCGCTGAGGCCGTCACCGCCCAGGTAAAAGCGCTCAAAAGGGGACTGACCCAGCTCGGAGTTATAGCTGCCCAAATAGCCATAGCCGATACGGGTATTCAATACCAGTTTGCCGGTGAGGGTAGTGAACCAGGAAGAGTTGAACTTCCACTTGTGGTATTCAATGAATTTGTAACGTTCCTGATTGCTTAGTTCGCTGTAGGAGTCCCGCTCGTCAAACAAAGAATAGGGAGGGGTCAACTGCAGGGTAATGGCCGTTTCGGAACCTGTTCTGGGATAAATGGGGGCATCTATACTGTTACGGGAGAATTTGGTCTTGAAACTCAGGCTATGCGCATAACCCGAATTAAAGATAAAATTGCCCCAGTTCTGCAATTCATAATACTGATAGCTAAGCTCATTGTAGATGATAAAGTAATCATCCGGCCAGGTCAGCCTTCTTCCCAGGCCTACAGAGGTGCCCCAGATACCCAATGCCTGCCGGCGGGGATTGAGAATTTCATCGCCCGCCAGATTAGTTATGTATTTTTCCTGACCATTCGTCTGCCGGGAGTAGAAAGCACTTACACTTAAACTATTGGGTTTTCTTCCTCCCAGCCAGGGTTCCGTAAAGGAAATGTTGTAAGACTGGAAGAATATTCCGTTGGTTTGGGCGCGCAGGCTCAGCCGCTGACCGTCACCGGCGGGCATCGGCCTCCAGGCCTCCTTTTTGAAGAATTTCTTGGCGGAGAAATTATTAAAGGTCACCCCCAGGCTACCCACTACCCGGCCCCCGCCCCAGCCGCCGGAAAGTTCTACCTGATCGGAGGGTTGTTCCTCCACTACATATTCAATATCCACCGTACCGCTTGCCTGATCAGGAGTAGGATTTACTGCCAGTTTTTCCTGATTGAAATAGCCCAGTTGCATCAACTCACGCTGGGTACGAATGATGTCGGCCCGACTGAAAAGGTCACCCGGATCGGTGCGTATCTCGCGCCGGATCACATGATCGTTAGTCTTGGTATTTCCGCGTATGGTCACTTCATCTACCCTTGCCTGCCGCCCTTCCCGTATGCGGATCTCAAAATCGATGGTGTCATGCCGGATCTCGGTCTCCACCACGGTGGGATTAAAGAAAAGATAACCATCATCCAGGTACAGGGAACTGATATCGCGTCCACTCTGATCCTGGTAGAGGCGCTGATCAAAGAGTTCCTGATTGTATACATCCCCTTCTTCTATGCCCAGTATGCGATCCAGCTCTTCATCGGTAAACTTGGTGTTTCCTATCCATTTAATATCCCCGAAATAATACTGATCCCCTTCCTTGAGGCGCATTTGAATGGCCAGTCTTTTGTCATTCACCCGGTACACGCTATCCCAGACGATCTTAGCATCGCGGTAGCCTTTCGCATTATACTTGGCGATCAGGTTCAGTTTATCCTTCCGGTAAGCCTCCCGGTCAAATTTAGAGGCCTTGAAAATGCGGATGAACTTCTTGCGCTTGGTCTCTTTTAGCGCTTTTCTTACCTGGGCATCTGATAAGGCTTCGTTTCCTTCTATGAAAATATCCTTGATCTTGATGCGGTTGTTTTTCTTCACGTTTATCGTAAGTACCTTGCTGTTTTTGATGGTGGAATCCGGTTCTTCCTCAATGGTCACCTCGGCATTGTAGTAGCCTTTATCGATGTAATAATTTTCGATGGTGCGCTTGGTATTGGCGATCAGGTTGGGGGTTACTACGCGACCCCTGATCAGGCGGATATCGTCACGTAAGGATTCCTGTTCGCCTTTTCGCACCCCTTTAAACCTGAACTTGGAAAGGCGGGGCCTTTCTTCCAGGTCAATATTCAGGTAGATCAGGTCACCGGTCACTTTGGTGGCGGAAATCTCAATATCGGTAAACAATTCCTGGTTCCAGAGTTTTTTCATGGCCTTGGAAATAGCTTCGCCCGGTATTTCTATGGTTTGCCCGGTCTGCAGTCCTGTAATGGCGATCAGGGCGGTATGGTCCAGGGTACGGGTGCCGCTAATGGTGATCCCTGCAATTTCGTAAGAGCGGGGATTGGAGTAGTCCAGGTTTTCCAGGGCCGGGTCCACCGTTACCTGCGCTTTCAACTGGTAGCTGAACAGCAAGATTAATATAGCCCAAAGGGGGAAACGAAAATTAAGGAGTAATCTGTTCACTGGTCTTACCAAATCTTCTTTCCCTTGTTTGATAATTTGCTATGGCTTCCCATAGGTCTTCCTTTCGGAAATCTGGCCATAGTTTATCTGTAAAATATAATTCTGCATAAGCGAGTTGCCAGAGTAAAAAATTGCTGATGCGGTATTCCCCGCTGGTCCTGATCAGCAATTCCGGATCCGGTATGGATGCGGTGCAAAGGTAGCGGCTAAACATCTCCTCATTCAGGTCAGAAGGTTTAATCTGCTGAGAATTAACATCATTTAACAGGCTTTTCACCGCCTGCAGGATTTCCCACTTGGAACTATAACTTAATGCCAGCACCAGGGTCATCCCATCATTGTCGGCCGTCTTATCCATGGCTTTTTGCAATTCACTACTGCAATTTCCCGGAAGGCTATTCAATTCGCCAATGGCTTGCAAGCGAATATTGTTCTTGGTGAGAGTCTTGGTTTCTTTCGCAATGGTAGCTACCAACAGTTGCATGAGAGCGGTCACTTCCGCCTTGGGGCGGTTCCAGGTTTCCGTTGAAAAAGCATATAAGGTAAGGTATTCTATGCCTATTTCTGCGGCTCCTTCGGTCACGCTCCTCACTGCCTTTACCCCGTTCCGGTGGCCAAAAACACGCGCCTTATTGTGCTGTTTCGCCCAGCGTCCGTTTCCATCCATGATAATGGCTATGTGACGCGGTAATTTTTCTTTTTTGATGTTAGCTGGTAGCGGCATTTTTTCGGGCGGGCAAATATCCGATAATTACCCCATTTTTAAAAACCATATTGAGGGCAGGTTCCTTCATTGGTGATCTTATAGGTAAGCATAAAACCGCTTACCACTACCCAATCGTTATCGTAGATCTTGCCTACTTCTACCAGATCCTCGGTCAGGTTAGGAAGGCCGTCTATATCATCGGCCCCGCTTTTACGGAAGATCCATTCAAAATTAAGGCTCATTTTACGGCCAACATTCAGTTTAATGCCCGGGCCGAATAGAAAAGTAATAGCACTGCTTTTATCTGATTCGGAAACATCTTCATCCACCACATCTTCTCCATTGATGGCCGCATCAGGATCGTAGCGCATATAGCCAAAGCCAGTTGCCAGGTAGGGACTAAAGCGATGATCCCGTTCCCCGATCTTATAAGGCAAAAAGTTAAATTCTATGGTACCGCTAAAATCCGTGAGGGGAGTGGTGAAGGTGGCTTTACGGGACTGGTTGAATAACAGATCGGAATTTTCATCATTTCCCGTTAATTCCGTTTTTGCTATCATGGCCTTCAGGCTGTACCTGTAGTTGAGGTTGTAGCGAAAAACCGCCCCATAAGTAAAACTACCTACCTGATCTCCCCAATGGGTGGTGGGATTGACCTCTCCCAGATAATAGGAGCGGCCCATCATCAGGCCGAATTCAGCGGTCTTCTGACTGAACAGCTGTCCGACAAGGGTGGAAAATAACAGAATGATAAAAAGATGCTTCAACATGAATGCTCTAACGGAATAAAAGGAGGGATAGTATTAAAATTTAGGTCGGCTTCTTCTACGTCGTACGATCTTGCGGGAGATGATCAGCATACCCGTCATGAAAGTGTCGTTATCTGAAGGATCGCCCCGGACTTCTCCCTCTAAATCAGGTTTGTCCTCATAATTGTGAACTTCTTTGTGAATATTGGGATCGGAAAGATAGGCTATGCGTTCCGCTTCTGCCTCCGAATACCCATCGGCGATCTTGGCCTCATATATTCTTTCAGAGCCGTAATAATTGGTAGATACATCATCCAGGTAGTCAGTGAATGTTTGCCGCATGGTAAATTCCAGGTTTACCTGCCAGTAGCGGTCTATGGATTTTCCGATGCCGATACCATAAGGAACGTTGATGGTAAACCGGCTGTATTTGTCCGGTTGTCCGGGCAATCCCTGCCCTTCTGTTCCCAGTGGTTGCAAGGCTATCCATTGGCCCTGGTACTGGGCTTTGGGATTGAAATACATTCCCCCGATCCCCCCGAAAATATACAGGTCCATGGTCAATCCCCTTCTGCCGCGAACTCCCCGCAAGCGGTATAAATTACCCCGGGCATTCTGGATCAGGTAGAACTCCCCCATAAAATTCAGGTCAAAAATATTGGAACGAAAACTCAGGTTCCTGGCGCGACGGTCTATCTGGCCGCTCAGTTCATCAGAGCCGCGGATCACCCCGAAGGTCAGGTTGGAGCGCAGGAAAAAATAACTGTTTAGTTGATAGCGGTAACCTACTAACAAAGCAGGACGGGTTGCGGCAAAGTCAAGGTCGGCAAGTCCTTCCCGGCCGATATCATCACCCCCCCCTAATTCACCCAGGAAGTTGGTGACCCCAACCCCGCCCATAAATTGGCGGCGGAAACGTTTCCAGCGCTGCGCATCCATGGTAAATGGCAATAGCAGGAATAATCCCGCCAGTATGATCACGATCCGTTTTTGCATGCTTAACTCCGTTTTGCAAATATATCAGTTTTCATATATATGTAATTGAATACGAATTGTTTCAACTATTTCTTTTGTCTAGCCCCCAGTTTAGCTTATTCCGCAGGCTTTGTATAAAGGAATTGTTTTCAAATTGCACCAGGCAAATGGTGTGGTCTGCTTTTTTTATTTCCAGTTCTTCGTGGTTCTGCAATTCCTTGGAACGGGAATCCAGGGCCACCAGGTTTTTATCGGCCCGGCTTTCCACAGTTAGTTTCAATACCGACTCATCATCAATCACAATAGGCCTGACATTCAGATTATGAGGCGCGATGGGGGTGAGTACGAAATTACCGCTGCCCGGCATGAGTATAGGCCCTCCGCAACTGAGGGAGTAGGCTGTGGAACCTGTTGCCGTAGAGATGATCAAACCATCGGTCCAGTAAGAGTTCAGGTGAACCCCATCCAGTTCCACGTGAATGGTGATCATGGATACGGTGTCGCGTTTCAATATACTGATCTCATTCAGGGCAAAGTTGTCTGCGCCAAACAGCTTGCTCTTGCTGTTCATTTGCACTAGCGTTCGCTTTTCCAGAGAGAAATTCTGCTTCGCCAGGCATTGAATGGCATAATCTATTTCTGAAGTAGCAGTATTGGAAAGAAAGCCAAGCCGACCGGTATTGATCCCCAGCACCGGTACAAAAAGGTCACGGATCAGCAGGATGGTATCCAGAAAGGTGCCGTCTCCGCCTACGCTGATCAGACAGAGAAAATCATTATCCAGATCTTTGCAGCTTCTGAAAATTCCCTCTTTTTTAAAATTGATCTGATTGCGTGTAAGCTCTCTATCAAAAAGCTCATGCACGTAAACTTTTGCTTCATGGTTTTCCAGTTGTTCCGATAAGTGAATGATGTCACTTACATCTTCCGGATCGATACGTTTACCAAAAACTGCTATTTTCATAATTTAGATTGGTGCTACAAAATGCAGGAAAAAACCGTGTTCCCCAAATTTATTAAAAGAATATTCAGATCGGAGGACAATATCGTAATAGGTGACAAAATCAAGACCGATACCATAGCCAAATTGCAATTCGTCGGCTAAACTGTTTTTCGGAAAATCCAGATTGTCATCCACGTACGCAAAATCGGTAAACAACCCAAGATAAAAGGCATAATGGAATTTATTGAAACGATCGAAAGGCAGAAAAGCCAGCTGTGCCTTATTCGGTTTAACCAGTTGGTAGCGGAGTTGTTGTTTGGCCAGGCCTATATTTTGCCCGTCGATCACGTAATACTCGTAAGCCCGTATGGCAAATGAGCTGTAGCCCAGGCCATTTTGCAACAAATAGGGCTGATTATCATTGGCTGCCAGTACGCCCCTGAAAGAAGCTGCGTAATACCATCTATCCTGCAATTTCCAGAATTTTTTCACCTGTGCCTGAAAATTGGTCAGGTCCACCCCGCTATCCCAAATTCCCAGGCCGTATTTCTTTATGTTGAGATTGAAATAAAAACCTTTGAGCGGGTAGTTTCTCGAGTCCCGTCTATCGTAAGAAAAATCATACACCAGACTGGCAAAGCGGCTGCGAAGCCGGTTCCCGCCCAGGTAGTTGG
>CAZBIF010000063.1:0-1486 GCA_964492055.1 uncultured Flavobacteriales bacterium
TTTCGAAAATACACATGGAGGTAGTGCCGTAAGCTACGCCCAGTACTTTACTGTTTGAGGTATTCTCTGCGCAATCTCCATCAGCAAAGAAAAAGTAAGCTCCAATACGGGTGCCGTCCTTTGATACGGTTCGATGGGTATTTTCGATGGCTCGTAAGTCAGCCAGGGTGTAAACGCTCTTGCCGGGGGCGGTAATTTCCCGCTGCGAAATGTTGATGCCATTTGGTTTATTCAGTCGTTGCTCTAAAAAATCCTGCAGTTGCTGCACCGCGGAAGCGGTGGGTTGAAAACCAGCGGCATAAATTATCTCTACATGCAGTTGCTTGTAGTGCCTGTCCGAGAGTAAATCGTGGGACGCGCTACCGTCTGCATTACTAACGGCTCCCCCTGCCTTGTTTTTATTATCTTCATCATCATCTTTACAGGAAAAACAGATAATAGATAATAAGGATAGTAGCAAACACTTTTGAAAAGCCTTCATCTACAATACGTTTTAATTAGCTTTTTCTTAAAATTCAGTTGAGATTGGGGGTAAAGGATTAAAAGCCGGACCTTCGATTACTGTACCGTCAGGTTTAAATCTACTGGCATGGCAGGGGCAGTCCCAGGTTTTTTCCGCATTGTTCCAGTTCACCACGCATTTCATATGGGTGCATTCTCCTGATACTTTTATCAATTTTCCTTCAGGGCTGTGATAAACAGCTACTTTTTCTCCGTCTATCTTAACTACCTTACCTTCTCCTTTTGGCAAGGAATTAAGTTCTTTTTCATAAGATAGACCAAGGATATCTTTGGCGTATTGCTTGGCCGTATTGACTCCTTCTTCAATAAATTCAATTGCTCCAGCCTTCGGCCGGATACGATCAACCTTATACAATTCTTTGTACTTGTTCTCCTTGCCCGTGATCTCATCGGCTATCACCAGGGCGGCAAGGGTACCATATACTAACCCATCCGTAGCAAAACCGGTAGCCATGAATACCGGACTATTTCCCTTTACCCTGCCGATAAAAGGCAAGAGGTCGACGGATTTATAGTTTTGTCCACCCCACACAAATCTTGGTTTCTTCAGTCCGAAATGTTTCTCGCCGAAAGACTTCAACTCTTCAATAGAAGCTTTATTGCTATCATTTTGCCCTACCCGGTGAGGTTTACCAACTAAGCTGAGGTAATGTTTTCCTTCATGATGGTAAGTTCTGGTAGAGTACTTATCTTCACTTTCATGGTATCCCCAAAAGATCCCTTCCGGAAACTTGCCGGCCTCAACTTCCCAGGCAATGCCGTATTCCCGGTACATGGACATGGTCATTTGTACCGGCATTATCCCTTTCGGAATATGCGTAGCATGAATAGCATAACGGGCGGCAACATTCCCACCTGTGGTTTTCAAATGAACCCTATCCTCAATTTCTTCCACCTCAGTTACGCGGCTATTCTCGTAAATAGACACTTGTTGCGCATTCAAAGAAGCAGCCAGTTGCTGTAT
>CAZBIF010000063.1:1533-9467 GCA_964492055.1 uncultured Flavobacteriales bacterium
AACCTTTACTGCTTTTCGGATACGCAAAGGAAAGCTCTCCCCTTTCACCCAATCAATATCCAGCCCGGCTTTCTGCCCGTATTCGTATTCTTTCTCTATCTGCTTATCTTTATCTTCAGAAGCGGAATACAGGTACCAGTTCTGTCGCTTGAAATCACAATTTAATTTCAGCTCGTTTACCCATTTTTCTATTTGATCAATGGCTTCTGTACGTGAAGCAAGCACTTCCCTGGCCATCTCTGCAGAATATTTATTTACCAATACCCCGAGGTTCTTATCAATGGTACAGTAAAGATTACCTGTACTATGTCCGCTGCTGCCACCTCCTATTTTGAGGCTTTCCAGTACTGTTACTTTATACCCTTTCCGCGATAGTAGCGTGGCCAGGGACAGGCCGGTTATTCCTCCGCCAATAATGGCTATATCCGTGTGAATATCTGCTTTTAGAGCAGGGTAATCTGTATTTTTCGCAAAAGCACTCCACAACGGTTGGGTGAACATAGGCTGAGCTTTATATGAAATAGTGAGACAGCCGGAAATCCTTTTTTGTTTAGTGCGGTGATGCTCGCTATGAGATAGAAATTAGGAAGAATTTTTGAATTAATCGTGTTAGAATGCCTCCCCTATAAACAAATAAAACCCCGGCCCTTCCTTCGTAAAAGCAACATCGAAGCGGGTAAAAATATCTTTTTGAGAAAACAGCAGGTAGCGCAAGCCGGCACCCCCGGCAAACAAAACGTTACCGGTAGTGAAACTTTGAAAATCGGGGAAAACCGTACCGGCACCGGCAAAAATGGCCGCTCCCAGGCGCTTGGTGAAACCGAGCTGCAAAGGCAAAAAGCGGTACTCTACCTGAGTGGCCAGCTGGTTTTTATCGCGAAAACGACCGTAGTAATAGCCGCGCATAATGCTTTCGCCCCCGAGCAGGGCCATTTGATTAAATGGTACCGAACCGCTGGTAAATTGTCCGATCATTTGAGTAGCCAGCACGCTCTTTTTACCCACCTTTCTAAACAGGCGATTATCGGTGAGTATGCTGTTGAAGGTAAAATCACTTCCCAAGGCCTGATCATAATGCAAAAAAGCTACTTCGGAAAAAAATCCTTCGCGAACATTCAATACAATATGACGTGTGTCGTAAACTACCCCTAACCCAAAGCCCAGATTGGTTGATCCCTCGCCTCCCCTGGGTTTGGGAAATGGTTTTACCTCTTCTTGATAATTAAAGTCTACTGAAGCAAAACGCTGAAAATCCATCTCCAGTCCGATATAAAAATGATTTCTCACTTCCCGCAATATGCGCTCTTTAATTAATATTTGCGAGGCATCAACCCGCGCCAGGTAATCTTCGGGAGAATCCGGGCCTATACCGTGGTACAACAGAGGAAAGCTTTGAAAACGCAATCTTCCCAGAAAGAACCACTGGCTCTTATCGGAATACAAGGCATGATCGAACCAAAGGCCATACTGGTTCTCCAAAGTAAAAAAGGTAAACCCATTGACCTCGCTCAGGCGGTTGAGGGTATCGTTTTTGGCGTAAAACACATACAAGCTGCTAAAACCGATCTCCCAACTGGTTTCCGGGGCATAGGCCAAAGTAGGATAAACAAAAAACTGCGGCCTGGACACATCCGTAGTGTCCATAAATATCTTTTCCACATAGCGCCGCAGGAAACTCTTGTTCTGGGCTGTTATTTCCAAGTTTAGGAATAAAAGGATTGCCGATAAAAGAAGGGGGTATCTAAAGTTCAATGAAACTAAACAGTTGACCATCAACAGAAGCAAATTGATTTTTCGCTAAATCAATTAAAATACCATCTGTAATTGATTAAATTATAAAATCGAAGGTATGGTAAAGCACAAAAAACTGCTAATAAGAAAAAAATGAGAATAAAATATATCAATTTGCTTTTGACTATTTATAAGTGAGAATTAGTTGATTTCTTTCTTCTTTCCTTTTTCTTGAGGTGGCAAATATAGGAATAGACACCCCCATTGCTATCACACCTGTAGTAATAACAGTGCCACCCAATAAATCCATCACAAACTTTTCAACTCCTTCCGTTTCCATTTGATTATTATGCATGATTAATAAAACCCCGGATGTTACAGCAGCAGCTCCAATCCCACCAATAGTAAAACCGATAATTTTATTCTTTTTGTAACTTCGATCCTTCTTCAATATTTCATTTAAAGCTTCAACATTACCATTCTCATGTTTAGAATAATTAATTGAATCAATTCCGAATGATTCCAGTTTATTCAATTGCTTTCTTGAGAATTCCTGTGCTTGAAGTCCTGCGAAATGAAATAGAAAGATTAGAGTTAATATGGTTTTAACCATCAAGCTTATATGCAATTTATATTGTAAAACGAAAGATTAATCCCTCATACTTAAATCAACTACGATAGTATCTCCATATCCACATGCAGGTTGACTAATATCTTTAATAATAAAAGGTTCTACTTGATAAGCGGGATAATGTCCTACATTATAATATTCTTCAGCTCCCATCCCCCACCATGCCTGACCTTTATGTTCCAATCCATAAATATGTCCAATCTTGGTCAATGAAATTGAACTTATATCAATCCATCCCGTTGGGATTATTTGCTTATCAGCAAAAGGTCCCGGTAAAACTGTAAATGGATCTTGGTTACCCCTAATACCAATGTAAAGTGTATCTGATTGAGTATATATACTATCTGTTCGTATCTGGATAAAATTTTGAGTTTTAACCTGGCTAACCTGATCCCTTATTCCATCTCTACTTACACATCCACTTCGAAAAAGTAAATCACCTTCCTTATTTTTCACTTTAATATTATCGTGGAAACAATTCTCGATAGAAAATTTATAATAACCATTACTATCGGTATTGGTTGTTCCTAGATAATTCTCTTCTGGTTCAGGGTCTAAAATTGTCCCGCCATCCCACTCAAAAAAGTACAACTCCAAATTCGTGTATGGTTCTTGCTGGCAATTTTTGTACAAGTGCCCTTCCAGAATATATATTGGCGGATTGTGATTTTCAAGATCATCTTCATCTTCATTACACGAAGAGAAAATTACTACTAAAAGGAAAATCGAGATTATAAAATTAAGGTATCTTTTCATAATTTAAGGATTTACAATTTTAAGAGTAGACGCTTTTCCTCCAGAAATAGTCTGAAGTACATATATTCCGCTGACTTCAGGGCTGGCTAACTGATAAATGCCTGCCTCAGAGGCTCCCCATCGACCTTCCCGTAACAATCGACCGTTCATATCAAATAAGCGAAACTCAATAATTCCTACAGTCGCCCCGGTCAATCGTACCATATGATATCCTTGTTCTTTACCTAGATAATCAGTCTGCAAGTTTGCTTTAGTTTTCTGAGGTGATCTCAAACGCAATTGATTGTTGCAACAAATGAACATAGCCGTATCGGTATATCGGCTGATACCCGTGACCGGGGAATTATATACATAACCCGGAGACTGATCAGGGGGAGGAAAAGAAGTGGCCGCAGTCTGATCAGAGATAAACCAGGTGGAGCAAGGTACCTGGGTATAAGGCTCATCCTTAGAAAAGGTAGCAAGGTCTCTATGATTAAAGTCGTTAAAAGACGGGTACTGGTAACCAGGATTGCGTTCGTTTACATAAATATCATATTCGGTATAGTAAACGGCTTCTGGGAATACCTGCTCTAAATTCTCTAAATAAATTGTTTCATCACCAAATTCCCGATTAAGGATAAAACTTATTTCATCAGCACCGGTCACTAAACCACAAGTGCGATAGCGGATAACATCCGCAGGGGGCGGTTGGCTGCGATCACGCAAAGGTGGGTTAAACAAGCTTGTATGTTCCATATTCCAAGCATTATCTGCAATCATATCATCTGTTCTATTCTCATCGCTCAGAGCCATAACCACATCAAAGGGAGTTTGGCCGGTAACTGTGCCCGCATTCATATTCTGAATATTTGGACTTGGATCACCACTATACAAACTACCTCCAAAACTTAAAGACGAGCGCATGGGAATGAAATTAAAATCAAATCCATCAGTGCCAAAGTTTGCTACACCTGTGGCACCTATATTAAATACATCTGAATGCCCTTTTATTTTATAGTTCCCTCCACCAAGATCATAAAAATTCATAGCAAAACTTTTATTGCGTTCAAATAAACCCCACTTATAATTAGGCGGATCGAGACTATTAATAGTATTTTGAATGTCAGAAATAGTAAAAGCAACAAAATTACCTCCTGCAGCTACATCATAACCATTAACGTAAGCGTGCAAACCACTAATCTTTTTCCTTGAACTAACATATTTACAAGTAAGGCCTTTACGCCAGGTAAATTTCACCTTAAAGTAGCGGTCTAAAATTTCGTATTTATATATTGGTCCAGATCCACCTGTAGTACGTAGTTCCAGATCCAATTCTTTTATTTTTATTTTCATCCATAATAGTTTACCATAAATAGTAGCGTCCATGGTAAGCAACCTATCACCCGGAGTCCGAACAGATGTATCCCAACTTCTTTTTTGCCTCACTCCTTGAGCTGACCCGTTTGAAACTGCCATTACTTTACAATGTGCCGGCCCACCCCCTAAATCGTTTAGGTCATTTAAAAATGCTTGCCGCTCGGGGTGGGAATTATAATAACCTCCAAATCTGGTATCTACATGATACATTAACAATTGACGTGCTGCTTTAGAATCTAATAACCCTTTTAATGCCCCTTCACTTACTTTTTTTGCATACATAGAAATAATTTTTCCTTCATATAAACCCGGCAAGTCCCGGTAAAAATGCTGATATGCTAAAGGGATATTAGCCCCTTCATGAGGCGAGTCCATTGTAATTAATAAACGTGTATAATGCAGATAATCTTCGAAGCAATCCGATATTTGTGGGTTTTGTTCCCAATAAGCTAGAGCATAATTGGCAATTACACCCCCCATGCTATATCCAACTACAACCATAGGTTGCCCATATCGGGGAGGATCTTCAGGATTTCCAGTACTGCCCAACAGTTCACACTTTAATTGATCTAGATAATCAATTAAAACCATTGCATTCGTTCTCATATCCTGAGTGGTATTTGTAAAATCCACCACATGAAATTCATAACCGTAATCTTGCAGTATACTTATTCTTGTATCCTCCCCTACAAGTTGCCATAATCCAGCTGCAGGAATACTGTTGGCAGGATCATATCCTCCCACAATTACTGCTATTTTTCTTACATCAACATTTGCTCCCGAAGAGCAACCACCATAAATAGCAACATCATAACCAGGACCACTTGCTGTATTATCAGGGTCAGGATAAACTACAAAGGGAGGTATTCTAATTCTAAAATAGGTTCCTGCTATTACATCGCCAGTTATTTTGTTTTGAACCTCAATTTTGACAATTTTTAAACCATCCGATTGATAATCAATGTCAATTTCATGTCTTTTCCAAGTATCAAAATATTGTGATCCATTACCATCGTCAAAATCAACAACAAATTCATAAGGAGCATTTGTGTTATAATATTGTTGGGTTGTATTATCCAGTATAAACCATTCTTGATCCAGAACAAACCGATATTCCTTACCACTATATAATATATCAAGAGATGATGCTGTGAATAGAGTATCTTTTATATAAGGGATGTTAGGATCATCTTCATCCAGGATATCATAGATTACATTATCAAAAGTGTCAACTTCAAAAAACCCAGAAATATCAGCTGGGTCTAAAGCAGCTTGATTTAATCTATGATAATTTATATGAGCAAGTGCTATAGGCACTTTCTTGGGATGATAATGTCCGGAGGGATAAGTTGTGTCAAACTCATTTGTGTCTATCGCTTTAATAGCAATGCTATCAAGAGTCAATAAGCTCATTGTATCATGAGCCATATAATAAACTTCATTATAAATATCCAACCATAAACTTACATTATTGGTATCATTTGCCAGATGATCGAAATAGCGCGAAGGATTATTAGAATCTACTGTATGAACTGTTAAATCATAAAAAAAATCTGAATGTTGTTGGGGTACAGTTAAGCCACTAAAGAAATGCCGAAGTTGACTGTTTATATGATGTATTTGTGAAAATAAAATAGTTGAAAATAGAAAAAACAAAGAAAAAGCTATAGTTTTCATAATAATAAAGTTTTGATTTTAAAAATTAAAACTACAAAAAAATGTTAATAGATTGATAAATATTTTTTATTAATCAAAAAATTAACTATTTCTTAATCAGGTAAAAACTTTTCAAAAGGGAGTTTCATTCAACTAATGACAATTAAGAACTAATTTATTTCAAAACCAGTCTGGCCGTATTCCGGCTTTTCTGTTCCAGCAATATTTCCGCTTTACCGATCAATTCTTCGAGGATAGTCTCGGTGTAATGCCTAACCGTCAACAGACGTACGCCCTGATTGTAAGCGATTTTGTAGTTATGCTTTAAATCCGTGATCAGATCAGCCACTTTTCCGTTATCATCGTCCACACAAACCGAAAAACTGATGGCGGAGTTCTGCATCATATTGATGCTTACCCCATGTTCTGAAAATTGCCGGTAAATATCGCTTAGGTTATGTTCGGCTATGAATGAATAATCCCGGGCGGAGATAGAGATCAGTATCTGATTCTCTTTATGAATGTAAGAAGGAATGAGATGGTCAAAATCCCGTTGGTGATTGATAAGGGTGCCTTCCTTTTCCGGATGTAAAAATGATTTCACATACAAAGGGATATTCTTATTGTGCAGCGGTTTGATGGTTTTGGGATGAATGACCGAGGCCCCGAAATATGCCAGTTCCACCGCTTCGTGATAAGAGATATTATCCAGCTTCACCGTATGCGGATAGAATTTGGGGTCGGCGTTCAGCATACCCTCCACGTCTTTCCAGATCACTACTTCTTCCGCATCTAAAACGCTGGCGAAAATGGCTGCAGAAAAATCAGACCCCTCCCTCCCCAGGGTAGTGGTAAAATTTTCTGAACTGCCTCCGATAAACCCCTGGGTCACTACCCGCCCATTTGGTTGTAAAGCTGAAAGTATGGTTTGCTGACTCAGGCGTTCGGTGGTTTCCCAGTCTACATTGGCCTTGCGGTAAGTATTATCTGTGCGTACCACATCCCGGGCATCCAGCCAATGATTATTCAGGCCTTCCTCTTTTAAATAGGCAGCCACAATTCTGGTGGAAAGCACTTCCCCCAGCCCCACCATCTGATCGTATTCAAAATCGAAACTGCCTACCGGCTCATCTTCGATCTGCCACTCTACCTCCACGAAGGTATTGTGTATTTCCTCAAAAACAGGATGTTCTTTATTAGCAAACAGTTCGTTAAGGATTTCAAAATGAAAATCCTTGATCTGCTGCAGCGCCTCAATGCTGTCGCCTTCTTTGCAGAAAAAAGCCCGGTGCAAGCGTTCAAAAGCATTGGTGGTCTTGCCCATGGCGGACACTACAATGATCAGTTCTTCTTTTTCGTGCAAGCGGATAATCTCGGCCACATTCCTCACTGCAGCTGCATCTTTTACTGAAGCCCCGCCGAACTTGAACACCTTCATGAAAGATCCATTTTTTGCAACTGCTCCCGCCGAAACTTCCCGTTGATCCACTCCCCGTCCAGCTCTGCGCCATACTTGCGGTAAAATCCAATAGCCGGTTCGTTCCAATCAAGTACCTGCCACTCCATGCGTCCACTTTGCCGCTCACGGGCTACCTGCATTACTGCTTCAAACAGGGCTTTCCCAGCCCCCACCCCCCGGAACTCCTCTCGAACAATCAAATCTTCCAAATAGATGGATTTGCCCTTCCAGGTGGAATATTTCGTATAAAAAAGGGCAGTGCCGATGATCTTTCCTTCACTTTCAGCCACAAATATTTCATAGGCCGCTTGCTTACCAAAACCATCTTCTGCCAGTTGTTCG
>CAZBIF010000063.1:9477-10109 GCA_964492055.1 uncultured Flavobacteriales bacterium
CTTTTTCATAGATAGCCAACTCCCTTATCAGGTCCAAAACCGCTTTGCAATCCTTACGCTTACCCTTTCTGATCTTAAAAGACATCTGCTGCTTTTGGGCAAATGTAAGCAAGCCTGAATAGTGATTTCAATAAGCTGCTGTATCCAATTGAGTTTACGATATTTGCACCCCTTTTAACAGCTCAACTTATTTATAGCATGAACGGAGTGAAGACCCTAAGCGAATTTATCATTGAAAGACAAGATGATTTTCCCTTCGCCACCGGTGAACTGACTAGTTTACTCAACGACATTGTGATCGCTTCCAAAATCGTGAACCGGGAAGTGAACAAAGCCGGCCTGGCGGACATTCTGGGGGCCACCAAACAAGAAAATATCCAAGGGGAAACCCAGCAGAAGCTGGATGTATTTGCCGATCAGCAATTCATTTCCGCTCTGCGAAACGGAGGGGAAGCTTGTGCCATAGCTTCTGAGGAAAATGATGACTTTGTTGCCTTTGATAACGAACGCAACAAGCAGGGAAAATATGTAGTAGCCTTCGACCCATTGGACGGTTCATCAAATATTGATGTAAATGTCTCCATTGGTACCATTTTTAGCATTTACCGCCGAAAGTCAGAGGTGGGCAACCT
>CAZBIF010000063.1:10119-14041 GCA_964492055.1 uncultured Flavobacteriales bacterium
AAGGGAGGATTTCTTTCAGCCCGGCAACAAACAAGTGGCTGCAGGCTATGTGGTTTACGGCTCTTCTACCATGCTGGTCTATACCACCGGCAAAGGGGTGAATGGCTTTACGCTGGATCCCTCCATTGGGGAATACTGCCTTTCGCATCCCAATTTGAAAACCCCTGAAAGCGGAAAGATCTATTCCATCAACGAAGGAAACCTTTCTTACTGCTCTGATGCCATCAAAAATTACGTAGCCTATTGCAAAGAAGAAGACACAGAAAGCAAACGTCCTTATTCAGCACGATACATAGGCAGCATGGTCGCTGATTTTCACCGTAACCTGATCAAAGGTGGGATTTTTCTCTATCCTGAGACCACCAAAGCCCCCAATGGCAAATTGCGCTTACTGTATGAATGCAACCCCATGGCTTTCTTAACCGAGCAGGCCGGAGGTATTGCCCACACAGGGAAGCAGCGTATCCTGGACATTGCCCCGCAGGAATTGCACCAGCGGGTACCGGTGATCATGGGATCAAAAAATATGGTGGAAAAGGCACTTTCTTATTATTAATCTGTAAATTGTCTTCGAATTATCCCTCTATGGTAATTCTGATGCGTGCGCTTCCGCTTTTTCTTTGCCTTCTGCTGGCGTCAGCCCTGCAGGGAAAGGATAAGAAACTGGATAGCCTGAAGGAATTGGTAAATTCCTCCATTGCAATCGAGCATGCACGGGGTATGATCGGCGTGGCCGAATTTTACATCGGACAGGATTCAGCCAAAGCCATGCAATATTTAAAGCAGGCCCAATTGGAACAACTACAATTACCCGACTCTCTGCTGCAACAACTTAACGTACGGAAATATTCATTGTATAAAGATCTGTACCAGCATGAGCTTGCCATACAAGAATTAAAGGCATCCATTCGGTACGCGAAAAAAAATGAGCTGCCAAATACGCTGGCAGCAAATTACAAACTGCTTTCCTCGCATTATTTTTACCTGTTTCAGTATGACTCCTGCAAAATAGCACTGCAAAAAGCCATTGAATTATATGAGAAGCTGGGCGATGAGTCGGCCAGAGGCAGTTTGCTTCTCCGGCTTGCAGGTGTGGATTACGCACTGGGACTATATGAACCGGCTATCATAAAGGCCTTTGAGGCCGCTGAGATCTTTAAAAAGATCAATAGTGACAAGCAACTTGCAGTAGCTTACATGCAGTTAGGTAATATCTATTATTTTCTGGAGAGTTTTGATGAGGCGCGCGCTTTCTACAGCATTGCTGCTGATTATTTTGAAAAGTACGGAGACGATAATGGGTTTTACAATGCATTATCTAACATCGGACTGGTTAAAATTGAAAGAAGAGAATACCAGCATGGGATAGAGGATCAGCGAAAAGCCCTGGCTTACTTTCACCATAATAATAAAATATTAGAGGCAGGTAATGCCTATTTCTATCTTGGTAAAGCATTTCATTATCTGGGTAAAACGGATAGCTCTGAATACTTTCTGGATAAATCCATCGAATCAAATACCGCCACGGGATACAAGATCGGGGTAGGTTATGCTTATTTATACAAAGCCCGGAATAAATTAAAGAAGGAAGAGATTGATGAAGCCATTGCACTGGCAGAAAAAGCCCTGAGTATTATCAGAGAACTTCCCAACTATGAATTGGAACAGGATGTTTCGGTTATTCTTGCCGAATGCTATGAAAAGAAAAATCTGCCTAAAAAAAGCCTGTCGCATTTAAAGAGGGCTTACGAACTGATGGACAGCCTGGCAATTGATAACGGTATACTTACCAATGTGGCCTTGCACGAACAAGCTAAGCTGGAGAAGGCAGAATATGAACTGAAACTTGCCAAAGCGCGGGAAGTGGCGCGGGAGAAAGAGTATGAAAATCAGAAAAAAATCATACTGCTCGTATCACTGATTGCCTTGATCGCCATAGCATCGCTGAACTATTTTATCCGATCCAACCGCAAAAACCGCTACCTTAATAGGGAATTAAAGGCCAAGCAAAAACTTATAGAAGAGGAATTGGCCACCAAAAGAGCATTATTGAAGGAGATCCATCACCGGGTGAAAAATAACCTGCAGGTGATTTCCAGTATGCTTAGTATACAGTCGCAGTATATCAAAAGTCCGGAACTAGAGAACGTGGTGAGGGAATGCCGGGCGCGAATTAGTAGTATGTCACTTATTCATGAAAGTTTATATCGCAAAGAGGATAATGACCAGTCGCTTTTCAGCTCCTATGTAAAAAACCTCATTCCTCAACTGGTAGAAACCTATCAGGTGGATCAACAAAACATCAGGCTGGAAATGGACATACAGGATTTTGAACTTTCCTTGGATGACTCGGTGCCCTGCGGGCTACTGATCAATGAGATCGTTTCTAATTCGCTGAAACATGCCTTCCCGGACGGAAAAGGGGGCACCATCACCATACAAATGCACAAAACCGGAAACCGCATTGATCTGATCGTGGCTGATGATGGGGTGGGGATCAACAAGGATGTCAAACCGGAGGAAGAGTCTACGTTTGGGTTTCTACTTATCTATTCCCTGATCTCGCAGCTGGAGGCAGAGCTGGACCTGGATGCCGGGAAAGGTACCAGATATCACATAAGCTGGGAAAGTAAATCGGATAAATTACTCAATTAAACTTGCCGGAAAGAGGGCGAAAATATCTGTTTTTGTTACTGCTTGCCCTCGGTCTGTTTTGGGTTTATTCCGGCAGCCTGCACCATGATTTCACACATTGGGATGATCAGGAACAAGTGGTACAAAATACCGCTATCCGGTCTTTATCAGATTCAGGCCTGACCGCTATTTTTACTACGCCGGTGGTGGGTATGTACCAGCCCCTTACCACCTTGCTCTATGCCTGTATTTACCATCTTTTCGGCAGCGAAAGCTTTTATTTTCACCTTGCCTCCCTCCTGCTGCATGCGTTCAACTGCCTGCTGGTATTTCAATTACTTCGGCATTTCAGACTGAGGGAAAATCTCGCCTTTCTGCTGACCGCCATATTTGCTTTCCACCCCATGCAGGTAGAGAGTGTGGCCTGGGTGTCCGCTTTCAGCACCCTGCTCTTTAGTTGCCTTTTTCTACTCGCTACTCTTTACTATTTAAAGTTTCTTGAAAAATCCCGCCCTGCATTTTATGCTCTAACCCTCTTCTTTTTTCTTTTGGCTTGCCTGGCCAAATCAGCAGCAGTGGTCTTTCCCCTGCTGTTGATCGCCTGTGACTGGTATTACTTTCAAAATTATAGAACTATCCGGTGGAAAAATAAAATCCCGTTCCTGGCAATCTCTCTGGTTTTCGGAATTATTACCGTCTATACACGCGAGGATGCGGGACATTTGTCTGATCTCTCGGTGCAATTCAATATCATTGAGCGCTTATTTCTCAGTGCCTATGCGTTACTGTTTTATCCCTTTAAATTTGTTTTTCCCTTCCAGCTCTCCGCCTACTATCCATTTCCGGTAGATGAACAGGAAAATCTATCCTGGTTGCCGTGGCTCTCACTCCCCATCCTCATTTTAGGATTATTTATGATCGCTAAAAAAACCACCGACCGTCTGATCCATTTTGGCCTGTTGTTTTATTTGATAACAGTAGTGCTGATCATTCAGCTTGTTCCACTGGGAAACCAGATTGCGGCTGACCGCTACATTTATGTGCCTATGATCGGTTTGATGCTTGCTGTGGCACCCCTGCTCAGCACACTGAAAGTGAAGTATATTTATATTTTGCTGATCATCCCGATACTAATGGCATGGATGGCAAATCAGCGAACGATCGTATGGCAAAACGACAAGACCTTATGGACAGATGTGCTGGAAAAACACCCAAGTCTTGCGCAGGCCCACAACAATCTGGGGGCTGTTTTTATGGAAGAGATCCGCTATTCTCAGGCACTTTCCCA
>CAZBIF010000063.1:14051-15029 GCA_964492055.1 uncultured Flavobacteriales bacterium
GCAATTGAGTCCAAACCATACTATGCAGATGCCTATGCAAACCGGGGAAATGTGTATAGTCAAACGGGTAAACCCGAGCTAGCCCTAGCTGACCTCAACCGTGCCATACAACTTAAACCCCACGCAGATGCCTACTTCAACCGGGCTAATATTTTCAGTCAAATGGGCAAACCAAAGGAGGCAATTACAGATTACACCGCCAGCCTGGATTTGAAAAAAAGTCCCGACGCTTATACTAACCGGGCATTCGCTTACCTGAAGATGGAAAATACTGAATCGGCCCTAGCGGATCTTAATGCAGCTATTCAACTGGACAATACCTACGCCCCGGCCTTTTACCTGCGGGGCATGCTAGCCGCCAGGCAAAAGCAGTACGACTCCGCCTGTGCGGATTTCAAACAGGCTAACAAATTAGGAAGTGAAGCTGCCAACAAGGCCCTCGATAGGTTTTGTAAGAATTAATAAGATGATTTGTAGGTATTGGAGTCAAAAAATATAACGAAATCTTGGCGGCTTCACGAGAGATCTCTTAAAATTCAAATCACTACCCCCTTATAAAATTTCACGCAAAGACGCAGAGGCGCAAAGTGATCTCTTCCTTGGCGGCTTCGCGGCTTGATGAGAGATCTTCTGAAATCCAAATCAAACTTCCACCTTTTGAATATTTCACGCAATGACGTAGAGGCGCAATGTGATCTCTTCCTTGGCGGCTTCGTGGCTTGACGAGAGATCTCTTAAAATTCAAATCACTACCACCTTATAAAATTTCACGCGAAGACGCAGAGGCGCAAAGTGATCTCTTCCTTGGCGGCTTCGTGGCTTGATGAGAGATCTTCTGAAATCCAAATCAAACTTCCACCTTTTGAATATTTCACGCAAAGACGTACAGGCGCAATGTGATCTCTTCCTTGGCGGCTTCGCGGCTTCGCGGCTTCGCGAGAGATCTCTTAAAATTCAAATCACTCCCACCTTATAAAA
>CAZBIF010000064.1:0-2566 GCA_964492055.1 uncultured Flavobacteriales bacterium
CGGGCACACCAATAAATGGAATATCATGTTCCTTGCTCATCAAACCCGCCCCGGTGAATGTTCCATCCCCGCCGATAGCCACTACTCCATCGATATTTGACTGCCGCAATTGTACGGCAGCCTCAGCCCTGCCCTCTTTTGTCTTAAACTTCTCAGATCTGGCACTTTTTAATATAGTACCTCCCCGCTGAATAATGTTACTTACTGAATGGGAATAAAGTGGTTCTATTTCACCTTCTATCATTCCCTGATAACCCCTTTTAATACCTAAAACTTCCAGTTTATGGTAAAGGGAAGTCCTCACCACCGCCCTGATGCAGGCATTCATTCCCGGAGCATCACCTCCCGAAGTAAAAACAGCTATTCTTTTCATTATTATGGCCTTATTTGCTTAAACATTATTCATGAAAATTCGCCTCAATCTTAAAATGACCAAGCAGTCATTCGTCATTTTTACAAGCTTATGATATAGCATCTATACGTTTGCCCGCAAACAGTTCATATCCCCTGAACTGACAATCCAGCTTACCATTTTTAAGGGGAATCTTTTTTTTGGGTTTTAATCCCAGTTGTTTCAATGCCGCTATTTCGGAACTAATGACCCAGGCTTCCCAACCCTGAAACTGGTGTTTGAAAGTACTACCTATACGGCCATAAAATTCAGACAAGCTTGTAGGAAGCTGCAATCGTTCCCCATACGGTGGATTCAAAAGAATATAACCATGATCTGCAGGTGCTTTTGATTCAAAAAAATCCTGTTGTCTTAGCTCAATGTCTTCAGTAAAATGGCTTTCGTGAATATTTTTTCGCGCCATAGCAATACTTTTCCGGTCATTATCCCAGGTTTCTATTTTTATACGTGGTCTTTTTCTTGCCATCCTGCCTTCCGCCAGGACCTCCTCAAAAATACCTGCCTCATAATTTTTCCATTTTTCAAATGCAAAGCCTTTGCGGTAAAGGTTGGGAGGAGTTTGGGTAGCGATCATGGCTGCCTCTATGGCAAGGGTACCTGAACCACACATGGGATCCAAAAAGTGGTCTTGTCCCTTCCACCCACTCAACAGGATCATCCCGGCGGCCAGGCATTCATTTAGCGGTGATAGGTGATGCTCCGCCCTGTATCCTCTTTTAAATAAAGGATCCCCTGAACTATCGAGGGAGATATTTACCCGATTCCGATCGATGTGTAAATGGATAGTAACATCGGGATCCTGCCTCTCAACGGAAGGCCTGGGAAGTTGCTGGCTTCTGAAATGATCTACAATAGCATCCTTTAAACGAAGTGCTGCAAAATGGGAATTTTTAAATAGCTCAGAATTTACAGATTCGTTGATCCAAAGGGTTTTATCGGCATCAAACCAGCTCTCCCAGGGAAGTTTGCTTGCCACATCATACAGGTCCTGCTCCTTCTTCAGGAAAAAACTTTTTATGGGACGCAACACCCTTAAGGCTGTCCTCAACCACAGATTGCTTTTGTACAACAGCTTTTTATCCCCTTGATAGCTTACTGCCCGGCGCAGTTTTTTTATCTGTTTTCCACCTAGCTGTCGGATTTCCTCGGCCAGTACGTCTTCCAGGTTAAAAAGGCAGGTAGCCACCATTTCTATGTCTCCCTCTTTGCCGGATAAAGGTTTTACGGGATTTCTCCGTTTATGTAATGTTGGTTTTGCCATAGTGCAAACATAAGTCACTCTGATAGCTTTTAGCTTTTGTTTGTTAAAAACAAAACCATTCCTCCATTTTAATCCCCTCTGATTTCCCGCATATTTGGATGATGGTTCTTGCCACGATCGACTGGATCATTATCATTGCTTACCTCCTCCTGGCGCTGGGTATTGGCGTATATTACAGGGGCCGGGCTAGCAAAAGCCTAAGCGATTTTTTTCTCGGGGGAAGAAATCTGCCCTGGTATGTAGCCGGTATTTCCATGGTAGCTACCACCTTTGCGGCAGATACCCCCTTGTGGGTAACTGAAAAAATTGCCCAGCATGGCATTTCGGGAAACTGGTTGTGGTGGAATATGCTGATCGGCGGTATGCTCACCACTTTTTTCTTTGCCAATTTGTGGCGTCGGGCTGAGATCATCACCGAACTGGAACTGATCGAACTGCGGTACAGTGGCAAGGCAGCGGCTTTTCTCAGGGGGTTTAAGGCCATTTACATGGGAGTTTTTTTAAACGCGGTGATTATTGGCTGGGTAAATACTGCCCTGGGAAAGATCTTACAGGCTTTTTTCGATATTCCGGAAGATCAGATCATTTATTATCTGGCAGCAGCAATGGCAATTGTAATGATCTATTCTACCCTGGCAGGTCTGCTTGGGGTGGCGATTACGGACATGGTACAATTTTTCATCGCCATGGGGGGCTGCATAATTCTGGCAGTTGTGGTACTGAATCATGAAAAGATCGGCGGGATTGATGGACTAAAAAACAGCTTACCGGACTGGCGTTTTGATTTTTTTCCCAAAATAGCCGAAGGCACCCTGACTGATCAGGTAGGCACTTACAGTATCACGCTTGGGGCATTCCTTACCTTCGGACTGGTACAATGGTGGGCAAGCTGG
>CAZBIF010000064.1:2598-6339 GCA_964492055.1 uncultured Flavobacteriales bacterium
ACGAGAACCAGGCGGTTTATGCCACTTTATTTTTTCAGATCGCCCATTATTGCCTGCGCCCCTGGCCCTGGATCATTGTAGGTCTGGGCGCCCTGGTACTCTATCCGGATCTGCCGGTCGAAGATTCGGCCAATGGTTTTGTGTATGCCATGCGGGACCTCCTACCCGCCGGTTTGAAAGGACTTTTGCTGGTAGCTTTCCTTTCCGCCTACATGAGCACCATTTCCACTCAATTGAACTGGGGGGCATCCTACCTTACCAACGATCTCTATAAACGGTTTATAAAAAAATCCGATACCGAAGCAGACCAGCAGGATTATGTGGTGAAGGGCCGCATCTTTACCGTTTTATTAATGGTAACGGGCTTGTTTGCCACTACCCTGATGAACAGCATAGATTCAGCTGCTACTTTTCTAATAGAATGTGGGGCAGGACTAGGCATGGTTCTTATCCTACGTTGGTACTGGTGGCGGATAAATGCCTGGAGTGAGATCACCGCCAGCCTGGCTCCTTTTGTGGGATACTTCTTGTCACACTACTACCTTGAATGGTATTACCCCTCCGATTTTCTTTTTATAGTGGGCTTCAGTACCCTCTGCTGGCTGATTGTCACCTTCCTTACGCGGCCAACTTCTTACATTACCCTCAATTATTTTTATCATAAGGTAAGGCCGGGTGGATGGTGGAAACCCATTTCCGGTAAATCCGTATCTGATAAACTGACAGGGCTAACCATCTGCTGGTTAAGTGCGGTAGTAATGGTTTATGCCTGCCTGTTTTTCATCGGTGATATGCTATTTAAGAATTATACAAAAGCTTTGGTTGAATTAGCCTTGGTAATATTGACTTTTGTAATCTTAAGATTTCAACTTAAAAGAACTGCAATATTTGATAATTAATCTATCTTTACCCCCTACAACCCAATGAAACGCTTAATCGTGAGTAGCCTTATGCGAATAAACCAATTCACCTTACGGCCCTACAGCCTGGTCATACTTAGTCTTTTGCTTTTTAGCGTCATCTTTACTTCCTGCACAGATGAACCCAAGCGCGAGAATCGCAAGGAAAAAGTAAATAAAGAAGAAGAAAAGAAAAACAGTAAACTATTTGAGATTGAGGGGAAAGTATTCAGTATTCCCTCTCCTATACAAACTGCATTCTTACTCAAAGATGCGGGAGCCAATTATCAATCCGGCCTGTTGAGCAATACCGAGAATGTTTCTGAATACACTACCACCAGTGCAAAGGCTTTGAACCTGGGCATCTACGGGGCAGACCTAGGCTATGCTACCATTTATGATCAGAACCAGGATGCCATCTCCTATATGGCTGTAACCAAAAGGCTTTCCAATGAACTGGGAGTGTCTGGTTTATTCAATGAAAATACCATCAAACGGTTTGAAAGCAACATTGGCAATCAGGACTCTTTGCTGGTGCTGGTTTCGGATGCCTTCAAATCGGCAGATAGTTACCTCAAGAACAACGAACAAAATGACCTGAGCGTGCTGATCCTGGCTGGTGGCTGGGTTGAAACTTTGCACTTTGCCACCCAACTTGCAAAAGCTACCGATAACGAGGCGATCAAAAACCGCATCGGCGAACAGAAGATCACCATAAAAAACCTGATCAAACTGATGCTGCCTTACAAAGAAAATCAGCAGGTAGCCGACCTGAGTAACAAACTCAATGAATTGAAAGACCTGTATAAGGATATCGAATTCATCTATGAGTGGAAAGAACCTACTACCGATGCTGAGAACAAGACCACCACAATCAATAGTGTCTCCAAGGTAAAGATGAGCAAAGAACAACTGCAGAATATTACCGACAAGATCACCGCCATTAGAAACAGTATAATTCAGTGATGATGAAAAGTGTTTTTTATATATTTCTAAGTCTTTTTGTATGGGTTGGGAGTACGCAATTTGCTGTAGCCCAGTGTGATACCATTGCCATCATATGCAGTAAAAACTTCACGAAGGATTATTTATCTGACGGACAGGAATACCGCGCCTTGTTGATAGAAGATCAGACCGCTGAGTTTCACCTGACCTTATACGGGGGCAGCACTTACCGCTTTGGCGCCTGCAGTGGACTAACTAACGGCAATCTGATTTTCAGGTTATATGACGACGAGCGAAACGAAATATTCAGCAATCAACAATACGAACTTGCTCCTTATTGGGACTTTAAAGTAACCCATACCCTGGATGTGATAGTAGAAGCTAACCTGAACAGGGAAAAAGCAGAATCAGGTTGTGCGGTCCTGCTGGTAGGTTTTAAACCATAACTAAATAGCATATACTCTTTCCAAGTGGGGGAACAAAGCCTTCATTTTCATTATTTTCACGATCTGAAAAATTCCAATTTCAGCTGCCATCTAGATGAGTGAAAGAATATTAAAAGCCCTCATGCAACTATTTGCCATTGTGGCAAATGTGGGTCGTGACAATACCAACAGCCGCGAGTTTGTAAGGCAGTTTCTCGATGAACAATTAAATAAGGAATTAGTAGAGGAGTATCTGCTGGTTTACGACAGGTATTACAACGAGCAGAATAAGAAAAGGGAAGGTACCAAGGCCCGTAAAAGGACCTCCCTGAACTCGGTCAAAGTCCTGAAGATCTGTTCTGAGATAAATAAGGAACTTACCCAAAAGCAGAAAATATACGTATTGGTGCAGTTACTGGAATTTATCTTCCAGAACAACAACGATACACAGCAAGCCATTGAATTCGTAGATACGGTTGCTGATGTATTTAATATTTCCCGGCGGGAATATACGCTCATCCATGATTTCGTGAGTGCGGCAGAAGGGGAACTAAATCTATCCCAGGATATACTGCTTATCAACCGCAAAGCGATAGAGAAGCCGGAAGAGCAAAACTACCATCACATTCAGGCGGTGGGCCTCGACGGACAGGCGCGGATACTCTATATCAGCAGTGTGAATATGTTGTTCCTGAAATACTTTGGTACTACGGAATTGCAACTCAACGGGCAGCTGATCAACCCCCGCAAGACCTACGTACTCACCCAGGGTTCTTCCCTGAGAGGTTCCAAGGTTAATCCGATTTACTACAGCGACATTATCAACAAGTTCCTGACGGATACCGGGGTGGAAAAGACCTCCTTCTGCGTGGAGCGAATTACCTACCGCTTTAAGAACGGGAACATTGGGCTTCACCCCATGACCATCAATGAGGAATCAGGAAACCTGGTGGGCATCATGGGCGCAAGTGGGGCGGGAAAATCTACTTTGCTGAATGTGCTGAACGGCAATTATCAGCCTACTACAGGGCAGGTCCTGATCAATGGCTTTGATATACACGACGAGGCCAATAAAGATAAAATGGAAGGGGTGATCGGCTACGTGAGCCAGGATGACCTATTGATCGAGGAATTAACCGTTTTTCAGAACATTTTTTACAATGCCAAACTGTGCTTCGGAGATCTTTCCAATATGCAGATCGCTCGCCTATCCTTTCGGGTACTCCACAGTTTGGGCCTGTATGAGATCAAGCACCTGAAAGTAGGCAGCCCCCTCGATAAAACCATCAGCGGCGGCCAACGCAAGCGGGTAAACATTGCCCTGGAACTGATCCGCGAACCTTCCATCCTCTTCGTAGACGAACCTACCTCCGGCCTTTCTTCCAGGGATTCGGAGAACATCATGGACCTGCTGAAAGAATTGACCCTGAGAGGGAAATTGATCTTCGTGGTGATCCACCAACCTTCTTCCG
>CAZBIF010000064.1:6401-14748 GCA_964492055.1 uncultured Flavobacteriales bacterium
TTTAAGATGTTCGACAAACTGATCATCCTGGATACGGGAGGTTACCTTATCTACAGCGGAAATCCCGTGGATGCCATCGTTTATTTTAAATTACAAACCCAGCAGGCCAATGCGGTGGAAAGTGAGTGCCCCCAATGCGGAAATGTAAATCCCGAACAGATATTCAATATCATCGAGTCGAAAATACTTGATGAATACGGTAATCAGACCGACCACCGCAGGGTGGCCCCGCGGGATTGGTACAAGAAATACAAGGACCACATCAAATCGGACTATCAAAAGGTGGAAATGGCCAGTCATGAGCCGGTTAGTAACCTGAAGATCCCCAACGTGTGGAAGCAATTCAAAGTATTCATTACCCGGGATGTGCTATCCAAACTGACCAATAAACAATACCTGCTCATCAACTTTCTGGAAGCCCCGGTGCTTGCCTTGATCTTGTCCTTTATTATAAAATATTCCAGCTCAGATGCTGCCGGAAATAGCGGATATATTTTTCGGGAGAACGACAACCTTACGGCCTATATCTTTATGAGTGTTATCGTGGCGCTATTTCTTGGTTTAACTGTAAGTGCCGAAGAGATTATCAGGGACCGTAAAATATTAAAACGGGAGAAGTTCCTCAACCTGAGTAAAGGCAGCTATCTCTTTTCCAAGATTTTCATCATGTTCGCCGTTTCCGCTATACAGATCCTCACCTTTGTGCTGGTAGGGAACAGTATATTAGAAATTAGGGGCATGTATGTGGAATACTGGCTGGTACTTTTCTCCACCGCCTGTTTTGCCAATATGCTTGGGTTAAATATTTCCGCAGCTTTTGATTCAGCTGTCACCATTTATATCCTCATCCCCTTTCTCATCATCCCCCAACTGATCCTAAGCGGGGTGATCGTTAAATTTGAAAAATTAAACCCGGTCATCACTGTTCAGAAAAAAGTCCCCCTGGCCGGGGAGATCATGGCTTCCAAATGGGCTTTTGAAGCGTTGGCAGTATACCAATTTAAGAATAACAAATTCAATGAACAGTTTTATTACATTGATAAAGACATCAAAGCAGCCAGTTTTAGGAAAAATTTCTGGTTGAGCAGGCTACGCGACAAATTGAATTTCCTCGATCACCATTACGATGAAGGGGGAAAAATGGAAGAAAAGGAAAATGCCAGAACCCTCATATACAACGAAATTGTGGAGGAAAACGAAAGAAATCCCCATCTGCAATTCGAAGAGCCCGACCGGATTATGGAAACTGCCGTGGACCGGGAAATGATAGCG
Organism: uncultured Flavobacteriales bacterium; assembly: GCA_964492055.1. GTDB lineage: Bacteria > Bacteroidota > Bacteroidia > Flavobacteriales_E > Vicingaceae > CAZBIF01. The sequence goes on from CAZBIF010000064.1 coordinate 7,674, forward strand.
GAGATCAGGGATTACCTGGATGAACTGAATGAATATTACATAAAGGAATATAATTTCTATAATAACGAGAAAGATCAGTTATTAATAGAATTGAACCAGACAGAAGAGGACAAGGCTGCTTTTGTGGCGATGAAAAATGCCTATACGAATGAATCCCTGGAAAACCTGGTAACCAATAAAAATGAACTGGAAAAGGTGATTGAATGGAAAAATCAACTGATCCAGCGTGCAGACCCCATTTATAAGGATGCGGAAGGGTTCAGGGCCCACTTCCTGGCACCTACTAAAAAATTATTCGGCACATATATTACCACCTATTCAGCTAACTTAATGGTATTGTGGCTGTTTTCGGTACTACTGGCCGTGTTACTTTATTATGACGGCTTGCGTAGTCTACTGAACTTCCTGGGTTCTCTTTATAAAAGCAACAAGTAAAAGTCAGGTAAAAATAAAGCCTCCCCGGGGGAAGGCTTTGTTCTTTATTCAGATGGATTTACCGGAAAACTATTCCTCGATTTCTATCATTTTGAAAGGGATATTGATGATCGCCTGGTAATCTTCCCCGGCCTCCAGCATATCCTCATCGTCTTCCTCGTAATGCCAGTTGATCATTACTTCGCTGCTATCCGAATTGATCTTCTCCAGCTTTTTGAACACATCGAGGATACACTTGGAAGAAGAAGTATTGAAATACTCAAGAATGATATCCACATCCGTTTTCGGTTTCGGCTGGTTGGCATAACTTTCCAGTGAATCAACCAAAGGTTTGTAAAACTCAATGGAGTTTTCCGGGATTGAGCGTCCCTGTATCAATAGTTTACCCTCCTCCGGATTGAATTTAATGGTTGGGGTCTTAGGGGTTCCTTCAATTGTTAATTTTTCCATCTTTGATTGAGAATTTATTGTGCAATTTTAATGTTCAAACTATAAAAAGAATGATCGTCATCTATTTTCTGAAAGTCATAGTCCAGTTTCTGACCTGACTTACGGGCAATATCGATCATGCCGAGGCCGCCTCCACCTTTATCAGACATCATTCCGTTATTTAATACTTCTTTGTAATACTCTTTTAAACCATCACTGTCCAAGGAATTTATCTTGTCCAGCTTTTCCTTAAGCTTATCGGCATTTTCGTTCTTTATGTAATTTCCGGTAAAGATAGAGTAGGAATCTTCATCCTTTCCTACCATGAAAATAACCGTATTAAATCCCCTTGCTGCATCCTCCGGTTGCTTGTCCAGATGATGATATAGATTTTGCAGGGCTTCCACCAGAATATTGTAGACCTTCTTCTTCATTTTGGACGGTTCATTCATCCGGTCCATTTTAGTCTCCATAATCTGGAGCACCGAAGTAAGCAATTCCGAGGTAACACTACCTTTAAAGGACAGCATTATATTATCCTTCTCCATTTTATTATAGAAATCAAAAATATCAACTCCCATGAATAAGTCGGAAATAGCTAAAGTCAGTCAGCAGCACTGGCACTAGTAGATGGTTTTATAAACTATGCATTTTCAGCGTTACGAAATACGCTAAAATTGTAATACAAAACAAAACTTTGCTCAAATTTTTTATAGGAATTAAAGTATTCATCCACGGTTGAGCCTGATTGATTGACTACTTTTGGCCCTTTATCTAAACCCTTTCTGTTTTGAAAAACTGGTTTGCCGAATGGTTTGATTCTGACCATTATCATCTACTCTATCAACATCGGGACGAAGATGAAGCAGGGCTTTTTATCAATAATTTGTTTGGTTTTCTGTCACCTTCCCCTACCGCAAAGGTACTGGACCTGGCTTGTGGGAAAGGTCGGCATGCCATTCAGGTAAATCAATTGGGGTATGAAGTTACAGGGGTTGATCTCAGCAGGGAAAGCATTGCCCATGCAAAAAAATTCAGTAATCCTACCCTGCACTTTGAAGTGGCAGATATGCGCTATTTACCCTACTCCCGGCAATTTGACCTGAGCCTAAATCTATTTACCAGCTTTGGTTATTTCCTGCAGGAAGGGGACAATCGAAAAGTGATCCACTCCCTTAGTCAGGCTTTAAAGAGCGGGGGGCTACTGGTGCTGGATTACCTAAACATAAATAAAGCCTGCAGAAAACTCCCGCAGGCAGAAGACATTGAACGGGGCTCCTTGAAGTTCCATATTGAAAAATTCATAGAAGGTAATTTTATCGTGAAGGACATTCGTTTCAGGGACAAGGAAAAAGATCATCATTACCGGGAATACGTAAAACTGATTAACCTGCCCACTTTTGAGGATTACTTTCAAACGCACGGTCTTAAACTAAAGCATACTTTTGGCAATTATCAATTGCAGCCCTTCGATGAGAAAACTTCTGACCGCCTCATTCTTATTGCCGAAAAATTAGATTGATGTACTTACTGATCCTCTTTCTGGTGAGTTTTCTCAGTGGTCTGGCGGTGGTTATTCCCCGATTCAAACGCTATCTGCCCATCACGCCCCTGCTACTTTTCAGCGGAGCCTTTCTGTTGGGTACCTGCTTCCTGCATTTACTACCTGAACTATTTGAGCGGTATGAAATGCAAGTGGGTATTTACCTTTTGGTGGGTTACTTCCTGCAGCTGCTGCTGGACTATTTTTCCGGGGGTATCGAGCATGGACACATTCATGTGCACCGCAAACGAATGGGCAAATTTCCCCTTCTGGTTTTTATCAGTTTGTGCCTGCATGCTTTTCTGGAAGCTACGCCCATCGGTCATTTTACTTCCGATGAGGGCATCCATGAATACCTTGGCGGCATCCTTTTGCATAAAATTCCCATCTCCATCATTCTGGTTTCCCTGTTAATGGCTTACCAGATACCCATGGCCAAAGTGATATTCAGCCTTTTTATTTTTGCCGCCATCGGTCCCGTGGGAAGTTACCTCGGTAGTCATTTGCAGGTAGACGAAGGCTTATTCAAGATCAGTCTGGCCATAGCCATAGGCATTATTTTGCACTTATCTACCACCATCCTTCTGGAAACCAATGAGGAACACAAGATCCGATTAAAGAAGATCATCCCCCTGCTTGCAGGGGCCGGCACCTCCCTGCTCACCACCCTGCTGCATTAATCAACTAAAAGCTTGGGTAAACCTATCTTTAGGTGTACTTTTGCCGGCTCAAATTTTAATCTAAAAAGCAAAGATAAATGGCAGTTTTAGTAGGTAGAAAAGCGCCCCGTTTTACAGCCAAAGCAGTGGTTGACGGCGGCGATATTGTTGATGATTTCTCATTGGATCAATACGTGGGCAAGAACCATGTGATCTTATTCTTTTATCCCAAGGATTTTACTTTCGTTTGTCCTACGGAATTACATGCGTTTCAGGAAAAACTGGATAAGTTTGAAGAAAAAGGCGTAAAAATAGTAGGTGTTTCCACCGATACGGAAATGTCGCACTGGGGTTGGTTGCAGTTAAACAAACAACAAGGCGGTATCAAAGGAATCACCTATCCGCTGGTAGCTGATACCAACAAAACCATTTCACATAATTACGATGTACTGGCCGGCGAATACCGCTACAACGAAGAGGACGAACTGGAAGCCACTTCTGAACTGATCGCTTACCGTGGGCTGTTCCTGATCGATAAGGAGGGAGTTGTACGCCATCAGTTGGTAAACGACCTTCCGCTGGGAAGAAATGTGGATGAGGCTTTGCGCATGGTTGATGCCTTACAGTACTTCGAAAAGAACGGGGAAGTATGCCCCGCTAACTGGAGTGAAGGTAAGAGCGCAATGAGCGCTAGTCATGCCGGTGTTGCAGATTACTTTTCAGAGAACTAAGCACAATACCATTAATTTCAACCCCCTGGAGTTTTGCGACCTGGTCGGAGATGTTTCAGGGGGTTTTTTATATAGCTGAAACCTTTTCCCATAAAAATGGTATTGGATTTGAAGTGCAATTTATTCCTTCAACAAACTGAACTATGAAAAAATTTATTCTTGCCAGCCTGATCAGCCTTGCTTTTGTAGCCTGCGATGATGAGAACGATGGTGAACCCATAAAGCCTCAGCAGGAAGCCAATGAGATCAGTACGGATGCCATTGCGGCCAACAGCGATTTTGAAACCGCCTTTAGCGGAATTGAAAATGTAGTAGCCGATGTAGCGAATAAGGAAAGTGATAGTGCCACTTATACCAATGGTAACTGCGCCACTATTTCCGTAACCCCTGACTGGGCAAGCAATACTTTTCCAAAAACCATTACCGTAGATTTTGGGGATACAAACTGCCTGGGAATTGACGGGAACTACCGCCGGGGAAAAATAATCATCGAACTAAGCGGCAAGTACCGGGATACAAATACCGTAATTACCAGCAGACTAGAGAATTACTACCACAACGATAATAAGATCGAAGGCAGCAAAACGAAAAAAAACCTGAGCCGCAATACCAATAATAATCTGGTGTATTCCGTAGAGGTAAGAAATGGCCGTATGGAACATGTAAATGGATATACCCTAAGCTGGGAGAGCGATCGCACCAACGAATGGATTGCAGGCGAAAACACGGTTGTGAATTTTTTTGATGACGCCTATTCCATTACCGGAACAGCCAGTGGTAAAACCCAGAATGATAAATCATATACCCTTACCATAACCAATCCTTTACAGGTACAGTTGGATTGCCGCTGGATCAAAGCGGGTACCATCTCCATTAAGCCGGAAGATTTTGAAGCACGTACGGTGGATTACGGCAACGGGGCTTGTGACCGCCTGGCAACCTATACGGTCGGAGGTAAAAGTTATCAGTTCAGTATGCGATAGATCAGCTAATAGCTTCCCTCACCCGCTGAAAAAATTGCCGCATCGCCCCGTTCAGGGAGGTGCGGTTTTTTTGCATCTCTTCCTTTACCCATAGGGCAGCCATCACATGGGTAAGTTTTTCCGCCCGGTCTTTTCCGGCTATGGTATTGGCAGGAGCTTTTCCGCTCAGCAAGGCGGTTTCTGCCAGTTTCAGCTCTTCAATGGTAAACTGTTGCGACAATTTTTTAATGACCTGCACCTGCATTTAAAGCCATTTGGTTTAATTCTTTTCGCATTTCCTCCGCTTCCCGGCAGGCAAATGCAAATAATAATTCCCCTCTATCAAAACAGGCAAAAAACGGCAGGTCATGCACACCTACCAAACGCCTTGCAAGGGGATTGTATTCTGAGTTTACCTTTAGGAATAGCATATTTCGGTATCTCTCTTCCTCTGACATGGCTTCATAATGCGATGCCTGCAGGCGGCAACTGCCACACCAGTCGGCATAGTACTTTACCACTGCCCGTTCATGCTGAATGAGAATTTTTCGGATAGTGGCATCATTTGCTTCAGTAACCGCCATGAGCAATTATAGCTTTTTAGCCTTATTCCAGTATACATCCATTTCGGACAGGCTCATTTCTCCCATCTTCTTACCGTCTTTACGGGATTCCTTTTCCAGATAGGTAAAGCGACGGATAAATTTTTTGTTGGTCTTCTCCAGGGCATCCTCCGGGTTCACTCCGATGAATCTGGCATAATTGACCAAGGAAAAAAGCACATCCCCGAATTCCTCCTCCACTTTTTCAGAGGCTGTTTCCACTTCTGCATTCAGTTCTTCCAGCTCTTCCCTCACTTTTTCGAATACCTGTGCGGGCTCTTCCCAGTCAAATCCCACCCCCCGGGCTTTATCCTGAATACGGATGGCTTTTACCAGGGCAGGCAATGATTTGGGAACCCCTTCCAACACCGACTTCTTACCGCCGCTTTCCTTCAGTTTTATCTTCTCCCAATTGGCCTTCACCTCTTCTTCCCCACTCACTTGGGTATCTCCGTAAATATGGGGATGCCGGTGAATGAGTTTTTCGCAGATCCCATGCAGAACATCTGCGATATCGAACACATTTTCTTCTGAACCAATCTTAGCATAAAAAACCAGGTGCAGCATCAGGTCGCCCAATTCCTTTTTTACCTCCTCAAGATTGCCTTCCACGATCGCATCCGAAAGTTCGTAGGTTTCTTCAATGGTTAAATGCCGGAGGCTTTCCATGGTCTGCTTGCGGTCCCATGGACACTTTTCGCGCAGTTCATCCATAATCCTCAGCAAACGTCCAAAGGCTTTGAGCTTCTCCTCCATCTTTTTATGGGTAAAGATACAGGCTTCCCCATGGATTTCGAAGGGGATTAATTTGAATATTTTTGCGGGTAGTGAGATCAGCTGTTTTTCTTGTTTGCATGAGCTTTTCATTCCTTGCACCGGGGCAGGATACTGCCCTTTTTAAAGCCGGCCTCCACCGGGGAGGTGGTTTTATCATTACTCACAGTCCTACTATGGAATATATTACCGGGCAGCACCTCAGCCCCACAACTTTCTACTTTGGAAAAAAATTAAACGGCAGTAAGGCCTGGCACGCACGCCATAACTACCCAACGGCCGGGGCTGAATGCACCTATTTCAACTTTCACCAGACTGCCCTGGGAAAAGGGATCGGACTCGCGCCCTATTTTAGTTTTCAGTTGGCTGCAGGAAGAAAATGGGATAGTCATCTGAAAACCCTGGCGGGGGTAGGCTTTATTGAAAAACCCTTTCATCCGGATGACAATTACAAGAATACCGCCATAGGTAGCCGGCTGAATATTTACGTTGGTTTACGCGCCGAAGTTCGCTATTTTCCGTTATCCCGCATAGGCATAAGTGGTAAATTAGGCTTTTCCCATTTCAGCAACACCTCCTTCAGCAAACCCAACCTGGGGATAAACCTGCCGCACGCAGAAATGGGCCTGGTTTACCGCTGGGGAAAGGCTGAATTCATCCCACAAGTGGAGAAGGACAGCAGCATCGCAGGGAAATGGGCTGTCCGCCTTGGTATGGGGGTAAGCGAAAGTAGTCAGTTGCTTGGGCCGAAGTTTATGGCTACGGCTTTTCATCTCTACCGTCAGAAAGCCGTTAATCGCAAGAATAGCTTTGCCGGAGGCCTGGATCTTTACCATACCCCGGCGATCAAACGCTCACTGGCCGCGGATTCCATTTTCATTGAAAACAGCCGGGAAAGTTTGCAAATTGGCTTGGGAGGGTATTACCTGCTAACCTTCGG
>CAZBIF010000064.1:14772-15028 GCA_964492055.1 uncultured Flavobacteriales bacterium
TGAGTACAGGAGTGAAGGTGGGCATTTACTTGAAAAACCGCGATCGCAGCCTGCCTCCCACCTACCAGGAAGTGTTTGGGCAACTGCCCCTGGGGAGGGACTGGTATGCCGTACTGATCATGAAAACCCACCTGGCCCGGGCAGAGTACCTGCTGGGGGGATTAACCTATCTCTTTTGAAAAAACGGCTGTTGACATACCTGCTGCCCCTGCTCTGCTGGCATTGTGAAAGCGAGCAATTGGATGATTGCTTTACG
>CAZBIF010000065.1:0-12652 GCA_964492055.1 uncultured Flavobacteriales bacterium
TGTAAAATTAGCAGCTTAAATATTTGTTTTTATCTTAGAATGCTCAGTGCAGGCCGCTCAGGGCGGTGGATTTCCTATTTCTGATTTGAAAAGAGGAATAAATATATCAATGGGTAAATAGAGAAATGTAAATCTACCGTGCGTTTAAGCCAAAGGGGTTGATGTTTTAAGGTGAAATGGAATTACAAATCACGAAAGAAACCGAAAAGCAAGATTTGAGCTATATTGACAGTAGTTGCGGGATTATTCCAATGATTTCGCTTGACCTGCTAAACACCCAAGCCTTCTTTCTGTTAGGTTTAAAACCTATAAAAACGAATAGAACATGCAATCATTAATCCCCCCTCCCGAAGCTATTTATAACACCGCAGGTGCGGTCGCAGGAAATGTGTATGAAGGTGCGAACGGAGTATACTATTTATACAATATGGAGAAGAAGTTTCTCGGTACTTTTAACCCGGGCGTGAATGCCACTTACGATGCGTATGGGCAATTCGTGAACTATGGCAATCAATTGCGGGCATTGCTCGGCGTATAAGCTTTTTAAATGGACACAACCACCGGGAGCTTAAACGCTTCCGCATTTTTGATAGGAAGGTGTCAGATGAGTATAATAGAATGATCCATTCCCTCATTTTGATCATTTCAATTTTTGCACAAGGAAGAGGTCATATATCTTTCTTATAATTCGGCTTGGAATAAACCAAATCATTTATTTTGCGGGCTCTGCAAATGGAGATTATGAAGGAGGTTAACGAAGTATTGAAATTTATTGGGGAAGTTTTAAAAAATCAGCCAGAGGACTGGCTAAAGCTTACTACCCACCGCCTGGATATTTATGAGGAAAGTAGGGCGAAAACCCAGTTTTTAGAAGAATTTGAAAAACTGTATCGGAAAGATAAGGCAGAAAAGGAGGATTTACATAGACTGCCTACCGCCTTTGATTACATCCGTTTAGGTCATCCATTATCTTCCATACTGGAGTGGGCCCTCGCGAAGTTAAGTCAATTGCCAGCCGATAAGGTGATCAGTTTTGATTCTGCAACCATTCCCCTTATGGCCATTCTGCGTGAAAATTTACTAAAAGGCCAACCTACCCTGATCTGCCACTACGGCCAATTGCCGGAAGCTTTTGATGAAAAGATCCTTCGTTCGGTTTACGGTTATCAGTTTGAACTGAAGCAGGTAGATGGTGAAGATAATATTCCGGATTTTGAAGGCAGTAAGGTTTTTTTCCAAAAAGCTAATGAAGTAGGAGGTAGGGGATTAAGACCATCGGTAGATTTTTACGTTCATCAATATGCTGATTTTGGCAGTGTATTGTGGATTAACGGGGCACAAAATCAGGCATATGTCCCCCATATTCAACATGTTCGAAGAAGGGAAACCATTGCCATGACGCCGCAGTATTCAGAAGTGCTTCTAAAGCACTTAGTAAATCAAAGCACAATTGCGAATGCTGCAGCAGATATTAGAATAGATCAAACAACTGTATTTGATCTCATCCAACAGATTACCGGTACCAGTGAGGATCCATTGATCGCTTCAAGCGGGCTTTCCATGCAATATGCCATTATGATGGGCTTGATCCATCATGCCAAAGAACAACATCCTGGGAAAGATATCCGCTTTATTGTACCCGTCAATTGTTACGGGGGCACAAATGATCAGGCGCGACGTGTTGCCGCTTGCCTGCCTGAAGTACAAGTGATAGACCTGGCTGTGGACCGTGAAAACAATATGGTACAAAGTATTGATCAGGTTTTAGAAGAGGTAGCGGCGGAAGATGCGGTCCCATACATCATTGCGGAAATACCAACCAATCCAAGGGTAGAAGTCCCCGATCTGGAAGGCTTACGGAAAGTGCTATCAAAAAAGCGCGAAACGAAAACGCGGAACAATTCCATAGAGCCGGTTTTTATTCTCGACCAAACTTTTTGTCCGAATGTCCCCTTCCTGAAAGAAGGACAAATGTTATCTTCGGTGCAGGCCCTTGCTTATGTTAGTGGTTCGAAGTTCCCTTCCGGAGGTAAGTGCACTGCAGGTTATTGCGTAGCCAATCAACTGGCAAGCGGGCTGATGGATAAAATTGCCCTGCATTTAAAGGTCTGCGATAATCAGGCCACTCCCTTGCAAATGCAAATTTTAACAGAGCAATTGCCTACCATGGAGGAGCGCATTAGAAAAGCGTATCAGAATACGGTGGAGTTCGTCAGTTTTATCAGAAAAAACTTAGCCAATGCAAAGATCAATTTCGTCTCAGAAACTTTGGCTGATGAAGGTTTTACACCTTCCGTATTTTCCCTTGATTTACCGGCCCAGGGAAATACAGCAGAAGAAAGGGAAATGCATAAGCGGGAACTTAATCTACGACTGATCCAAAAGATGATTACGGAAATCCCTGACGAATGTAAGTTCTGTGTGAGCTACGGTCAATTGAAAGGAAGCTACTGGACCATCCCTGCCACTTCTACACAGGGAACTACCCGTGAAGGGGATAAGGACTATATTGTACGGGTGGCACTTTCTCCCCAAATGAATATGGAAAAACATAAGCAGGTATTTAAAGACTTTGTGAGCGGGATATAGTTTTAGAAATCACTCTTTTTAGACTTAACTTGCCCCTCAGTAAAATTTAAAAAATATGGTCCGTGCATTTTTATCATTTATCTTAATACTGCCCCTGCTTGGTATAACAGCTCAGGAGGTTCACTACCCTAATTCTGCGGGAGCCTATAAAACTTTTGAGGAATTTGTTCAGGATCGGCCCGGGATTACTGAACCATTGAAATTTGATAAAAAAGAACGGAAGCAAAAAAACTGGGAAGGTACCTACTCTTTGAAGCCCAGATATGTGGTTAACAATAAAAAGGTGAAGAGGATATGGGGTTTTCACGATGGAGTAAAGGCATATGTTTATCATGAAGGGGATTATTTCCCTATTGAAGCAGATAAAAACTCATATTATTTCTATGGATATGATGAAGTGGATAATTCCGGAGCAGCGGGTGCGGCAGCAATGGGGGGAGCCATAGGGGGAGGAATATATGGAGCTGCTGCTGCTTCTGCAGCCCGCAAAGAAAAGATTCGCTATACCCTGGATCCGGCTACCGGCGAAATTATCCACCCTCGAAGTAATTTAAGTGCAGACAATAAAAACACGCTGATCATTTACCGGATAAATGACAATGATAGAAATGCTTATTATGTTTCCCTGGAAGATAGTGTGAAGTTTAAAATATTACCGAACGGATACTTACATCACACTTTTATGCCTAAAAGAAGTAACGTAAAACTATGCTATGGGAAAGAATTAGAAAAATGTGATATCATCGATATGTTCGAAAATGCGAGTGTTCAGAATGAATTGTACATGGAATACAGAATTGGCGATAGTGGAAATAATATTGATCTTTTAAAGGTCATTCCATCTGTCGGTCAGGATGAATCTTTAAGACCCCGAAGTGTGCAATTAAGAAGAGGAAAACTGGAGGCAATCGAAATTAAAGAATAGGGGTCAAATCCCCTTTACGACAAACTTTACCTAAAGGCCCCTACTCTTTTTCAAACAATATTCCCATCAACCATATGCAAGGTCCTATCGCATTGGGCAGCCAGCTCCTTGTTATGGGTAACGATGATAAAAGTCTGGTTCAATTCTTTACGCAGATCGAAAAAAAGCTGGTGCAGGCTATTTGCATTTTTGGAATCCAGGTTGCCGGAGGGTTCATCGGCAAAGATGATCTTGGGATTATTCATCAATGCCCGGGCAGTAGCCACTCTTTGCTGTTCGCCACCTGAAAGGGCTCCCGGTTTGTGATGGGCGCGCTCAGAAAGATGGAGCAATTCCAGTAATTCATGTCCTCTTTTTTCCGCGACTTTTTTATTCACTCCCTTAATAAAAGCCGGCATGCAGATATTCTCCAGGGCGGTGAATTCAGGAAGCAAGTGATGGAACTGAAAAATAAAACCGATATGTTCATTGCGGAAACGGGCAAGTCTATTTGGTTTCAAATGACTGATATTCTGATCAGCATACCACAATTCACCGCTATCTGCCTGATCCAAAGTGCCTAAAATCTGCAAAAGGGTGGTTTTGCCCGCTCCGGAACTACCAACAATAGCCACGACCTCACCTGCCTGTACCTCCAGGCTCACCCCTTTTAGTACCTGCAGCTCGCCATAAGCTTTATGAATACCTTCTGCTTTCAGCATAGTTCAGGGATAGGAAGGGTGATTTTCAGTGGATTGATATTAAAATGGATTTAAATCAGTTTTATGAAAGGCAAATATCTTTTAATTATGAGAACAAATCACCTATTTTTGACATTCATTTTTGAAAATACCATTGCATGAACATTCACGAATATCAAGCCAAAGAAACTTTAGCCAAATACGGAGTAGCCATACAGGAAGGGATAGTAGCTTCCACTCCTGAAGAAGCGGTATCTGCCGCCAAGCAATTAACAGAAAAGACCGGTACCGAGTGGTGGGTGATCAAAGCCCAGATACATGCCGGGGGCCGCGGAAAAGGAGGCGGGGTAAAGCTGGCAAAATCGCTGGATGAGGTACGCAGCATCTCCGATCAGATATTAGGTATGCAATTGGTGACGCCCCAGACCAGCAAGGAGGGAAAAACCGTGCATCAGGTACTGGTAGCGCAGGATGTATATTATCCCGGAGAACATGAGACCGAAGAGTTTTACATGAGTGTATTGCTTAACCGTGCCAATGGCAGGAATATGATCATGTATTCTACTGAAGGGGGCATGGATATAGAGGCAGTAGCCGAGTCTACTCCCCATCTGATCTTTCATGAAGAAATAGACCCCGCAGTAGGATTGCAGGCTTTCCAGGCCCGCAAGATCGCTTTTAACCTGGGCTTGTCCGGCAAGGCTTTCAAGGAGATGGTGAAGTTCGTCTATGCGCTGTACAAAGCGTATGAAGAAACGGATTCCAGCCTGTTTGAGATCAACCCGGTATTGAAAACTTCCGATGAGAAGATCATTGCCGTGGATTCCAAAGTAACCCTGGACAACAACGCCCTATTTCGGCAGAAAGAACTGGCTGAAATGCGCGATACCAGGGAAGAAGACCCCACAGAAGTGGAAGCCGGTGAAGCCGGACTGAACTACGTAAACCTGGATGGGAATGTAGGCTGTATGGTAAATGGCGCAGGCCTCGCCATGGCCACCATGGATATTATCAAACTCAGCGGAGGGAATCCCGCTAATTTCCTGGACGTGGGCGGTACTGCCAATGCGGAAAGGGTAGAAAAAGCTTTTCGAATAATCCTTAAAGATCCCAATGTGGAAGCCATTCTGGTGAACATTTTTGGGGGAATTGTACGTTGCGACAGAGTTGCGCAAGGAGTAGTGGACGCCTATAATAACATCGGCGATATCCCGGTACCCATTATCGTAAGGCTACAGGGGACCAACGCCGAGGAAGCCAAAAAGATCATCGACGAATCCGGTTTGAAGGTTCATTCTGCCATTTTGCTGCAGGAAGCTGCGGATAAGGTGGCTGAGGTGTTGAATTAAAATTTTATAATACGGCCCTTAGCTTTTCTAATTATTGCATATAGCCCCCTCTTTTATTCGTTTTTAATAGGGCAAATTTAAAATGGGGACAGCGATTGCTAAGTTGACTAAAGTAAAGATATTACCCGGATGAGAATTCTCTTTTAGGCAGGTTTTAAGTAAATAAAGAGGGGAAAACTTCTTGTTGCTTTGATATGAAAAATCATTGTCTTTTGTTTTGCAGTTTGCTTTCTGCCTTTTCTCTATTAGCCCAGTCTGAAAACCGCCTTGGCCTCACTGTCGGACTCAATTATACCCAATTAATACTGAATGAAAATTCAGAGGCTGAACAAAGTGGCAGATTGGGCTTTTATACCGGCTTTGCACCATTGATTAGGCTTTCTGATAAATTTTCTTTCCGACCTGGATTGATCCTGGCGTACCAGTCAGTTAATTATCTATATAAACCCCATGAAAGCCAGGAGGACCCCTTTATTCCAATTGGTTCCAACGGAACTGCTCATCTGGATGTGGATGCCAATATTAATGAAGTGTTGGTTCAATTGCCATTGCGCCTGTCCTATCAGTTTTGCAACAAATTTACCTTAACGGCAGGGCCCTTTGGGGAATATGTTTTGCAGGAAAGGGTAGTTCATAATAACGACAACGCATTTGATATTGGAAATGTAGATGATTACAAAATGGGTTTGGGGTATTCCGCTGGTATCGAATACAACCCTAATGGGGTAAATGCAATTCAGATACACTACTTGAACCGGCTAACTGTGAGAAATCAGATGAAAACCTATCAACTTCAGCTAGGCTATCTCCATTTTTTCTAGGGTACGTTCACCGACGATGGATTAAGTAAAATTTTTTTCATTTTATGGTTTATATTATAAACTTATTTATATTTGTGTTAAATTTATAAAAATGGAAGAACAAAAAAACCTGGAAACCATAGAGCGCATGATCGCTACCGCTAAAGGGAACATTAAAGAAGGAAGTATTTTTTATCTGATCTGGGGATGGTTGGTGTTGGTAGCGGCGGGCATAAATTATTATTTGCTGCAATTCACTGATTACGAAAACCACTGGATAGCATGGCCTGTGTTGATGATTCTGGGAGGGGTGGTTTCCGGCATTATTGGTTACCGGCAAGGGCAGAAGAAAAAAGTATCCACCTATACCGACCGGGCCATGGCAGCTCTCTGGCTTGCCTTTGTGATCACCTTGCTGGCGGTTTTGTTTGGTATGGGAAGCATTAGTCCTCAGGGTGCCTATCCGGTGATCGTTTTATTGTATGGCATGGGCACCTTTGTCAGTGGCCGCCTATTGAAGTTTAAGCCACTGGTAATTGGCGGTGTCATCGCCTGGTTATGCGGGATTTTATCATTTGGCCAACCTTTCGACATACAACTACTCATTCTCATGGTGGCGATTGTGGCCTCCTACATAGTTCCGGGTCATCTTCTCGCCAGTTCAAAGCAAACCTATGTTTAAGGAGCTTGATCCCTTATTGCATTCCCAATTGCGCCTGGCGGTAGTTTCCCTGCTCATCAGTGTGGAGCAGGCAGATTTTACCTTCATTAAAGAGAAAACAGAAGCTTCGGCCGGTAACCTGAGTGTACAGATCGATAAACTGGAGAAGGCCGGATACATCCACGTAAAAAAATCCTTTAAGGGAAAACGACCCCTTACCACATGTAAGATCACAAAACAGGGGGTAGAAGCTTTCGACAAATACGTCAATCACTTAAAATCCTACATTAATAAAAATCAATCCTCATGAAGAATCTATGCATCTTTATCTTATGTGCAAGCCTGACTACCGTTACTGCTCAGGAAACTTATTATGATCAAAACTCCATCAAACAAATGAAGGAACTCTCCTCTATGGTTGGTCAATGGGAAGGGGAGGGCTGGGCCCTGAACCGGGAAAGTCGGCAGAAAGACCCCTTTCAGCAAACAGAAGACATACGGTATGTGCTGGGGGAAACGGCCATTCAGATCGAAGGTAAAGGTACCCATGAAGGGGAGGTGATCCATCATGCTCAGGCCCTCATTACTGCCGGCGGTGAGTGGGGCGAATATGACTTTCACTCCTTTCTAGGCAATGGCCGCAAGGGGGCGTATAAAATGCAAAAGTTTGAGGACCGGATTGAATGGTATATTCCGTTGGAGGGGAGTGAGATCCGTTACACCATCCGCCTGACCAAAGATAGCTGGAATGAGGTTGGCGAATATAAGATGAAGGGGGAATGGCTTCAGTTCTTTGAAATGAATTTAAAAAAGGTAAACATAAATTAATAAAATGAAGCCTTCAAAAACATGCTTAGCCCTGGGTTTAACTCTATACACGATAGTAGGGATGACCCAGGAAGATAATAATAAAGAGAAAGCCTCCTTTGGCTTTCAACTAAATGAATTTCAACAGGATTTTGGCATTGGTATTAACCTTACTTCGCCAGCAATCATGGAAAATACCATTGAATTGCATTTACGCGGGAATATGATGTTTCAACAGTACTATGACACAAAAAGCGAAGAAAGTACCTGGCAGCCCTATGCCAATATCATGATTGGCATTTCTTCGGCTACCTATAAGATCAATTCGAATGTAGCGCTTTACGGGGAAGGGGGAGGCATCCTTATTTTGCCTTCCTCAACTATTGATGAAGATGCAACCGAATTCGGTGGCTACGGTATTTTTGGCTTTGAATTTATGTTCGCCGATTCTTTTTCCTATTTTTTGGAAGCAGGTGCAGTGGGTACCGGCGCTTCAGCGGAAAAAATACCTGGCAGGCCGATCTATTCCAATGGTTTTATCCTCAGCGTAGGCTGGAAAATAAATTTGTAATTAATCTATTTTTAAATCAAATCTAATGTTATGAATATCAATGAAAAAGAATTAATTGAAGAAGCCCGGGAAAGGATTGCATTTAAACGACATGCATATACCTACCTGGCAGTTACTTTGTTAAGCTGGGCACTCTGGTTCATTATGGGAGGGCAAAGTACCGACCATTTGTATGGCATGTGGCCCTTGTGGGTTACCCTCGGTTGGGGCTTCGGAGTGCTCATGCATTACTGGAGTGCCTATAAGAACGATAGTCAGGCTGTAGAGCGGGAACTGGAAAAAATAAAGAAAGAGAGGAACTTAATGGGGTAATTTGATTAATGGGTAAATGGTTAAATGGGACAATTCCGCTTGACAATTGAAATTTTTCTAAGGTCAAAAATCTAAGGTCTTTGACCATGCTTAGAAAAGTTGACACAATTTAGTTCGTAAAATCAACGGACACATGCCTAAAAAAACAGCAATTAATCTGTAGAAAGTATAATATTTGCCAAAGTATGTACTATTACTCCTGGGGGAATCCCTATGCTGAGAAAACCAATGATCTTAAAAAAATCGCTATCTAAAACACAGGAATCCTATAAATTTTGCCCAGCTAGAAGAACATGTAACTAAAGCTGTAGGCTATCACAATGGATAACAGAAAAAGCAGGCATTAAACCGATGCTCACCGTTGGAATTTGAAATTAGATTAAGAAGAGAAAATAATAAGAAGTACCATTACCAACTCATGTTAAAACCATCTAAGCCAAGAACTAAAAATAAAAAAATTACTTTTATATAAACTAGAGCTAAAAGGGACAACCAATTTTAGGACGAGTCATCACCTCTTTTTTCTTAGTTCTTGTCTCTTTTCTCTAGGTTCTTTCCTCTTTCCCTCAATTCATCCGATTCGGCGTGATCATCTGAAATTCCGGGATCTTTACTTCAAAGAGCTTTTCATCATCCAGCTTTTTCATCAGGTAGTTACCCCACATCATCCCCATATCGGTCTTCAGGTTGCAATAGGAATTGTATTCGTGTACCTGTCCGGGGTGGATCACCGGCTGCACTCCGATTACTCCTTCACCTTTTACTTCGGTGTATTGACCATTGCTATCAAAAATGTACCAGTGGCGGCTCAGTAGTTTTACCGTAGCATTTCCTTGATTTTCGATAGAAATATGATAGGAAAACACATACTGTTGTTTCACAGGAAAGGAATGATCTTCTTCAAATCTCACCTTCACGCTTACGGCAATATTTTCTGATATACTGGTTGACACGATAACAACAATATTATGATTTTTTCAAATTATTCTCTCAGTTCGGTGGTGCTTTTTATGGAATAATGGATCAGGCGGTCATAAATTTCCCCATTACGGCGATGGTACACAAAGAAGTAATAATCATTTTCCGTAACGGAATGTGTACCTTCAATAACTGACATATCAGCCCGCTCGCTGCCATGGGGTACAAATACATAAGCGTAATTGTAATAACCCTGTTTTAGAAGCACATTCAGGGTATATTCATTGTTTACGTCCACGTATTCCATTTTAAATTCCGGCTCTATGCGCCAGTCACTCAGTTCCCCGAAGACATAAATATCCCCTCCCTGCACAGCTTGTTCGCGTTTCAGGGTAAAGTGGGTACGCATATAATCTGCCTCGGTGTGAAAATCCCTACTTTCATCCCGCTTGATGTAACGGCGCCCATTGATGTCGTTTTGAAAATAATACCGGCGGTGGGAACGGGGTTCCTCGGGTAAAACAAATACGTGGTTCTTGCCATTGATAATTTGTACCCCATCCACGTTCAGGGAAGAATACCGCAGGTCCTTGGCATCAAAGAAGCGGAATTCATTATTCCCGTCGAAGAGGTTCTCCTGCTCATAATTATACACTAGTTCCGGGGTTTTGACAAAAAGTGGTTTTAGGTCTGTGATGGCATTGTCCCAGCGGCGGTTTTGTGAAACTACTACCTTCAGGTCCTGGTAGGGATCCTGGATAATGTAATTAGTGTGATCGATGGTGAAATCAACCTCTTGCTTGTTATCGCGGTACCTTGCCAGGGTGGCCATTTTGATGCGGGGCTCGAGGGAGACTCTTTCTTCGGCTACATAAAAACGGCGGGTGAGTACGATATCGTCTTCATTTCCATTGTTGTGCACTACCAGCAGGTAATTTCCCGAAAGCTTAAAGCGAATTTCCTCATTGGGGAAAGTCAATGAATAATGAATGTAGGGAAAGAGGGTATTAAAAGAGTACTTGTAATTTTCGATAAAGCCATTGAAAAATCCATGTATTCCGTAATGATCAGGCCGGATGGTTCCCAGTTTGCATTGCAATGAATAAAATCATAGGTGTAGGTTTTATAATTGCGCTCCATATCGTCAAAGTGCAATTCCAGTTGCTTCCCATCATTGAGAAAAATTACGGGATAAGTCATCTGATCCCCTTTGATGTACAACTGCGCGGTCTTGATATTTTTATGGTAGACTTTATCTTTAAATTCAAGAGGTGAATTGTTTTCATATTCCTCCTCAAAGGGCAATTCCACATGCCGGTCGTCAACTACTGAATCGGAGGGGATTTCAATATAATCCTCTTCATCGTCCACTACATTGGCGTAATTCACATCAGGATCTGCCTGCTTTACCTTACAGGCTGAAATTAAAAGGGTGGCCAGGGCAATTAGGGCCGGGCAAAAGATGCTTTTCATCATATCTCAATATGCCAAACTAACCAACTTCGGGCGTTTTTATTCTGCCTGGGGTGAAATTTTTTTCCCGATCTCAGGTTGTAGGCCTCATTAAGGGATGGACTATCAAATACTTGCCTGCTATTAAAAAAGTACAAAGAAGGGCTTTTTAAGAAAATCGAATAGTCTTATTTTTGCAGCCGAATTTTGAACTGATCATCTAATATGTCCCAAGTGCTTAAAATCAAGAGAGGAGCAGACATTAAACTGGTGGGCGAGGCGGATAAAATTCTCACCGATGCCCCATATCCCGAAACGGTAGCCATAAAACCAACAGATTTTCCGGGCATACGGGCCAAGGTGGTCGTGAAGCCTGGTGCCGAAGTAAAAGCCGGTACCACCCTGATGTACGATAAAAATCAGGAAGCGGTAAAATTTACTGCTCCCCTTAGCGGTGAAGTAGTGGAAGTGAAACGCGGCGCCAAAAGAAAATTACTGGAAATCATCATTCTGGCTGATAAGGAGGTTCGTTATGAAGAATTCGGAGCGGCGGATCCCAACACCCTCGATCGGAAACAGATCATTGAGAAGCTTTGCAAAAGCGGGGCCTGGCCATTTATTCGCCAGCGTCCGTATGAGGTTATCGCGAACCCTGAAGATACTCCAAAGGCTATTTTTATCTCTGCCTTTGATTCAGCCCCACTTGCTCCCGATAACGATTTTATCCTGCATGGTCAGGAAAAGGTTTTTCAAAAGGGGATTGATGTGATAGCCAAATTAACTGAGGGGAAAGTTCATTTGACGGTGAACGGGTCCATTAAAGCCGATGAGACTTTTTTGCAAGCTAAAAATGTGCAACTAAATAAGATCAGTGGTCCGCACCCGGCCGGTAACGTAGGGGTGCAAATCCATCACATTGACCCAATTGGAAAGGGGGATACTGTTTGGGTTTTAAAACCCCAGGATGTCTTAACCATTGGCCGATTGTTTGAAACCGGCAGGTTTGATGCAAGCCGTATTGTCGCCCTTACCGGTGCCCAGGTGACTGATGCCAAATACTACCGCACCTTTTTAGGAGCCAGTACAAAGCAATTGTTCAGTCAGTTTGTAAAAGAAGGCAATAACCGCTACATCAGCGGTAATGTACTCACCGGAGATAAAATAGAAAAAGAAGGTTATCTTGGATTCTTCGACTATCAGCTTACCGTAATTCCTGAAGGGGGAGAGCCGCAAATGTTTGGCTGGATCACTCCCAATCCCGGTAAATTCTCCAAATCCCGGGCGCTGGTCTCCTGGCTGCAACCAGGTAAAAAATATAATCTCACCGCTGATATGAACGGTGAGGAACGCCCTTTCGTGGTGACCGAGCAGTACGAGAAGGTATTTCCGTTTGAGATATACCCCATGCAATTGCTCAAAGCTATCATGATAGAAGATATTGAAATGATGGAAGCATTGGGTATTTACGAAGTGGCACCGGAGGATTTTGCTTTGTGCGAAACCATTTGCACCTCCAAAATACCCTCCCAAACCATTGTGCGGAAAGGATTGGATATGTTGCATAAAGAAATGAATTAATTCAAAGATT
>CAZBIF010000065.1:12662-14838 GCA_964492055.1 uncultured Flavobacteriales bacterium
GTAAAGGGATTCATAATTTTCTAGAGAAAAAGATCAAACCCAACTTCGAGGAAGGAGGGAAGCTGCACAAATATTACCCAGCCTACGATGCGCTGGAGACCTTTCTTTTTGTGCCGGGGCATACCACCTCCGGGCGTGGCTCACACATTCGCGATGCCATCGATATGAAGCGCACCATGATCATGGTGGTGCTCGCCATGGTACCTGCTTTATTGTTTGGTATCTGGAATACCGGCTACCAGCATTTCCTGGCTTTACAGCAAGAAGCTGGTTTCTGGGAAATGGTTGGCTACGGGGCGCTCAAAGTATTGCCCCTGGTGATTGTCTCTTACGGGGTTGGCCTGGGAGTGGAGTTTTTGTTTGCCATCATTAAGAAGCATCAGGTCAATGAGGGTTTCCTGGTATCCGGAATGCTGATCCCTCTATGCCTTCCGGTAGAGATCCCATTGTGGATGGTAGCCGTGGCGACCATCTTTGCCGTGGTGATCGGTAAGGAAATTTTTGGGGGTACAGGAATGAATATCCTCAATGTAGCATTGACTGCAAGGGCATTTTTGTTTTTTGCCTATCCTACCTGGATGTCAGGTGACAAAGTATGGATCGGTGGGGGTACCGGAGAAGCGAATCCCTTCCCCGATGGCAGTACCGGAGCTACCTTGCTTGCCCAGGCCACAGAGCGGTCATCCGGCTTTGTAGATGCTTCAGGCACCCCTTACGGAGATACCTTCATGGATGCTTTTATGGGGTTCATCCCCGGCTCAATCGGTGAAACTTCAACGCTTGCCATTTTAATTGGTGCTGCGATTCTTCTGATCACAGGTATCGGCAGCTGGAAGATCATGCTTTCCGGAGTATTAGGAGGGTATGTAATGGGCCTGTTGTTCAATTTGTGGGGAGCCAATGAATTCATGATGTTACCAGCTCACGAGCACCTGGTATTTGGGGGCTTTGCTTTTGGTATTGTATTCATGGCCACTGATCCGGTGACTGCTTCACAGACCGGCACAGGGAAATACATCTACGGATTCCTTATCGGCTTCTTGGCTATCATGATCCGGGTGTTCAACCCGGCCTATCCCGAAGGGGTGATGCTGGCCATATTGTTTATGAATGTGATGGCTCCCCTGATCGATCATTATGTAATCCAGTCAAATATCAAAAAACGACAAAAACGAGCTGCCTCCCCGGTAGTGGCTTAAATAATATCCTATGGACGTAAATAAGAACAGTTACATTTTCACCTTCTCTGCCATACTTGTGGTAGTGGTTGCGGCGGTACTGGCATTTGCAGCCGAGAGCCTTAAGCCGATGCAAAAAGAGAACGTGCGCCTGGAAAAGATGCAGAATATCCTGGCTTCGGTTAAAATTGAAGCTACTCCCGAAAATGCCAAGCAAAAATTTGATCAGTACATTGTAGATCAAAAATTGCTGAACAGCGAAGGAAAGGTAGTGGAAGGTACGGATAAGTCGGCTTTTGATATTGACGTGGTAAAACAATATAAGACCCTCCCTCAGGAAGAGCGACAGTATCCGCTTTTTATTTTCGAAGAAGGCGGTCAGCGAAAATACATTGTTCCCCTTGCCGGTAAAGGGCTGTGGGGACCGATCTGGGGATACGTAGCTTTTGAAGGAGATATGAACACCGTGTATGGTTCTACTTTCGATCACAAGACGGAGACCCCCGGACTGGGAGCAGAGATCAAAGAGACCTGGTTTCAGGATCGCTTTGTAGGAAAGACCATCTTTGATAAATCCGGAGAGTATGTTTCCATCGAGGTAGTAAAAGGAGGCACCGATGTAAAAGGAGAAGATCACCGGGTAGACGGTATCTCCGGTGGTACCATCACCTCTAAAGGAGTAGGGGAAATGATGGAACGAACGTTAAATGTATATGTTCCTTATTTTAAAGGCAATCAGGAAGCCAACCTGTATTAAAAGAGATTGACGATATGAGTGAAACAGCAACAGCTACGGCAGCGGAAGGCAAGGTAAAGGAACCCAGCGAGCCGTTATTTTCAAGAAAGAACCGGCGGCTACTTACGGATCCGCTGAACGACGACAACCCTATAACCATACAGGTGCTGGGTATTTGTTCCGCCCTGGCAATTACCGTACAGGTAAAACAGGCCTTCGTAATGGCCGTATCTGTACTTTTTGTAATGATCGGTGCGAACCT
>CAZBIF010000066.1:0-10298 GCA_964492055.1 uncultured Flavobacteriales bacterium
GTGCAGGAAAAACTAGGAGATAAGATCAAGTTTGCCATGAACGCCTACGATGCTTGTGAAGGAGCTGATTTTCTGGTCATAGCCACCGAATGGTCGGTGTTCCGTACACCTGATTTCAAAAAACTTGGAGAAAGCCTTTCAGAAAAAGTAATTTTTGACGGCCGTAATTTGTACGATAGGGAAACCATGGAAAAGTATGGTTTTGACTACATCAGCATCGGACGTAATCCTGTTTTTGCCAAGTAATGCCACGCATTTTAATCACAGGTGCCGCCGGATTCTTAGGTTCCCATTTGTGTGACCGCTTTATCAATGAAGGGTACGAGGTAGTGGGGATGGACAATCTCATCACCGGTACTTTGAAGAACATTGAACATCTTTTCAAACTGGATGAGTTTGAATTCTATCATCATGATGTTTCAAATTTTGTGCACGTACCGGGTGAACTGGATTATATCCTACATTTTGCTTCACCTGCCAGTCCCATTGATTACTTAAAAATACCCATACAGACCTTAAAAGTGAGTTCTTTAGGGACTCACCGCCTATTAGGACTGGCGAAGGCGAAAAAAGCAAAAATACTAGTGGCATCTACATCAGAAGTGTATGGCGACCCCCTGGTGCATCCTCAGAAAGAAGATTACTGGGGCAATGTAAATCCCATCGGGCCCCGTGGAGTGTATGATGAAGCCAAGCGATTTCAGGAAGCCATGACCATGGCCTACCATACCTTTCATAATCTTGAGATCGGCATTGTCCGCATCTTTAACACGTATGGCCCCCGCATGCGATTAAACGATGGACGGGTATTGCCGGCATTTATTGGTCAGGCATTACGGGGAGAAGATCTTACGGTTTTTGGGGATGGCAGCCAGACCCGATCCTTTTGTTATGTGGATGATTTAATTGAAGGCATTTATCGTTTGTTGATGTCTGATTATGCCCTGCCGGTAAATATTGGCAATCCCGACGAGATCACCATCAAAGAATTTGCAGAAGAGATCATCAAGCTGACAGGTACAGATCAGCAGATCGTTTATAAGGAATTACCACAAGATGACCCTATGCAACGCAGGCCGGATATTACCCTGGCGAAGGAAAAACTCGGCTGGCAGCCGAAGGTGAACCGTGCCGAAGGATTGAAGATTACCTATCAGTATTTTAAATCCCTGACCGAGGAAGAGCTCTACAAAAAGGACCATCATGATTTTTCAAAATACATCAAGCGCTGATGGATTATTTTGCACATGAAACAGCCGTGATTGATGAAGGCTGCCATATAGGAAAAGGCAGTAAGATCTGGCATTTTTCCCACATTATGAAAGATGCGGTAATTGGTGAGCAGTGCAATATCGGTCAGAATTGTGTGGTTTCGCCCGGCGTGGTTTTGGGTAAAAATGTAAAGGTCCAGAATAACGTATCCATCTATAGTGGCGTTAGCTGTGAAGATGATGTATTTTTAGGTCCTTCGATGGTCTTTACCAATATTACCAATCCCAGAAGTGCAGTAATACGACGCGGGCAATATGAACCTACCCCTGTAAGAAAAGGAGCCAGTATAGGTGCCAATGCAACTATAATTTGCGGCAATGAACTGGGGGAGTATTGCCTGATTGGAGCGGGGGCAGTAATTACCAAAGATGTACCTCCCTATGCGCTGATGGTTGGCAATCCTGCCCGGCAATTAGGGTGGGTGAGTGAATACGGCCATCGGTTGAACTTCGATGAGAACGGGATAGCCGAATGCAAAGAATCAAAAGAAAAATATAAAATAGAAAATAACCGAATAAAAAAAATATAAATGGGGATTTATAAAGATCTGGTTAATAAAGAGGCAAGCCTGGCGGTGGTGGGACTTGGATACGTGGGTTTACCGATAGCCCTGGAGCTTGCCCGTAAAGTAAATGTGATTGGCTTTGATATCAATGAACGCCGGGTGGAAATGATGAGAAATCATCAGGATCCCAGTGAGGAACTGGAAAGTGAAGATTTTGAAGGGGCAGATATTAGTTTTACCTCGAGCCTGGAAGAATTACAAAAAGCCCGTTTTTATGTTATTGCAGTACCCACACCCATTGATCACCATAACCTACCGGACCTGAAACCTCTCATCTCAGCGTCTAATACTGTAGGCCAGGTATTGAAGAAAGGGGACTATGTGGTGTATGAATCCACAGTTTATCCCGGTTGTACAGAAGAAGATTGCGTTCCGGTGCTGGAAAAGTTAAGTGGTTTAAAGGCCGGTGTGGATTTTCATGTAGGCTATTCCCCTGAAAGGATAAACCCGGGAGATAAAAAACATACCCTCAGCAATGTAGTAAAAGTAGTAGCAGGGGATACAGCTGAATCCCTGGCGGAAATTGCTCAGGTTTACGAATTGGTTGTAAAGGCGGGAGTACACCGCGCCAGCAGTATAAAGGTGGCAGAAGCCGCAAAGATCATTGAAAATACCCAGCGGGATGTTAATATCGCCCTGATCAATGAGCTGGCTATCATTTTCAATAAAATGAACATCAACACTTACGAAGTGCTGGAAGCGGCGGGTACCAAATGGAATTTCCTGAATTTTATTCCCGGTCTGGTTGGTGGACATTGCATTGGGGTAGATCCCTATTACCTTACTTTCAAAGCCAAGGAATATGGCTATCATGCCCAGATCATCAATTCTGGAAGATCGGTGAATGATGGCATGGGAGCTTACATCGCTTCGATCATTACGAAAAAAATTATCGCAGCCCAGGGGAATGCGAACGGTGCCAAAGTGCTGATCATGGGTGCTACTTTTAAGGAAAATGTGAGTGATATACGCAACTCCAAGGTGGTGGATGTGGTGAATGAACTAAAAGCATTTGGATTGGAAGTACATGTAATAGACCCCCACGCATCGGCTGAAGAGGTTTCACAACACTATGACTTCAGACTTATGGATGAGCCTCATGATAACTATGATGCGGTGGTAGTGGCAGTCAATCATGCAGAGTATAGTGATATGGAAAAGACGGATTTCGATAAATTGCTTAAACCCAAGGGGTTTGTTTACGATATAAAAGGAATTTACAGGAAAAAATTAAACGGAATTAATTACCTGAGCTTATAATGAAAAATATACTGATAACCGGCGGGGCCGGCTTTATAGGGTCTCACGTAGTTCGGAAGTTTGTGAATAAGTATCCGGATTACCATATCTATAATTTAGACTCCCTGACTTATGCAGGTAATCTGAAAAACCTCACGGATGTTGAAGGTGCAGATAACTACACTTTTATTAAGGCAGATATAAAGAACTTTAAAGAGCTGACTACTATTTTTGAGGAGAAAACAATTACTGATGTTGTACATTTGGCAGCAGAATCCCATGTGGATAGAAGCATTAGCAATCCCCTGGAATTTGTAGAAACCAATATCATTGGTACGGTTAATTTGCTGAATGCAGCCCGGGAATATTGGAAGGATGATTTTTCAAAGCATATCTTCTATCATATTTCTACTGATGAAGTTTATGGCAGTTTAGGAAAGGAAGGTTTTTTTACGGAAGAAACCCCTTATGATCCGCATAGCCCATATTCTGCTTCCAAGGCTGGTTCGGATCACTTTGTACGGGCTTATCACGATACCTATGGTTTGCAGATCAAAATATCCAACTGTTCTAATAACTACGGTGCCAATCAGTTTCCTGAAAAGCTCATTCCTCTGTTTATTCACAACATCAAAGAAGAAAAACCACTGCCAGTCTACGGAAAAGGAGAGAATGTGAGGGACTGGTTATGGGTGAATGACCATGCCGATGCCATTGATGTTATCTTTCACAAAGGGAAAGTAGGTGAGACCTATAACATCGGGGGCAATAACGAATGGCAGAATATCGAACTGATCAAATTACTTTGTGGGATCATGGATGAAAAGCTAAATCGAAAAACAGGGGAATCGGAAAAACTGATCAGCTATGTAAAAGACCGCGCCGGCCATGACTTGCGTTATGCCATTGATGCATCCAAACTAAAACAGGAACTGGGTTGGGAACCTTCCATCCAATTCGAAGAGGGGCTGGCTCAGACGGTCGACTGGTACCTCAACAATGAGCAGTGGTTGAAGGATGTGACCTCAGGTGATTATATGAATTATTATCAGGAACAATACCACAACCGATAAATGGAGGAACAGGTACATCATCATGGCGATATCACTGCATTGCAATTGCTGATCACTGGTGGTGCCGGTTTCATTGGATCAAATCTGGCGGATTATTTTCTAAAACATCAGGCTAAGAAAGTACTGGTGATAGATAATTTATCCACCGGTAATCTTAACAATATTCAGCGGCTGGAAAAGTATGGCAATTTCGAATTCAGGGAAGGCGATGTTGCAGATTTGGCTGTATGTGAGAAAGCGGTTGAGGGGATGGATTACATTTCACATCAGGCTGCCCTTGGATCTGTTCCCCGCTCCATTAAAGATCCCCTGGCTACTAATCAGGCTAACGTTACCGGATTTCTAAACCTGCTGACCGCAGCAAAAGATAGTCAGGTGAAACGCCTGGTGTATGCCAGTTCCTCATCGGTATATGGAGATAGTCTGTCCTTGCCAAAGAAAGAAGAGGAGATTGGAAGTCCCTTATCCCCCTATGCGGTAAGTAAGCTTACCGATGAATTGTATGCCGGCGTTTTTCAGCAAACCTATGGACTGGAAACCGTTGGACTGCGATATTTTAATGTTTTTGGTCCTCATCAAAGTCCTGAAGGCGCCTATGCTGCAGTTATTCCCCTTTTTATAAAAGCCATATTGAATAACGAAGAAGTTAATGTGCATGGGGACGGATTACAAAGCCGGGATTTCACTTTCATAGATAATGCGGTAGAGGCAAATGTTAAAGCTCTTTTTGCAGACAAACAAGCCACTGCAAAAGTTTACAATGTAGCAGTTGGTGAAAGCCATACCCTGATGGAATTGATCCAGGTTATTGAGGAGGAAAGCGGAAAGAAAGCCCACGTCAACCATAGCAGTAGCCGGGAGGGGGATATTCGCAATTCCCTGGCAGACATTTCCCGGGCTGCACAATTTTTGCAATACCAGCCGCAAGTAAAATTACGGGAGGGTCTGGCTAAAACCATTGCCTGGTTTAAACAGTAATTTGATTTGTAAGTTATACTTTCAATGCTAAGCTGGTTTAATAGATTTTTTAAACGGGAAGGGGAGATCGAGCCGGTAGATTTGTCGGTTTTGAAGGTGGACCTGCATTCCCACCTCATCCCCGGTATTGATGATGGTGCGGTTGACCTGGAAAATAGCATGAAAATGCTACAGGGTTTTGCGCGCCTCGGATATAAAAAGGTGATCACCACCCCTCATATCATGAGTGATTTTTACCGCAATACCCCGGAAATCATCAATGAGGGAAAAGCCCGGGTAAAAAAGGAAATTGAAAAAACCGGCCTGGATATGAAGTTTGATGCCGCGGCTGAATATTACCTGGACGAAACCCTGGAAGATAAGATATCCATAGGAGAAGTGCTTACCATGGGGGATAAGTATTTTCTTTTTGAATTGCCGTTTATGGCCGAACCCCCCAATCTCAATCAAATTATTTTTCTGCTACAGACCAATGGATACAAACCCATACTGGCCCATCCGGAGCGCTATGGTTTCTGGTATAGTAAATTTGAAAAGTACCGGGAATTAAAGGACAAAGGGGTACACCTGCAATTGAACATGTTGTCCCTCATTGGCCATTATTCCCCGGAGACCAGGAAAATTGCGGAACAAATGATCGATGAAGGCCTGATTTCATTCTTAGGCAGTGATTGCCATAATTTGCAGCATCTGGAATTGATCGAAATTGCCCGCCGCAAACCTTACCTGAAAAAGTTAATTGAGAGTGGCCATCTGCTGAATCAAAGCCTGCTCAATTGATCACATTAACTTCCCTCTCCAGCTCAATACCAAACCGGGATTTAATTTCATTAATAATTCTTTCTGACAGGCGGTAGATATCTTCTCCCAGCCCGCCCCCATGATTGACCAGTACCAGGGCCTGCTTGTCGTGAACCCCGATATTTCCCTCACGAAACCCTTTAAAACCTGCTTTTTCGATCAGCCAGCCTGCCGCTATTTTAAAATCTTCCCCGGCGGGATAAGCGACGACTTCCGGAAAGGCTGCACGCAACTCTTCATATTCCTGCTTGCCAATCACCGGATTTTTAAAGAAACTACCGGCATTGCCTATTGTTTTAGGATCAGGCAACTTGCTCTGCCGTATGCGGATCACTGCCTCCGCAATGCTACCAATGCTTTCCTTACCTTCTTCCACCCCAAGTGTTTTCAGTTCTTCCCGAATGGCCCCGTAATCCAGTCTAAATGCAGCCGTTTTGGAAAGTATAAAATTGACGTAAGTAATAAAATAATTATCCTTTTCCCGGGTTTTAAAAATGCTGCTGCGGTAGTCAAATTCACATTCCGCTTTAGAAAAGATGCGCTTTTTACCATCTGCAATGCGCACTGCTTCCACGCTCTCAATCACTTCTTTCACTTCCATGCCATAGGCTCCTATATTTTGCATGGGACTGGCACCTACACAGCCTGGGATCAGGGCAAGGTTTTCAATGCCGGCATAATGGTGACGAATGCAATATAGCACAAACTGATGCCAGTTCTCACCCGCACCTACCTGTATATATATCTTTTCCTTTCCTTCCCGCACATTAATTCCTTTGATGCTGTTTTTGATCACCAGTCCCTCAAAATCCTTACGTAAAAGAATATTGCTGCCGCCCCCAAGGATCAGCAATTTTGTTTGCTGTAAATTATTGGTTCTGAAAAATTGCAATGCCTGCTCCTCTGAATGTATTTCCAGAAAGTTTTTCGCTTTAACGTCAATCCCAAAGGAATTATAAGGGAGGAGGTCAACATTATTTTGCATAGATGCAAAGATAGATTTCTACTTAAACCCGCATTATGCATTAGAAAATTTATTACGTCTTGAAATTACTTCAAAATCAAACATTTCATTGTTATTTTCAATTTGACCATAGCGATGCTATGCCCAAATTTCCAAATAGATTGATTTTATTGTACTTTCAAGCCTCACTACTAAGTTCTAATGCATAATGCGGGTTAAATAATTTATGCTCATTTTCGTTTGCCGAATATGCCGCATCGAATAGCAATTTCCGTAATCAATGATCTCGCTACCGACCAGCGGGTGCAGAAGGTAAGTACTACGCTATACACAGCAGGCTATGATATTACCCTGATCGGCAGGGAACTTCCCCATAGCCTTCCTGTGGATCAGCTGCCTTATTCTATCAGGCGCTTCAAACTCTGGTGGAAAAAGGGCATGTTGTTTTACCTTAATTATAACCTAAAGTTGCTGGTATATTTACTAAGCAAACCCTTTGACCTGCTCCTTGCTAATGATCTGGATACGCTACTCGCCAATTACCTGGCTTCAAAAATTAAAGGTATTCCGCTGATTTACGACAGCCATGAACTTTTTACCGAAGTACCTGAATTAAATGGACGGCCCATAAAAAAGAAGCTATGGTTGAAGTTGGAAAGATGGATATTACCCAAAATAAAATTTGCTTACACCGTAAGTGAGGCCATTGCCAGCACCTATCAGATCAGGTATGGTTTGCCCGTGCAGGTGATCTATAACTTTCCCTTTAAGAGGAAAAGTGAACCCATACGCAAAGAAAACCTCATTTTGTATCAGGGGGCATTAAATAAAGACAGGGGCCTGGAAGAGTTGATCCGTGCCATGGAATTGATCAATAATGCTCTGCTGATGATCATTGGCAGCGGGGATGTTAAAGAAGAGCTGAAAAGGCTGGTGGAAGAAATGGGCCTGCAGCACCGGGTGAAATTCAAGGGCCGGATGAAACCGGAAGAGATCATTCCCTACACAGAAAAAGCGAAGGTGGGTGTTTCCCTGGAAAAGGAAAGCTGTCAAAGCTACAGCTATGCGGTTCCCAATAAAATTTTTGATTATTTGCAAGCGGGTACACCGGTATTGCATTCCGGGCTGGTTGAAGTAAAAAAGTTGCTGTCTGATTATCCGGTAGGTCTTACCATTGAAAACCATACCCCTCAACACATTGCAGCCTGTCTCTTTGAAATGATGAATTCTTCGGCTTACGATAAATGGGTGGCCAATTGCAAAAAACTCGCTGCCGTTTATAATTGGGAATCCCAGGAAAATAAACTTATAACCCTAGTAAATGAAGCCGCCGGTAAGTGAGTTGAACGTGATCAGCTTTGAAGTGCCCTATCCGGCAGACTATGGAGGGGTGATCGAAGTCTATGCCCGCTTGCAAGCCCTCCATCAGATAGGAGTAAAAGTGCACTTGCATTGTTTTGTGTCGCATAAGGAACCTCATCCTCATTTACAGGAGATCTGCCATGCGGTGAATTATTATCCCCGAAAGAAAGGGTGGCTCAGCCACTTTTCCCTGCTTCCTTACATAGTAAAGAGCCGGGCTGCAAGTGGGATGCTGTCAAACCTATTGTCAAATCAGGCTCCCATACTTTTTGAAGGCTTGCACAGTACCTTCCTGATTCACCTTCCCACTCTACAAGATCGCCGGATGTTTATCCGCATGCATAATGTGGAAAGTAGTTATTATCGTTATCTGAGTTTACAAAGCCGGGATCTTTTCAAAAAATGGTACTATCGGCTGGAAGCCTGGAAATTAAAAAGATATGAGAATGGATTGAATGCTGCCCATACTTTGCTCATGATCAATAAAGCGGAAATGGAAACCCTAAGGAATAACAAAGCCAGGCTGAGGTATTTGCCTGCTTTTCATCCTTTTCTACCTGTTGAACCGATGCCAAAAGCGATGGATTTTGCCTTGTATCACGGTAATTTACAAGTGGAGGAAAACCAGCGGGCCGTCAGTTTTTTACTCGAATGCTTTAGCGAATTGCAAGTTGAGTTGATTATTGCCGGCAGATTGCCATCAGTTGAGCTGAAAAAAAAAATAAACGACCTTTCGAATATTAAACTATTGGAAAATCCCTCGGAAAGAAAATTAAACGAACTGATCCATACCGCCCGCCTGATCTGCCTGCCCACCTTTCAACCAACGGGAATAAAGATCAAATTGCTGAAATCCCTCATCGAAGGAAATCAGGTGATCGCTAATTCGGATATGTTACATGGCAGCGGCCTGGAAACTTTTTGTGAAGTGGCTGAAACAAAAGCCGAGTGGCTAACAAAGATCCCTTACCTCATGAAGAGTAACTTAAATAAGGAAGAGATCAGACAACGTCAGCAGGAGGTTTACAAAATGTATGATCCGCTAAAAAATGCTAAGCTCCTGATGGAATGGTTTGCTCAGGCTCAGTGATGGTTTCGTTCTCAAACTGCAATACCCGTCCCGGAAATTTTCTGATCAATTCATAATCGTGGGTGGCTACCAGAACGGCTTTTTCATTCTGGCTGATGCTTACCAGTAGCTTCATGATCTCCAGGGAGGTTTCCGGATCCAGGTTTCCGGTAGGTTCATCTGCCAGGATCAGGTCGGGATCATTCAATAGCGCACGTGCGATGGCCACCCGCTGTTGTTCTCCTCCACTCAGTTCATGGGGCATTTTAAAACCTTTGTTGCCCAGTCCCACCTTTTCCAGCACGATCTGTATGCCTTCTTTGATCTCTTTTTTCTTTTTCCATCCGGTGGCTTTCATTACAAACTTCAGATTGTCGTGTACGGTGCGGTCCGTGAGCAATTGAAAATCCTGAAAAACAATGCCGATCTTTCGGCGGAGGTAAGGTACTTTCTTACGTTTGATGGTTTTCAGGTCAAAGCCGGCGATTTCCCCTTCCCCTTCTTTTAATTTGAGTTCAGCATACAGCGTCTTAAGAAAACTGCTCTTCCCGCTGCCGTTCTTTCCCACCAGGTAGACCATTTCCCCGGCCCTGATAACTGTATTGAGGTTCGCCAGCACCAGGTGCTTTTTCTGATAGATGTTTACATCTGATAGTTTGATCAGGGGAGTGGAGTCGTTCATGCGGTGAAGGTTTCTACAAAGGTAAAAATTGTCTGCCATAAATGTGAATATCGTCTGGCCTAACACAATTAAAAATCGAAAATCCTGTTAACAAAATCCCGTTGAAAACTTAGGGTTTAGAATTCCTGCCAAGCAAGGGTTGACGGTAATTTTATGGGTTTATAGCATGGGAAGCATAGCGTTCGGATCATTTCATAAAAAACACAAGGGTTTGCAGTGGATACTGACTTACCTCTTTCTTGTCTGCATTTTACCGTTATGCGGTCAGCAAAGTTTTGTGTTTACGGACGGAT
>CAZBIF010000066.1:10308-12404 GCA_964492055.1 uncultured Flavobacteriales bacterium
ACCGCCACGGATCTTTTTGAAAAGGAAAAATACCTGCCTGCCCAGGAAGAATTCCACAAAGTAATGGAAGAAGCCCGGGATATGCATTCAGAAGTTTACATTGAAGCGGAATATTTTCATGCACTTTGTGCCATTCGGCTTTTCCATAAAAACGCAGAAGCGCTGTTACTTAAATTCATTGATAACCACCCGGACAATGCCCGCCTCAACGAGGCCTATTTCAACCTCGCTAATCTGAATTTTCGATCACGTGATTACAGAGCTGTCATTGCCTATCTGGGCAAGATTGATCCTCTTGATCTGAGCAGGGAAGAGCAGGCAGAATATAATTTCAAGCTTGGCTATGCTTTCCTGGAAGAAGGGCAGCAGGAAAAGGCAGCCGGTTATTTTTATAAGATCAAGGATACTGACAATCAGTACGTACATGCCGCCAGGTATTACTACGGACATATCTCATACGAAGAAGGAAAATACCAGACTGCCCTGGAGAACTTTCAGAAGCTGAATAGCAATCCGCAGTTTGGGGCATTAGTGCCTTACTACATTGCACAGATCTATTATTTGCAGGGACAATATCAGGAATTGCTCGCTTACGCCCCGCCTATGCTGGATTCAGTTGCGCCTAAAAGGGAACTGGAGATCAAAAAGCTGATCGGGGATGCCTATTACAAAACCGATCAATTTTCCAAAGCCATTCCTTACCTGCAAGAATACCAGCAAAGAAATCAACAGGATAAACAAAGCTATTATCAGCTGGGCTATGCCTGGTTCAATGAAAAAGCATATGAAAAAGCGATCGAAGCTTTTCAAAAATCAGTCGGTCTGAATGACACCCTGGACCAGTCGGCTTATTACCACATTGGTAAAGCTTCGGTGGAAACCGCGGATATTCGCACCGCTAAGAGCGCCTTCAAAAGTGCTTCCCAGTTAAAAGTGAATGAGGAAGTTACGGAAGATGCCCTTTTTAATTACGCCAAAACCGCTTATGAACTTTCTTATCATCCTTACGATGATGCGATTTTAGCTTTTGAAGAATACATCAATCGCTATCCAAACTCCGCCAAGCTGAAAAACGCCTACAATTATCTTGTAGGAGTGTATTACAGCACCAAAAATTACGAAAAGGCCCTGCAATCCATTGACCGTATCAAAAGCAAGGATTTCAGGCTGATGGAAGCCAAGCAACGGATTGCTTATTACCGTGGCATTGAACTTTTTAAAGAAGGGAATTATGAAGAATCGATAGAAAAATTTGAGATATCCCTGCAGCATAATTATAAACCTAAACTAAAGGCCCAGGCAACTTACTGGCTGGCGGAGTCATTTTACCGGCAGAAAGATTTCGACAATGCCATCAAACATTTCACTGATTTTCTTTCCACTTCAGGGGCGCGCTCATTGGATTATTATGCCCGAGGATACTACAATCTGGGCTATAGTTATTATGAAAAGAAGAAATACAACAGTGCGATTTTCTGGTTTCAGGAATATGTAGACAATGCGGATCCTCAAATGAAAGGCCTGGTGAATGATGCCTACCTGCGTATGGGTGACAGCTATTTCGTAAATAAAAACTACCGACCGGCCATTGAAAATTACGATAAGGCCGCCAATCTGAAGGTAAGCAATACAGATTACGCTTTGCTACAATCGGCCATTGCGCATGGGGTTTTAGGGGAATACGAAACCAAAACCAAGAAACTCATCCGGCTGGTGAATGATGAGGCTACTTCGGTCTATACCGATGATGCCCTGAATGAACTGGGAAAAACTTTTCTCATCCTCAACAAAAATCAGGATGCCCTGGCGTACTACAATCAGTTGATCAACGATTATCCTCAGAGCAACCTGCTTGACGAGGCCTATTTGCGCACAGGCTTGATCTATTTCAATGAGGGGAAAGACGATATGGCCGTGAATGCCATGGATAAGGTGGTGAAAAATTACCCCGGTACCCGCAGTGCAAAGGAGGCATTGGAAAAGATCCGAACCATTTTCATTGAAAAAGGGGATGCCGAAGGATTCTCTGATTACGTAAATGGGGTACCTTTCGCCGACATCAGCAAAAGCCGCCTGGATTCTACTGCTTATGTAGT